>QZLD01000196.1 GCA_004796385.1 Gammaproteobacteria bacterium | reverse complement strand
GGTGAAGGCAGTGGTGAAGGCAGTGGTGAAGGCAGTGGTGAAGGCGAAGCTGAAGAAATTTCAGCTCTTGAATTGCCGGGTAATATGGAAGTGGTAACAGCATCAAGTCAGATTGAAGGAATGAGATTGGCAAAGAATCTTCCGGCGGAGGTAGTTAAAATTGCAAGAGCCACTGGAGAAACACAGGTGGCATCATTTGCAAACGATTCCGATTATGTAACTGATCAGGCTGAATTCTGGGTGTGGGACCCATCAATGGAACCACTGCAGCTTGTGAATGAAATACTCTGTATGACTGAACAGATGCAGTATGACCAGATGGTTAACAAGGGAACTTATAATGTACTTATAGAAGAGAGTAAGTGTTCCTTTGGAGAGGATTCTTCAGAAGAATCCGGCAAATCCAGTGGTTCTAAATCCAAGTCATATATGAACTGGACAGTTAACTCATCCAGAGCCAGTAATTCATCCTCTCAATATGTAAGGGTATGGATGAACGATTCTCCTGCAGATGAACTGGATACAATGAGATGTGAGGCAGTAATTACCGAAAGTGTTAGTGAAGAGAATCCATTTGGTAAATTCACTATGATTTTTGAAGGTAAAAAAGATGGGGAAGTTGCTCTTACAGGAGTTCTTAAAACAGAAGATACAGAAGACGGTAAGGTTAAATTCCTGCTCTATATGAATAACCAGATGGTTGAAGACTGGGGTATGGGTGAAATGGAAATAGACTTTACCCAGGCGGCCAGAGTTATATTTGATGATGCTCTTGGAGATAGTGGTGTAGCAATTACAGCAACAGCAGCAACAGCAGACGGGCAGCCAATTGAAGAAGAGAATGGAGAGTTCGATGTAGCTTTTAATGCAACACACTTCCTTCGTGATGATGGAACTGAAGAAATTTGTACTGCCAGAAACGATTTCAATACCTATGTATGGAGATACAACCTTTATCATGCTAGTGGAGAGAACGCCGGTGATCAGGTAGAGCTTGAATCCGGGTTCCCGTTTAAGGCTACAGTTGGAGAGAATACTGTTTATGGGCATATCGGATACTGGGGTATGTGGATAGATGAGGATCAGGTGACAGATACTTCTGTAATTACAACAGTGGAAAGAGAAACATTTGGTGATTCAGAGGGAGAGGCTGAAACTTATACTTTGGTTCAGGCTCCGGGTAGAATGATGAAATCTACCAAGGCAGCAGTTGATCTGGCTAAGATAGAAGGGGTGGCTCTTAACTTCTATCCGTGGATTCCACCTGAGTGTGGTAGTACCGGAAATCAAACGTTCTATACCAGATCGCAGAACATTGTTTCAAAAACCTTTGTTGACGAACTTAACGATACAGGAACTTGCGATACTATCAGATTCGATTCTCCTAGCGAGTGGGAAGACTATCGCACTGTAACCAGTTCCGGCAACGGTAATAGTGTCTGTTTTACCCAGGAGATATATGCAGAGACAACCTATGAAGGCGGCTATATTCAAAGCGGTAGCAGAAGAGAGCAAGGTGAGAATATTACATATGTTCGTTATGTTAACGCATCTGAAGAGGGTGAAGGTGAGGGAGAGTATGTTCCTCAGGGTTACAACCTCGTCGTTACCGGCATGGAAGTTGGCTCAACATGGACAGACAATGTAGTTGAATATACATCGGTTAATGGAGAGGAAGAGACTTCCGAAGAGGTGCAGGCCGATTATGAGGTTACTGCAGTTGAAAATGTTGTAGTAGGGGAGACAACTTTGGAAGATTGTCTCAAGGTTGTACAGCAGAGGAATTCATCTCCATGGGCAACTTACTGGTTCTGTCCTGATTTTGGTCTTGCCAAGAAAGTACAGGGTGATGAGAGTAGCCCATCAAATGTATTTGTTGCCCAGTCCTATACTGAAGCAAATGGCATAAGCTGTGAGATTCCTGAAACAGTTGAAGAGGATGGCTCCGAGTATATTGTTGAGTACACATCCGATACAGCATTGTCGAATGCTTCCGAGGGAGCCACTGCAAATGATGGAGCCGGTTTCTATGTGGTAGGCAAGAAGACATGGAGCGAAGAAACTGGAGAGCAGACTATTCAGTATTTGACTCCGGCTAAAATATCAATGCCGTGGATGGGCTTCTGGTCAAATGCCCTTGGTGGATCAGTGAACTATCCGTACTGGGATGGTGAAAACGATGATACAACCAAGGTCGCAATATATACCGAAGGTTTTGTAAATGGTTCTGACAGCGTATTTACAGGTGATGAAGACGGTATTATCGAGTTGTACTGTTATCAGGAGTGCCCTAAGGCAAATATCTCTGAAGCAGAGATCAATATGACAGGCGGAGCAAGCCCGTTCTATGATGATGCAGATCAGACATATGATGAGAACGGTGAGCCGGAAACACCGACTCCGTCAGTAATTTACGAATTTAACAAAGCAACAATGACTCTGACGGTCAAACAAGTTAAATCGGATGACAGAACCGGTGATGATGACGAAGCAGAGGATGAAAGCGATGCCTATTACGGAGATCATGGTCAAGCTGTTTCTCTTGCCGATGGAGTGACTCCTTCAGAACAGAGCTCTTATAACTGGGGTATTCAGACATCTTCAATGCTTCTGCCTGAAGACTCTGGTGATTTGGTGCAAATCTGGGATGTGTACGATATGGACGTAACCTTCCGCTGGGAAACAGGAGCAAACAGCTGGAACAGATATGCAGCTGTTAAAGATGCTAATGGTGACTTTGTTGTTTTCTCACAACCACTAAGTTTCACCTATACCCATACGACAGAAGATGACAGAAACAGTGATTCAACCTATAACGGAAAGACCTTTTTGATTGAGTATGGTGGCGAGGGTGATCTCTGGGGAATTCCAGGGAAAGAAGATGAAAATTATCGCTGGTTCCCATCATTTGCACTTGCTGACGGAACCTGTCTGCCAAGCGCGGAGACTTGTACCTACGTTGTTAAGGCTATTGAAGGTGAGCAAGTTATGGCGGAAGATGAAGGGGCATGTACATCACTGGAAATTGATGAAACTCTTCAACTGCCGACTAGTAGTGATGTTGGTGATATCTCATCAGGTATGAGCGCAACATCTCCGGAACTTACTGATACAGCACCGAAAGTAATAGGTGGGGTTGTTCAGTGTAGTGGCGATAATTGCGAATCAGAAGATGGTGACGCCGGTATAACTGAGGCTGAAGGTGAGCAGGAAGGTTCTGGGGAAGGAGCTGCCGAAGGAGCCGCAGAAGGCGAAGGTGAGCAGGAAGGCTCAGGAGAAGGTGCTGCCGAAGGAGCCGCAGAAGGCGAAGGTGAGCAGGAAGGAGCTGCCGAAGGTGAGGGAGAGGAAGAAGCAGAAGTTTTTCCGGAATCTCTTGCGGTAGCATCGCCAACAGAAACATCTCCACAGGTAGAAGGCATGTTTGCCAAAATTGCTGCAGCTACAGAAGGCAATCAAACTATGTATGAGATGGCGATATCTCAGGTGAATAGCTTGGTGTCAGGTTCTGCGACTCTTGAAGAATCATGGGATATGGATGCACTCATAATGGCAGCTGGTGGTAGAGCCAGCTGTTATGGTCCATCCATCAGTTATGTGAATCACCCTGATGGCGATAATGCCAATGGAGATCTTCCTCCGGGAGATCTTGGTATCTGGGCAGAAACCGAGCAGGAGACAGGTCAGGCTTGTGCAGCTGCTCAGTTAAATGCACAAATGAGATCAATTACATATAAATCTACCATGTCTCTAATGAGCGTTGCCGGGCTGGTTCAGATTTATCAGTCGGGTGGAAATACATTCCCTGATGATATTTTGGCAGCATATGAAGCTCAGGAAGGTGAAAAGCAAGCCGTAACTGTTGATTTATCGACCGAGTTTAATGCTCTGGAAACTGAGTTGCCTTCTGAGTTTCAGACAATAGTAAACCTTGCAGGAGATCAAACTGAAGCAGTGCAGGTATTGCAGCAATTTATCAGTGCAATGGATATTACTTTCTCAACAGCATCTATAGTACTTGATAGTACCGGTACAAAGTGGACATACACTGTGGAAATGACTATCTCACCAGCAGATACATATGCGCAACTGGGTTTAAATAGTTATACCATGTTTGTGCAGCTAACTCATGTTCCGGGAGAAACAGCGGGGCAGGGTGAAGGTCTTCTGGTAATGCGTTTCGATGATCCGCGAAGCCTTAAATATGATCCGGCAATTGCAGGAATACCCGGTATGGGTACCGCTATACAGGCGGCACTTAATGAAAAAATGCCTAACTTCCAGTTGGGTAACTGTGCTCAGCATGATAATGACGACGGTATAACCCATAATATTTCACTGCACTATGTGCAGACGTCAGCAACTGAAATGAGCTTGCAGTACAGATCCGCAGAGTTCTGTGGTCTTAATGCTGATGGTCTTACAGAAGAGGTTCAGAGTGACAATATTGATGGATATGTAGTAGATCCCGGAACAAAACCAACTGCTGAGCAGCAGGGACAATTCGGTGATGATAGAGATTGGGGTAATGACTACAACATTTTTACTGCAGACTTTAACCCAGTGGCTATGACCGGTAACTTTACCTACGCATGGCAGGCGGGAGCTGGCGATAGATATACCAGAGCACTTGCAATTGGTCTGCCTTCCGAAACAGAAGCAGAGGCATACTTCGGTTATGGTGAAGATGCAGAGTTGTATGACGGAACAATAGACGGTATGTTCTGTAACTGGGCGCAAATTGGCCCGGGTAACGGAACATTAAGTCAGTATGTTCAGCGTCAGGCAATGACCTATAGCGAAACAAATCTACAGTTTGAATCATCCGACACAGATATTACCTATGCTCCAACCGATAGCTGTATCTATGCCGGAGGAGGAGACTTCGATTATGACCGCGATCTTAATACAACTGTTAATGGTACAGACAGCGTGGTTGTAAAAGAGAGCGCAAATACAGGGGCAACTCCGGCCGAACTGGAATTCGATATGCTAGCACCGGGAGAAGGCCAAACAACAGCTTGGGAAGCGGTAATAGGTTTGGGTAACTTTACATTGCCGGTTTATCCTGCTGCACCATAGTTTTTTACTAAATGGTTTTTAATTAACCTGGAAAAAAGAAACCCCCGCTATTTAGCGGGGTTTCTTGTTTTGGCGTTAGATGTTTCTTTCAGTAACAGATAAATAGGTCCGTAGAGGGATAATCCGCAGAAAATATGCCACAGGAAATGTGTGCCAAAAGGGATTAAGTTACACAAGTCTCTGTCAATTATGCGAAAAACCAAGGCGATAAGCAGGCATAAGCCGGACACTAAAAAACTAATCCGGTATGATTTTGATGATATTCCAGAAAGGCCAATGCCGAATAATATTGCCAATAAAGGTAAAAATCCTGCGGAATTCATTGGAATTATTGTTTTTAGCAGATAGGCGGAAAGAAAAGAAATTGTTAGAAACATTATTGAAATAATAATAAAAACAGAGGTGGAAAGTTTTATATAGCAGCTTGTAAACCAGTATAGATACCAGATAACAAAAACTGCTATTGATCCGATATCAAATATGAGCAGCCATTTTTGTGAGAAAAAGTGCCATATGGAACTGCCAACGCCTATTGATATAATCAATAATGCGGCGGTAATCGTATTACCGTGCCGATTTTTAAGAGAAAGTATATATATACCGATAAAAATAAAAATCATGTTGCTCAATACATTAAATGGATATGTAATAAAGAAACCTGATGAATTCTCACAGTAGCTGAAATCAAACATATATCCCTCGCCAGTTATTTTATTCCAGTCTGTATTTTATGTGGCAAATATTGCAGATATAAGATTGATCGTTAATCTCAAACAAACTACACTGAATGACTCATCGGTCAAAAAGTTCACGGCCGGAAAATTGTAAATGTGGTTTCTGTAGAGGTTTTTGAATAAATATGCAGGGATCAATTTACCCCAACCATAAGAGGTGATAAATGAAGATCGAAACTCAGGCTATCCATGCCGGATACTCTCCGGACCCAACAACAAATGCAGTTGCAGTGCCTATTTATCAAACTGCATCATACTCCTTTAATGACACGCAGCATGGTGCAGACCTGTTTAACCTGAAGGTTGCAGGCAATATCTATAGTCGCATAATGAATCCAACCAATGACGCGTTAGAGAAAAGAGTGGCAGCAATGGAAGGTGGCGTTGGAGCTCTTGCAGTGGCCTCAGGAATGGCTGCTATCACCTATGCTATACAGAATCTGGCTTTTAATGGTGACAATATCGTCAGTAGCAGCAAACTTTATGGTGGTACTTATAACTATTTTGCCCATACTCTGCCGCAGTTTGGGGTAGAGACAAGGTTTGCGCCGCATAACGACATCGAAAAAATGGTAAGTCTGATAGATGAGAATACCAAGGCAGTTTATTGTGAAACTATTGGTAATCCGGCAGGGAATATTACCGATATAGAAGCGCTGGCAAAGGCAGTCCATGAAAAGGGCGTGCCATTAGTGGTTGATAATACTGTTGCGACACCTTTTTTGTGCAGAGCCTTTGATTTTGGTGCCGATATAGTAATTCACTCACTAACAAAGTATATGGGTGGTCATGGAACGACTATTGCCGGAGTGATTGTCGATTCCGGCAAGTTCCCATGGGCAAAATATCCGGAGCGTTTTCCACAGTTTAATAAACCTGATCCTTCATATCATGATGTGGTTTATACAGAGGCATTTCAGGAGGCGGCATTTATCGGCAGATGCAGAACCGTACCTCTTAGAAATACAGGTGCGGCGCTTTCGCCATTCAACGCTTTTCTGATTCTGCAAGGAATCGAAACTCTGCCGCTAAGAATGGAGAGACATTGTGAAAATGCCCAGAAGATTGCCGAGTTTCTGCAAAACCACGAAAAGGTAGAGTGGGTGAATTATGGCGGATTGAGTGGCAGTGAAGATAATGCTGTAGCCAAAAAAATTACCAAGGGCAAGGCATCCGGTATTCTCAGTTTTGGTATTAAAGGTGGTTTTGAAGCAGGATCGAAATTTATCGACGCATTGCAACTTATTACCCGACTGGTAAATATCGGTGATGCCAAATCTCTGGCGGTTCATCCTGCATCAACAACTCACAGACAGCTTAATCCAGCCGAGCTTGAGGCATCTGGAGTAAAAGAAGAGATGGTCAGGTTATGCATCGGTATCGAGCATATAGATGACATACTTACAGATATAACACAGGCGCTTGAAAAAGCCTGATAGCAGAAATTACAGCGGCCACCAATGACGAGTGGCTGCTGTATGCATTTTTAATGAGGAGTAGCTATGAGCGAAGAAGCGCAGATAAAAAAGGCAATAATAGACTATTATCACGAGGGACACGCGACTTCAGATCCTGCCTTTTACAAAGAAATTCTGCATGATCGCTGGCTTTTCTTTGTATTTATGAATGGGGAATTAAAGATCTTCGATAAAGAGGAGTATATGTCCAAATATAATCCTGAAAAAAACGACGATACATTAATCTGGAAAACAGATTTTTCCTATGTGGATATTACCAACAACATAGCGCAGGCGAAGATCAAACTTGAAAATCAGAGAATAACCTATATCGACTACTTTAATCTTATTAAAGAGAATGGTCGCTGGTGGATAGTGAATAAACTTTCAGATTACACAGTTAAATAAAGTACAGATAACAATGAAAAACAGCTACGAACATCTACCGGAAAACAAACAGGAACAGTTGAAATGGGCCACCGATATAATTGTTGATACAGTAAAGCCGGATATGCTTATTTTGTTCGGCAGTTATGCTCGTGGAGATTGGGTAGAAGAGTTAAGGGAAGACGGAAACTATCAGTATCAAAGTGATTTTGATCTGCTGGCGATAGTAAAGAATGAAAGTCTGGCAAAAAAGATTGAAAGAAAAACATCATTGATGAATCGCCTTGGTAAACAAATCAGAACTCCTATAAGTTTGATTGCGGAAGATATCTATTTTGTTAACAACAAACTCAGCAAAGGCCAATACTTTTTTACAGATATTCTGCGAGAAGGAATTATGCTGCACGATAGCGGCAAACTGGAGTTGGCAGAACCGGGAGTTCTGCACATTAACGAAATAATACAACTGGCAACAGAAGATTTTGACTATTGGTTTAACGGAGCCAGTGAATATTTCAGACAGTATAATCACGCTATTGATGACAAAAGTCATAATGTTGCAGCATTCAATTTGCATCAAGTCGCCGAAAAACTTATTGCGACCATGCTGTTGGTATTTACAAGATATAAACCTAAAACTCATGATTTGGCAAAATTACTTCGCATAACAGCAAGCGTAATTCCTGAAATTTTACAGATATTTCCTCAGGGAACACAAAAAGAAAAGGATATGTTTGCATTACTGCGTAAGGCATATGTTGATTCACGCTACAAAAAGGATTATGTGATTACAGCAGAAGAACTTGACTGGTTGTGCAGCCGTGTCCTGAAATTACAGGGAATGGTCAAACAAATGTGTCAGGAAAAGATTTCAAGTCTTAAATAATATGCGTTTAAAAAGAAAACACAGATATGAAAAGAGCAAACCTTAAAATTTTTATTTTTTGCCTT
>QZLD01000266.1 GCA_004796385.1 Gammaproteobacteria bacterium | reverse complement strand
GATATCTATAGAGATGCAAAGCAATTTCAGCAGCAGGGAAAAATTCCGCCATTGAAAAATCTTGAACGTTCGAGGGTATATATCTTTAGTGGAGCGAATGATCCTACAGTAAAGCCGGAAGTAGTTGTGCGTGTGAATGACTGGTATCTGCTTGCCGGAGTCACAGCAGAAAATATCCACTATGAATATAACGAAGAGGCAGGGCATACATTTGCAACAGAATCCTATGGCAACAGATGCGAGGTTGATACGGAGCCACCATGGATAAGTTCTTGTGGTTACAATACAGCAAAAGAGATGTTCGTCTTTTTTGATGGAACGACCAAGAAGCATATAAAGGCAATAGGGAATCTGAAAGAGTTTAATCAGGCGGAATTTTTTGGAGATGAAAAACTGAATGGTTTTGAAGAGCGTGGATATGTTTATATTCCGGAAAGCTGTAACAATGGAGCGAAGTGCGGTATTCATATATTTTTTCATGGTTGTCAGCAGGGATTCAATGCGGTGCCTGTGGACAGAAATAACGACAATCCAGTTTATGATAATCCTCCATATGTCAAAATTGGTACAACTTTGGTTGAAAATCTGGGGTTTAATGAAATTGCGGATGTCAATGATCTGATTATTCTTTATCCTCAGGTAAAGCGAAGCATGAAGCCATATAATCCCCGGGGTTGTTACGATTTTTGGGGATATGCAGGAGGTGGAGACAGTAATTTTGCTACTAAGTATGGGATTCAGGTTTCAATCGTAAGAAAAATGGTTAACCGATTGATGAGGGAAGAGTAGTTTTTTGCCAGAACAAGAGAATTGGAGATTGTATTTATTGATATTGTCGAAGCAATAAAAAATCGTAAAAGCATCAGGGGCTGCACAAATAAAACCTAACCGAACCATTTGCCGAGGAGATAAGCGGCGGTTCGGTTAGGGGGGAACTGTTAGAGGATGAAGTTATGCAGAGATGTCGATGAGTATTTTTTTATAATTGTGTTGTGGTTTTTGTTGTTTGTTTTGTAAGAAATTTTCCCAAGTATTTTGTTGAGAGAATTGCTGCGTTTAAGGAAAGGAATTATCGGTTTACGGCGAGTATCAATTTTTGCCAGAATAGCTTTGGCTCTTTTATTCTCAGGGTCTATTTTCATACAACGGCTAACTGCATCCAGGGCTTTTTTACGTTGATTGCACTTGATTTCAGCTAAAGCCAAATTGCAAAGAGTTTCGCAATTTGAATGCTCGTTATGGGCATATCTGCGACACCCTCTTAATGACTCGGTTTCTCCAAGCATTACTTCCGTAAGGGCTAGATAGGAATTGTAAAGATTATGTTTTTCTGGTAGATGAGCAGTTTTTTCTGAAATAATAGAAAACTCTTCCTGAGCCTCATAAAAATTGCCAAGTTTTAATTCTTCTCTACCGGTTTTGAATCTTTTTTCGATCTCTTTTGCTGAAAGGATATCCGCCTCTGGCATAACTATGACCTCCTTATAATTATTATTCCTTTGTTATTGTCTGCAGAATTAATTTTTGTTTCTGCAATTCTTATCTTTTTTATATTTCTAATATTCCATCTATTCCGGCATTTATACTAATAAATCATATTTAATTTATAGATTCTTAGAAATAAGCATCCAGTCTTCTAAAGCCGGAGTTTAATGTTAACTTAATATTTATATGTTTGTCATTAACTTTATTGAAAAAAGATCTGTATTTATGTCTGTTTGTACACAGTAGTACATCACATAAAAAACCTTATAACCAGTTGAAAAAAAAGAATTAACTCATGTGTAATCGTTGTTGTTTTGCTGTAATTAGGTTTTTTAGAGTGTTGTTTTTGCGTCAATACTGTGCCGATAAGCGGTAATTTTGAGCCGATGATCAGTGGTGTGCTATCAGCTCTGTTTTCTAATCGCATATAGAAAAACTTTTATTATTTTGGGGGTCGGTTTCTATTATTCCGAGACCTCTTTCTATCAGTCCTTTATGTAGTGCTTTAACAGCCTTTTCATAGTCATCTTCGGCAATAATAAACTGCATATCAACCTGTCTCATTGATTGGTGCATTGCAAGTATGCTGACGCCATCTGAGGCCAGAAGGGATACGGTGGCCGCTAATATTCCCGGAACCTGCATATCGCTACCTATGGCAGAAACTACGGCAACCTTTCGCATATTTATCTCGGCGTTTGGTAGTTTGTGCTGCAGACGACCGATTAATCTTTTAATTTTTTTCAGGCTGCCGCTTACATAGTGGGTAATGGTATTGGCGTTTATATCCTTAGTTACAATCTTGAACTTGTTATCCATTAGGGTACTAAGGATATTGCTTTCGTACCCGCAGGATACTCCAACCATGTCCTGATCGAACACCTCTATGGCGTATACCTTGGTCATGCCCGCGATAATTTCTACGCATGGCTGTTCACTGCAGTATTCGTTACAGATTAGGGTGCCGTTATGGTTTGGTTCGAAGGCGTTCCTGACTCTCAGGGGGATATCACTCTGTCGCAGCCCTTTTGCGGCTTTGGGGTGGATTGCTTCCATTCCGAGGTTAGACAGCTGATCAGCAACATCGTAGTTGGTTCTGCCAATTGGGATTACTCTCTCTTCGCCGACAACTCTGGGGTCTGCCGTGCTTAGGTGATATTCTTTGTGAATAATTGCTTCTCGCGCCTGTGTCAGTACAGCAATGCGGCTGAATGTTATTTCTGTGTATCCTCTGTCAAAGGTTGACATTAAGCCCTCCTGGCACTGGGTGTAGCCAGTGACAATCGGCAGCTCTTTAGAAAAGTCGATTCCCTCAAGGTTTTTCAGGATTTTTTCATCAAGCCCCGGATTGTCTTTTTCTCTCCAGCCTGTAAGGTCGATAAATCTGGCGTTAATGCCGTGGCGATAAAGTATAAGGCTGGTGTTGTGGGCGCTATGAGCTTCCCCCAGAGCTGAAAGCATCTCCCTTACGGTTGCCAGATGCTCTTCAAGTTGAAAATGGCCATATGAGCATAATCGTTGCAGATCAAGCAGGCAGCTGCGAACCCCTTCTATTCTGTCAAGTACAAAACGGTCGGCTATCTGTAGATCCATCTCGTCTGTAAACAGTGCCTTAT
Source organism: Gammaproteobacteria bacterium (assembly GCA_004796385.1). Classification (GTDB taxonomy): domain Bacteria; phylum Pseudomonadota; class Gammaproteobacteria; order QZLD01; family QZLD01; genus QZLD01. Next base: position 235 of record QZLD01000266.1, on the reverse strand, counting down.
TGATCTGACACATAGTGTCTGCTGTTTCTGAGAGAACATCTGCCCATGCCCAGTCGGAGTCGGTATCACAGAATTCTGAGTAGACACCGGGTTTATGGCTTCTTTTATGCTCCAGAAGCTGGTCGGTAATCCCCGCATAAGCAGAAACAACGAAGATTCGGTTGTATATCTCTTCCTCGCTTTTATTGCCTATAAAAATATTGTCGAGAACCTCCTGAAATCTGATCATTGAAGT
>QZLD01000036.1 GCA_004796385.1 Gammaproteobacteria bacterium | reverse complement strand
TGCGATCAAAATAATTTTTTACATAATCAAGCCCATGTGCCCCTTTTTCTGCTTTTATCTTTGGATTATCGGCCAGCAGAACTATAGCTTCAGCAAGCTCATTAGCATTTTCCGGTTCTATGGATATGCCGCAGTCGGCAGCATCGATTATCTCTTTTACCTCACCTTCAACTCCGAGAATTATCGGTTTTTGCATTGCCATGCTTTCAAATATCTTTGAGGGGATAACTGTTTTAAACAGATCTGATTTTTTCAGCAGAACCAGGCTGGTATCAGATAAATCCCAGATTTCCGGCATACGAGCCTTGGGCATCTGTCCCAACATCAAAACATTGTGCAGATTCATTCTCTCTTTCATCTGCATAAGGCGATTATGCTCTGCTCCATCGCCAACAAGAATAAAAGTGATATCCGGTCTGTGGCTCAGGATTTCCGCAGCCTCCATGACCGTTTCCAGATGGTGAGCCATACCATGAGTGCCGACATAAGAGGCAACAAATTTATCAGACAGATTAAGTTCTTCAGCTAGCTCATTAGTGCCGGAAAATTCGGAAAAGAGTTTGAGATCAACCCCGTTTTTAACAACCTCAATCTTCTCTGGAGCAATTCCTTTTGAGGAGATATATTTCTTAAAGGCATCGGTTACACAGACAATTTTATGTGATCTGCGATAGGCAAAGCGTTCCAGCCACTCAAGGATTCTAACGACTGTTTTGTTTTTAATGGCTCCGACAGCAATTATCGACTCCGGCCACAAATCCCTTATCTCAAGTATCCAGCGAGCTCTTTTAAAAAAGCTGTAGAAAAATCCTGCCAGACCACAAAAAAACTGCGGTGAAGTAGAGATAACCACATTGGCTTTGGGCAGAAACGGCAGAGCAAGTATTACAGCAAACATATAAAGAACATAATTTAGTGTACGTTTAAAGAATCCTTCGTTTGCAGTTATATATGTCCACAATCTTATAACTTCAACTCCGTCCACAGTCTCTCTCTGAAACAGACGATTTTTGAAGCCGGGATAGATTTTACCTTGTGGATGGTTGGGTACGCAGGTAACTACAGTCACCTTATGCCCCTTTTCCACCCAGTGACGGCAGTGCTCAGATGTTCTGGTTGCCGGAGCGTTTACCTCCGGAGGGTAGTAATGACTTAAAAATAGTATGTGCATATTACGAGACTTCTATATTCAGCTATTCATTTATGGGTGGCGAATATACAGCCCTTCTGTTACAGGAATAATACAGGTGTAATCTAATTGAAATACTGAGTGTAGACGTTATTTTTCAGAGTAATAATCAGCTAACAATGAGAATAATTAAGTAGTCCTTGTGCGGTGGCATGAAAGTTTGCTTGTGACTTTCTTATGCCAACTGATTTTTTTTGTGAAACCTAACCAATAGATATTCTCAAAGTTTATAAGGCCATCGAAATCATCCCAACCACTGTCGCTTAGTTGTGAATCCAGAATTTTCTTTATCCATACAGGTTTAATTCTTTCTTTGTTATCCGTGAGTAACAACATCATTACCCTTTGTAAATATAGATTCAAGAACAAGCCAGAAACCGGATAGCAAAGCATGGTTATAATTCGTAACGCGCTTATATTCTGGTAATTCTCATATTAATCAATATGATATGGTTAAATATGGTGCGTATTTGTGATATGTCCGGGCTAGACATAATTATTAGCCTGCAAAAAGTTGACTTTGAAATATTTTGTTAACAAGAGGGTGTTAGCTTGGACTCTGCTGTTTTCTGGCAATAAGAGACCGGAAGCATTTAAGTGTTCCGGTTTTTTATTGTGTCTTGCTTTTTATTTTTATGGGGTTTTTCGGAGGGATTATGTCAAGATTTTCTAATTTTTTGCTTGTATTGCTATTGTTTGTTTCAACTTCAGCAGGGGCAACTACTTATTACATTGACTCAGTTAATGGTAATGATAATGCGTCTGGTTTAGAAGAGTCGTTAGCATGGCAGAGCTTTGCTAAGGTTAAATCGTTTAAGGAGAATCAGGGATTTCAGTTGGGAGATACAATAAAGCTTGCTTGCGGTAGTAAGTGGAATGATTCTCTGGATTTTAGAAACTCAAGTTATAAAGCATTTCCTTCAATAATAACTGCGGATGAGAATTGTTCTGAAAAACCGACAATCATTGGTTCGGATCGCCTAAATGGTTGGACTCAGTTGGAAAGAAAAGAATCTGCGACTATTTACTATAAAGATCTTGATTCTTCTGTAAGCCAGCTTTTTGTCAATGGAGATGCCATTAGGATGGCGCGATATCCAAAAAGTGGATATTTGCACGTTAGCTCAGATTCTGTCTCTCAGGATGATTGTTTTCCGCCGGTTGATGCTATTGATCCAAGCTCTTCATTTGCACCACATAAATATGTAGGGAGTTGTTATTTTTCTTCAGGAAATGATCTGGCGATCCCAGAAAATGAATCGCTTTCAGGAGCTTTTGTGGCAATTCGCACAGCTGAGTATTGGATTGACCGTAGAAAGGTGGCCTCTAATAGCAACGGTATTGTTGAATGGGAGAATAAAACTCGATATATGCCAAAGGCTGGGCATAATTATTATCTTGAAAACAAACTCTGGATGTTGAACGAAGTAACACAGGATGAGTGGGTTTTTGATGCTCAGATTGGCAGGGTATATTTAGCATTGATTGATGATTCTTTGGGGCCTAGGGATCCTGATGAAAATATCACAGTTGATGCGTCAGTGCGTGATTATGGAATAATTGCAATGGATACGCAGGATATTAAGATTAGTAATATTGCAATAAAGCATTCGGCCAATCATGGTATATACCTTAAATCTGTTGACAGAACTGAAATTCATAATGTGGAGATAAGTGAATCAGGAGAGGACGGTATCTATCAGCTATTGATTCCTGAGAGTATATCGATTAGAAAGTCGAAGATTATAAATAGTCGCAGGGATGCCATAAAGCTACTTGAATCAGATAGTGCAGAAGTTAATATTGAGGAAAACCTTGTTTCAGGAAGCGGGGTTACAGATTTTAATCTTGGTTCTCCAAGAGAGTCTTATGCCGCAATTTTTGCTGAGGATCTATCCGCATTAATTAAAAATAACACCGTTATCGAATCAGGATATATTGGTGTTCGTATAGGTTTGGGTAGCTCAGTAATTCAGAATATTGTTTCTGATTCTTGCATTGCTCTTTCTGATTGTGGGGGAATTTATACCCGTCATCACCCACGGTCTTATTTGGATCCATGGCCTTTGCTAGCTGATAGCTCAATAATTTCGCAGAATATTGTAACTAATTCTGATGAAGGCGTTCATACTCAATCATCCAGCTATGGTATTTATCTTGATGACTGGTCGAATAATGTGGCCGTTAAAC
>QZLD01000130.1 GCA_004796385.1 Gammaproteobacteria bacterium | reverse complement strand
AGAATATTTCACAAAACTCTATAATTTGTTAAGAAGATATTATAACCTTAGCGGACATACGCAGCGGCAGATATTGCCGTAATTCGGAACTAATTAAAACAACAGGGTTTTGTGCAGATGGCAGTGGATTATCTCTTTAAGTTCATATTATTTTTAGCGGAGGCGATAACCGTTGTTGTCGCCATAGTTTTTGTAGTAGCGAGTATTATCTCTTTGTCAACCAAAGGGAGGGAGAGAACGAAAGACCAGATCTCGGTAAAGAATATCAGCAATAAATTTATTGAAATGAAAGAGATTTTACAGTCTGAAATCCTTGATAAAAAGCAGCTTAAAGAGATAGAAAAAAAGAGAAAAGCAAAAGAGAAAGAGGAAAAAAACAAGGAAGAGACAAAGCCTCGGAGTTTTGTTATTAACTTTGATGGGGATACCGAGGCAAGTCAGGTAGAGAATCTGCGCGAAGAGATCACCGCGATTCTCACAGTAGCAGAGAAAGAAGATGAAGTAGTGATTTGTCTCGAAAGCCCGGGGGGGATGGTGCATACCTATGGTCTGGCAGCATCTCAGATCAACCGCATCAAGCAGAAAGAGATTCCTCTTACAATAATTGTGGATAAGGTTGCAGCAAGTGGCGGATATTTAATGGCGTGTATTGCAGATAAACTAAAGGCAGCACCGTTTGCAATTATCGGTTCAATAGGTGTGGTTATGCAGTTGCCGAACTTTAATAAGGTTTTGAAAAAATACGATGTCGATTATGAGATGATTACTGCCGGGGAATACAAAAGAACTTTGACGGTTCTTGGAGAAAATACTGAAAAGGCAAGGGTCAAAGCAAAGGAAGAGGTTGATGAAGTACATGATCTCTTTAAAGGTTTTGTAAATAAATATCGTCCTGAACTTGATCTTACCAAGGTTGCAACTGGGGAGCACTGGTTTGGGCAACAGGCACTGGAGCTGGGGCTTATTGACGAAATTGAAACAAGCGATGATTACTTGATGTCGATTAGCGAAGATAGAGAGATTTTTGAGGTAACAAAGGTTGAAAAGCTTTCTCTTAAGGAAAAGCTTGCAGCAACGGCGGATCTCTCTTTTAACAAGATATGGAATTCATTCTTTAAGAAAAACAGTACAAATATTCAATAAAATTAATTGAGGAGATATAAATGAAAAAACTATTTTCAGCGGTTTTATTTTTGGTTGCTTGTAGTAACGTTGCCGCACAGGGCTTAAAGTATGAATTTGGTCTTGGTTATGGTTGGGCGTATGGTGGTTTAATTGGAGGGCAGTTTGCTTTTGTTAATGATTATCATCGAATAAGAACGAGTTTAGGCGCATTTGGACATTCTGTCGGTTATGATTACAAACCTTTTAAGAATGTATCTGTGGGGTTAAGTTATGGCTCTTTTGTATATTTTTCCGCTTATGAGGATTATCGCGGTATCAGATTATCATATCTGCCAACCGGCGATTTCAGAAAAGGAGTTGAGATTGCAATAGAGGCCGGTACTGCGGACTATTCTACTGTTTGGGATGATGTGGTTGGGGCTTTCTTTGGTATTGATGAGGATGATGAAGATTTTCAAAGCTTGGATGAAAAAAACAAGCCTGTAGTAAATCTAAGTATTGGTTATAGTTTTTAATTTTGTAATTTAATGATTATTAAGAACTATTTAATGTAATTCGCTTTTCTGAATAAAAGAAAATGCTGTAATAGAAATTTGCCGCCCATATGTTATTATGGGCGGCACTGTTTTTATGGGGCGGTAAAGTTGAAAAATGAATAAGCGGCACCACGAATGACAGTTACAGGTGGCGTATTTAGGATCAGTTTACCGCTTGTATTGGTCTTGATTGAATTGAGCGTTTTCATGTTTTTTAGCAGATTAACCCATATTGGAAAATGATAATGAGTAATTTTTTTAGCAAGATATTTGGCAGCAGAAACGAAAGGGTAGTTAAGCAGCTTTCGAAGGTAGTAAACAAGATAGGTTCGCTGGAAGATGAGATAAAAAAGCTCAGTGATGATCAACTGAAAAACAAGACTGAAGAATTTCGTTCAAGGCTGGCATCGGGAGAGACCATCGATGATATTCTGCCAGAGGCATTTGCCGTAGTGCGTGAGGCTGGTGTCAGGGTTCTGCAAATGAGACATTTCGATGTTCAGCTCATCGGCGGCATGGTTCTCAATCAGGGCAAGATTGCTGAGATGAGAACAGGTGAGGGTAAGACCCTCGTGGCAACATTATCTGCATATCTTAATGCATTGCCGGGTAAGGGTGTTCATGTTATTACCGTGAATGATTACCTGGCAAAGCGTGACTCTGAGTGGATGGGGAGATTATATGGTTTTCTCGGTTTGACAACCGGGGTGGTTGTTGGTGATATGAGTCATGAACAGAAGCAGGAGGCATATCGTTCCGATATAACATACGGCACAAATAATGAGTTTGGATTCGATTACTTGCGTGACAATATGGCATTCAGTGCCGAGGATAGAGTTCAGCGCGAGCTTAACTACGCCATTATTGATGAGGTGGACTCTATTCTGATTGATGAGGCGCGAACACCTCTTATCATATCCGGGCCGGCGGCTGATAGCAGCGATCTTTATCGCAAGATAAACAGAATTATTCCAAAGCTTAAGAGGCAGGCAGAAGAAGATTCCGAGGGCGACTTCTGGGTTGATGAAAAGCAACGTCAGATAACTCTCAGTGAAGACGGGCACCAGAAGATTGAAGATATAATGGTTCTCGAAGGGTTGTTGGATAAAAATGACAGCCTTTACAGTACAGCAAATATCTCGTTGATGCACCATGTTAATGCAGCTCTTAAAGCGCATAATCTCTTTGAAAAGAATGTACATTATCTGGTGAAAGACAATCAGGTAATAATTGTAGATGAATTTACCGGTAGAACTATGCCGGGCAGACGTTGGTCTGAAGGGCTGCATCAGGCGGTAGAGGCAAAAGAGGGGGTTAAGATCGAGAATGAATCACAGACCTATGCCTCAATAACATTTCAAAACTATTTCAGGTTGTATAACAAGCTATCGGGTATGACGGGTACTGCGGATACAGAAGCATTCGAGTTGCAACAGATCTATGGCCTTGAGGTAAATGTTATTCCTACCCATAAGCCTATGATAAGGGATGATCGCTGTGATCTGGTCTATCTGACGGTAGAAGAGAAATACGAAGCTATAGTTGAGGATATTAAGGCAGAGACAGTCAAGGGCAGACCAATTCTTGTAGGAACAGCATCTGTAGAAACCTCAGAAGTATTATCTGATTTTCTGAATAAGGCAGGTATAAAGCACGAAGTTCTTAATGCCAAGCAGCACGCTAGAGAAGCCAATATTGTTGCACAGGCCGGTATGCCTGGTGCTGTAACAATCGCAACAAACATGGCTGGTCGTGGAACCGATATTGTTCTTGGAGGCAATTTAGAGGTAGCTATAGAAGAACTGGGTGAAGAGGCTACAGAGTTTGAAATTAAGAGCCTTAAAGATGAGTGGCAGAAACGTCATGATGGAGTTATTCAGGCTGGAGGTCTGCACATTATCGGTACGGAAAGGCACGAATCAAGAAGGATAGACAACCAGTTGCGAGGCAGGTCAGGCAGGCAGGGAGATCCGGGGTCATCCAGATTTTACCTCTCTATGGATGACAGTCTTATCCGTATTTTTGCGCCACCTAATATAGTCAATCTTATTAAACGCATTGGGCTTGAAAGGGGAGAGGCTATTGAAAATAAAATGGTTTCCCGATCTATTGAGAGGGCGCAGAAGAAGGTAGAGGCGCACAACTTCGATATAAGAAAACACCTTCTTGAGTACGATAATGTAGCCAATGATCAGCGAAAAGTTGTCTATGAGCAAAGAAACGAGCTTATGGAAGTTGAGGATGTTTCAGAGACGGTTGTTGCAATAAGAGAAGATGTTGTTGAGCAGGTGTTTTACGAGAATATTCGCCCTGAAAGCATGGAAGAGACATGGGATATTCCGGGGCTTGAGAAGGGCGTTGAAGAGGTTTTCGGGATAAAATTGCCGATACAGCATTGGCTTGATTCTGATGATGACCTCAATGAAGATAGTCTGCAACATAAGATTCATGCGGCGGTAGTTGAATCATATGATGCCAAAGAGCAGCATTTTGGCACAGAAGTAATGCGGATGGTAGAAAAGCAGATAATGCTTAAAGAGCTTGATCGTCTCTGGAAGGATCATCTGGCAGCAATGGATTATCTGAGACAAGGTATAGGGTTGAGATCCTTTGCACAGAAAGATCCTAAGCAGGAATATAAGCGTGAGGCATTTCAGATGTTTGAAGATATGCTCATAAATTACAAGCGCAGTGTAGCTCATTTTCTTTCCGTTGTTCATATCCAGACTCAGGAAGAGGTGGAAGAGATGGAGCGTCGTGAGCGCGAAATGGCTATGGCAAGAGAACAGCAGATGAAGTTTGAGCATGAAGATGGTGGTGTTGCAGGAGAAGACAATACAGAAGAAGAAAAAGCTCCGGCAAAACAGCCTTTTGTAAGAGAGGGGCAGAAGGTTGGCAGAAATGATCCATGTCCATGCGGATCAGGTAAAAAGTTCAAACAGTGTTGTGGAAAATTAGGATAAATAAATAGTCATTGGAGGGAGCTATGGCAGTTGGACTTAGCGGATTACCGCAGATGTATCCTGTTGCGGGAATAAAACTTGCAACAGTAGAAGCAGGGATAAAATATCAGAACCGAAAAGATCTGGTGATGATTGATATCTGCCCACAATCAAGTGTTGCCGGGGTTTTTACAACTAATAGATATTGTGCGGCACCGGTTATTGTCTCCAAGGAGCATCTTGCAAACGGATGTGTCAGAGCTTTTCTCATAAATACCGGAAGTGCAAATGCGGGTACGGGCAGTGAAGGTTTGGCTCAGGCGAGAAACTGTTGTGTTAATCTGGCAGCTACTATGGACTATCTTGCAGAAGAGGTAATGCCATTTTCTACAGGCGTAATTGGAGAGCTATTGCCGATGGAAAAAATGGTATCGGCAATCTCAGAAGCATGTAATTCCTTATGTGAAGATGGTTGGAATGATGCAGCTAACGGAATTATGACTACTGATACCGTTCCAAAAGGCACGTCTGAAAAAATTGTTATAGATGGTAAAGAGATAACAATTACCGGAATTTCCAAGGGTGCCGGAATGATAAAGCCGAATATGGCTACTATGCTGGCATTTGTGGCAACCGATGCCAATGTCAGTCAGGCATTATTGCAAAAATGGCTTGTAGAGATTGCAGATCAAACCTTTAATAAGGTTACTGTTGATGGGGATACCTCAACAAATGATTCGTGTATGCTTATTGCAACCGGCAAGTCAGGTATAGATGAAATTCTTCCGGGAACCGAGGCCGCAGAAATATTCTATAATGCACTTAAGAAAGTTTTTACCATTCTCTCACAGGCAATTATCAGGGATGGAGAGGGCGCAACAAAATTTATAACCTTAGATATTAATGGCGCAGTTACAAAGGAAGATGCGGAAGCGGTTGCATATGCAATTGCTGAGTCGCCGCTTGTAAAAACAGCAATGTTTGCCGGAGATCCGAATTGGGGACGTCTGTTGGCGACAATCGGTAGAGCTAAAGCAGATGTAATAGATGTAGAGAAAATATCTTTGTATCTGGGGGATGTCTGTTTGGTAAAAGATGGTGAGCCGGATGCAGAATATACCGAAGAAAAAGGTCAGAAGGAGATGGCAAAAGAGGAGATTACAGTAACTGTTGATCTTGGTATCGGTAGTGAAAAAAGTACAGTATGGACTTGCGATTTCTCCTATGACTATATAAAAATAAATGCCGAATACCGAAGCTGAAATCCTTTCAGATAAAGAAAACAGCAGGATTCATGTTGTGGCATGTGCCTTGATAGATAAAGGCAGAGTGCTTATCTCGAAAAGAAGAGAAGGCACTCACCTTGCCGGAAAGTGGGAATTCCCCGGAGGAAAGGTAAATCCGGGTGAAACTGCAGTTGAGGCACTAAAAAGGGAGATGAAAGAAGAACTTTCAATTATTCCCGACTATCCAATCCCCCTTATGCAGATAAAGCACAGCTATCCAGAGAAGCAAATTTTGCTTGATGTCTGGCAGGCCGAAAAATATTCCGGAACTATAGTAGCAAACGAGGGGCAGGAGTTCTGTTGGTCAAAGATTAAAGATCTTAACAGTGTGGATTTTCCTTCTGCTGATGTTCCTGTAATTACCGCTCTTAAATTACCGACAATAATGATAATAACGCCGGAGCCGACACTCTATTTTAACGAGTCTGATTTTCAGGGGGCTGCTTCTCAAAAGCTATTTCTTGAAGATCTTGAAAGAACTCTTTCAGCTTTGAAAGATATAGAGGGTATGGGGGGTAAAGAAAGGACCGCATTGCAATTGCGGTCAAAAATATTGAGTGGAGAACAGCTAAAAAAACTTGCGACTTCAGTAAAGGCAATATGTAGAGAAAAAAACGTAAAGTTTTTTATGAATGGTAATCTTGAAATAGCTATAGAAGCCGGTGTTGATGGTATTCACTTTCCGCATGCCAATTTGAGTGATATTAATAAATTGTCTTGCCGGGATCATTTCTTAATCGGAACATCCTGTCACACCTTTAAAGAGTTAGAATTGGCTGAAAAATTTGGTGTTGATTACCTTTTTGTTAGTCCTGTTAATGTTACAAAGACTCACCCCGAGGCAATGCCGATAGGGTGGGAAGGCTTTAGAAATATAGTTTCAGAAAGTACAGTTCCGGTTTATGCACTTGGTGGTGTTAATTGCAATCATATAAAAACAGCAATAGAAAATGGTGGCCAGGGGGTTGCAGCTATCAGGGGATTTTGGAAAATAAAAGGAAATAGTAGTAATTTGAATCTGTTATAGAGAGGTTTTTGATAAGCTCTTTTTTTCAAGAACAAGCCAGAAACCGGATAGCAAGGTATGGTTGCAATTCGTTACTCTCTTATATGCTCATAATCCCCCTCGTTAATCAATATGATACATAAAGAATTATGCTTATTTGTGAAATGTGCGGGCTAGTATATGGCTGATATTTAGCTGTTTTGTTTTATTGCCTGTGATTGCATCTGTACATTTATAGGATGAGGCTTTGTCTAGTATTGAATACGGAAAGGCGTGACATATGTAGAGATGGTCAGTTGTGTTGTCAAAGTTTGAATCAAAGAAATGAGGTGTGTTTTGTACCGGAGTTGTTTTCAATATGAGCAATATTTCATCTCCAACAGAGAATTTAACAGGCAAAATAGGATCAATAACAACTTCGGTGAAATAATCCATAATGAAGTTGCCCCCTTTTTCACATGTCTTACCGATAAGGCACTGGTCTATTGAAATATTTGCTCTTGCCTTAATCTGTCCTTTTCCTCTACTGATTACTGCGCTGTTATTTACAAAACCGATAAAGGCATATTTACCTGACTCAAAAGCCTCATTAATTGAGGTTTTTTTGATATCAAAAGCGTAAATGTTGTCTGTTGTAAAAAGAGAGCTGATTACGATCAAAAGAGGCAGAACGATTGATTTTTTCTTGTTCTCATGTTT
>QZLD01000220.1 GCA_004796385.1 Gammaproteobacteria bacterium | reverse complement strand
CAGGGATGTAACAAGGTTTTCATCCAGGCTTTTTCAAAGGTTATCGACAAGATTTGTCGGTATGCAGCGCGAAGTAATAAGGGAAGATTAATTAGTATTTACAGGAGTTTGATGTGGCTAAGTTGTTGGTTTTTGACAGGGATGAAGAGAAAGGCAAGGAGATCTGCGCGGTGTTGCAGTTTTTAGAGCACCATGCTGATTGTGTGAAAGATGCTGCAGAGGTTGGCAGTTGCCTTTCAGAAAGTTCGCGCTATGTAATGGCTCTTGTTGCAGTTACAGGCGGTGGTTTTGAGGAAATCTGCAGCGCAATAAACTCAAAAATGCCTGATTTATCAATTTTTCTGGTGGTTTCAGAAAGTGATGAGCGCCCGGATCTTTCTGCTATTGAGGGTAATACCCTTGGTATTGTGGATTTGCCTTTAAAACAGTCGCAGCTCATTTCAGCTATAAAACAGTCGGTTAAAGTCAGCAGGGAGTCGGGGGGGCAAAGCTTTCCCAATGTTAACTATTCTGCCCCCTCTATGGTTGGAGAAAGTACAGCTATTCAACGTAACCGTTATCTTATCGAGCAGGTTGCAAAGACCGATGCCACAGTTCTTGTTCTTGGTGAGTCGGGAACAGGAAAAGAGGTTGTTGCCAGAAATATTCATTATCTTTCATCTCGCAGGGACAAGCCTTTCGTGCCGATTAATTGCGGCGCAATCCCTGCTGATCTGCTTGAAAGCGAGCTATTCGGGCATGAGAAGGGCGCATTTACCGGAGCTATTACTTCAAGGCAGGGGCGCTTTGAGATGGCCCAGGGTGGCACTCTGTTCTTAGATGAAATAGGTGATATGAGTCTGCAAATGCAGGTTAAGTTGCTTCGGGTTTTGCAGGAGAGGGTTTTTGAAAGGGTTGGCAGTAATAAGAGTGTGAAGGCAGATGTAAGGATAATCGCTGCAACCCACCGTAATCTGGAAGAGCGAATCAGTCAGGGGGAGTTCAGGGAGGATCTATATTATCGTTTGAATGTTTTTCCTATAGAGGTTCCCGCTCTTCGTGTCAGGCTCGATGATGTAAGGCTTCTTATTAAGGAGTTTGCTAACAGGCTGGAAAACGAAGGTAAGGGGCAGTTACAGATATCACCGGATGCAATTGTTGCTTTAAGCAATTACCACTGGCCGGGAAATGTCAGAGAGTTGGTTAATGTTATAGAGCGTCTGAAAATAATGTGTCCTGATCGCCCGGCTGAGGTAAAGGATTTACCGGCAAAGATTCTTTCCAGCCTGGATAATGACATTCTGCATATAAATAACGAGAGTCACGATGAGATTGATATTCTGAGTATGCCGCCTGAGACATCCAAGGCTGTATCTTTGAAAGAGGAGGGTATAGACCTTAAGCAGACTATAACTGACCTTGAAAAGCAGCTTATAACTCAGGCGCTGGAGGAGTCGAACGGCATTGTTGCTCAGGCTGCAAAACTGCTGAACCTTAGGAGAACGACCCTGGTTGAGAAGATGCGTAAATACGCGATGTAGATTTTCTTCTAACTAAGAGGGTTAAGAAGTTGCTCCCTGTTTTTATATCAAATTCTAAGCAAGTTAATATCAGTTGCCTGCAAGAGCAATTTGCTGTACTGGGTATTTCTTGCTTGCGGTGCTCCATTCGAGTTGCCATCCATCTTTTGCACTTGGTTATCCATGGACTTTCTGAGAAGGCTGGTTATGGTTTTTTGGGCTATGGTTTTTTTGACTATGGTGTCATTACAGTTTGCCGGAAAATTCTTTCCGGTGTCAGAAACTTGACTTCCGCTTATATGATTATTCTTATAACCTTTTGTTTATTAGGGCTCTTTATTAATGGCATATCTATTGCTTGTGTATCTGTAAGTATAAATTTAATAGCAGTGTTTAGTATTACTGGCTATTCAATTACGAAGGATCAGAGGTGTAGATAATGTCAAAGCAAAAGGTATTAATTGTTGAGCCAAACAGGGATGACAGCGAGAGTATCCGCTCTGTCTTTGATGAGTTCTCAGCTGAAACCGTACCTGTTTTTTCAGGTCGTTCGGCATTGGATACGCTCTCGAGTTGTCATGTGTCACTGGTTGTTATAAATACCAGACTTCGCGATTTTGATGGTAGCGATTTTCTGAATATTATCACCTCAAAAACTCTTTCTATTCCCGTAATTGCTATTTCAGATAGTGCCAGTGTGCGTGAGTCGGTTAACGTAATGAGGATGGGGGCAGTAGACTATTGGGTTAAACCTCTGGATAAGCAATACGCCAGAGAGACCGTAAAAAACTACCTGCAACAGAATTCATATAAAGATGTGGTGCTTGAGTCTGATCACTCAAGACAGCTCTTTGAGATTGCCCGCAGAGTTGCTAAATCTGATGTTTCAGTTCTGGTTACAGGTGAAAGCGGAAGTGGTAAAGAGGTTATTTGCAGATACCTTCATGCTCAGTCATCAAGAGCTGCAGCACCCTTTGTGGCGGTTAACTGTGCTGCTATACCCGAAAATATGCTGGAGTCATTACTGTTTGGTTATGAAAAGGGCGCTTTTACCGGAGCATATCAGTCTCACGCAGGTAAGTTTGAGCAGGCACAGGGGGGTACGATTCTTCTTGATGAAATCTCAGAAATACCAACAGCACTGCAGGCGAAGTTGCTGCGGGTTATTCAGGAGAAAGAGGTAGAGCGCATTTGCGGTAATAAGCCGATAGCCCTGAATGTAAGGGTTTTGGCGACAACCAACAGAAATCTTAAAGAAGAGGTTTCTAATGGCAATTTCAGAGAAGATCTTTATTACAGACTAAATGTTTTTCCGCTTCATCTAAGACCTTTGCGGGCAAGAACTGAGGATATTATTCCACTAGCAAAAGCCCTTATAAACAAACACGCATCTTTTTCTGCTGCAAAGCCGCAGTTATCTGCAGCAGCAGAATTATCTCTTCTTGGCTACAAATGGCCAGGAAATATCCGTGAGTTGGAGAATGTCATTCAAAGAGCACTGGTTCTTGCCGGAGGCGAATCGATAACTGAATCGGCGTTGATGTTTGATGCTGCAGAGCAGCCGCAGCCGGCATTAGTTGAGAATGGCAGTAGCAGTCTGCTTGAGGATGCCGTTAAAAACAGCGAGCAGGATAAAATTCTTGAGGTTATGGAGCAGGTTAACGGCAGCAGAAAAAAGGCCGCTGCAATTCTTGGCATTAGCGACAGAACCCTGAGATATAAACTGGCTAAGTTGCGCGATGAAGGCTGCGAAATTCCTTCTTCTTATAACGCTAAATGTGCCTGATCAGAGGAGAGAAAAAATGAATCCTGTAAGCATGAATTCAGCACTGCAACAGATGGAGGCTATGAAGGCACAAATTGCCGGAAAGCCTCAGCAGGTACAAAACACAAATCAGCCTGATTTTGCCTCGGTTCTTACAGAGTCTATCAATCAGGTAAACAGTATGCAGAAAAATTCTGCTGCACTTTCAGAGGCATTTGTTAAAGGCGAAAACAATGATCTTACCGGTGTAATGATAGCGCAACAGAAGGCGAGAATAGCCACAACAGCGATGGTAGAGGTTAGAAATAAACTGCTAGAGGCATACAGGGACGTAATGAATATGTCTGTTTAAAAATAAGGGTGAATAAAAATGGCAGATAACGAAAATTTACCGGCAACACAACAAGGTGGAGTACCATCTTCGCAGATTGTAAATCCGGGCAGTCCTATCGGTGACCGCGCAATAAAGCAGCTTTGGTTGATAATTATTCTGGCAGCTGCCATTGCCGGAGGAATGTTTCTCTATCAGTGGGCAAAAGAACCTGTGTATAAAACACTATTTGCAGATCTTTCCGGTAGTGATGCCACTCAGGTGCTGGATGCTTTAAGCAAATCAGGAATAGCACATAAGGTTGACTCATCAACGGGTGCGATAATGGTTCAGAGTGATAAGCTTTATGAAGCCAGAATAAAACTTGCCGGTGACGGTTTGCCATCAGGTTCAGGTCGGGGTTTTGAGATTCTGGATAAAGAGCAGGGCTTTGGTACCAGCCAATTTATAGAAAGCGCCAGATATAATCATGCTCTGGAATCTGAATTGGGCAGATCCATAACCCAGATTAAAAGCATTGAGAGTGCCAGAGTTCATCTGGCAATAGCAAAGCAGTCTGCTTTTTTACGAAACAGCAAAAAATCTACTGCATCGGTTGTTGTTAATCTGCACCCGGGCAGAAGTCTTATAGATAATCAGGTTGCATCTATTGTTCATCTTGTTGCATCAAGTGTTCCGAACCTGGATTTTAAAGATGTCTCAGTTATTGATCAATATGGCAGACTACTTACAGAAGCGGATCAAAATAACGAACTGGGGCAGAGTGCCAAGCAGCTTGACTATAAGAATAAAATAGAAAGCACGCTTATAAGCAGAATCGAGTCGATACTTACCCCAATTGTTGGTATCGGGGGTGTTAAAGCATCAGTTCATGCTGATGTCGACTTCTCATACAGCGAGAGTACCAGTGAAAAGTTTGACGATGACGGCAAAGCAGTTATCAGCGAGCAGATATCTGAAGAGTCGCTCAACGGCAAAGGTGCTGCTCAGGGAGTTCCCGGAGCACTTTCCAATCAGGCTCCGGTTGCAGGAGTGGAGGGTGGTGCTGCTGGCGGAGCCGATAGCAAGCGCAAGATGAACAGCGTTAAGAATTATGAAGTTGGCAAAACTATTAGTCATCAGAAAAAACTGGCAGGAAAGATAACTCAACTTACAGTTGCGGTAGTGGTTGATAATATTGCTCCGGCAGGTGGTGGAGATAAGCAGGCACTGACGCCAGAACAGATGAATCAAATTACAGCTCTTATTAAGGAAGCTGTGGGACATAGTGAGGACAGAGGCGATAGATTAAGTGTAATGAATGCAGCGTTCCAGAAGCCGGCGACTCCTGTGGCGGAAGAGCCGGGGTTAATGGAGCAGGCATGGGTGTTTGAGGCAGCTAAGATTGGTGCTTTTGCTCTGCTGGGAATCCTTCTTCTGGTTATGGTTGTGAAGCCTACCGTTAAAGCTTTAATACCTAAGATTGAGCCAAAGGTGGTTCAGCAGGCTCCGGCAGCTAGTGCCCAGTCATCACAGCCTGTACAGCCACCATCGCAGATACAGGTTGAGACCACGCAGTTTGATGCAGATGTTGATAAAGCAAGAGAAATTGCCAATGAAGATCCGGCTTTGGCTGCAAATATAGTCAAAACCTGGATGCAGGGTTAACTTGCTGTGAGGAAATAGAGCAATGGACGGAGTACAAAAAGCAGCAATATTTCTTATGAGCCTTGGTGAGGATGTCGCTTCAGAGGTAATGAAGCATCTGTCACCAAAAGAGGTTCAGAATGTCGGTTCCGCTATGTCCAAGGTGGAAAATGTTCATAAAGATGAAGCTGAAGGGGTTCTTCTTGATTTTAATAAAGCACTAAACGATCAAACTGCTCTGGGTGTCGGTTCTCCTGAATATGTTCGCAAAGTTTTGGTTAAGGCTTTGGGTGAAGATAAAGCAAAAAGTATTCTTGACCGGATATCTCTGGGTGGAGGTAATAATGGTTTAGAGCAGCTCAAATGGCTGGATGGCAAAACAGTTGCTGAAATGATACGGCTGGAACATCCGCAGATTATAGCGCTTGTGCTTGGTTTTCTGGAACCGGATCATGCGGCAACAGTATTAAGTGAAATGCCGGACAGAGTCAGGCATGACATTATTATGCGTATTGCAACTCTTGACGGTATTCAGCCAACAGCACTGGAAGAGCTGGATAAAATTATGGAGAAGCACTTCGAAGGCAAGGATCAGTACAAGTCGTCAAGTGTCGGTGGAACGCAGGCGGCAGCAGATATCCTTAACTTTATCGACTCATCTATGGAAAGCAATATTATGGACAGTATTGCCGAAGTGGATTCTGAATTGAGTGAAGATATATCGGATCTGATGTTTCTGTTTGATGATCTTATGGATGTTGATGACAGAGGAGTGCAGGCGCTACTTAGAGAGATAAGTACAGATGTTCTGGTACTTGCATTAAAAGGAGCCGATGAAGGTCTGAAAGAGAAGTTTTTGCGGAACTTGTCAAAGCGTGCAGCTGAAATGTTGCAGGATGATCTGGAAACAAGTGGGCCGGTAAGGGTGAGCGAGGTTGAAACGGCGCAAAAAGATATCTTGGCAGTTGCCAAAAGACTGGCTGATGATGGAACAATAATGCTGGGTGGATCAGGTGAAGAGTTTATCTAAATTAATTGAGAAGGGAAATCGGGACGCGTTTGATCGCTGGACAAGCACTCCGAATATAGCCACAAAAGATGGCGTGTTAGTGAGTGATACCGCAACGCAGGAAAAGCAAAAGCAAGAGTTTTTAAACGGTTATGAGCAAGGTTTTAAGCAAGGAGAAGAGGAGGGGCGTGCAGCTGGATTTAAAGAGGTGCAGGGCAATGCAAATGCACTTAAATCCATAATTCAGAACATGGCAACACCTTTCGCATCTCTTAATGAGCAGGCTGAACAGGAATTTATTAATCTGGCAGTTTCAATGGCTCAGCACATCATTAGAAAAGAGATAGAGACTGATCCGCAAATAATAATATCAGTAGTAAAAGAGGTATTCTCTCTTCTGGCAGCAGATGTCAAAAGTGTAAGAATAAACGTAAATCCGGCAGATGCAGTGATTCTGAAAGAGAACCTGGAAAGTGATGATGATTACAAGATAAAGATAGTTGAAGACCGATCGGTAACTCGCGGAGGCTGCAAGGTAACCACGGAAAGTTCGACTATAGATGCCACAATAGAGAAGCAGTTTGAATCACTGACATCACAAATAAGTGGTGATGCAGATGAGTAATGCTAATCAAATAAACTGGTCAGAAAAACTACTGCAAAAGAGCAGTCAGCTTCAAAAGCCGCAATTCAGTGTCGATGGTGTTTTAAAAAGAATGGTGGGGCTTACTCTTGAAGCTGAGGGTTGTCAGGCACCTGTGGGTGCTCGCTGCAATATTATCTCCAGTAACGGTATTGAGATCGAGGGCGAAGTTGTAGGCTTTGCCGGAGACAAGTTATATCTGATGCCAACTGGTGATATTCAGGGATTAATGCCTAATGCTATTGTCAGAACATCCAATAATGTCTGTCAGGCAAAGGTGGGCCCTAAACTTCTCGGCAGGATTATAGATGGTGGTGGGCAGCCACTTGATGGCAAAGGTAATATAGAGTGGGAAGCTCAGGTGCCTTTAACCGGAAAGGTTATAAACCCTCTGCACAGAGAACCTATCAGAGAACCTCTTGATGTTGGTGTTAGAGCTATCAATTCAATACTTACAGTTGGGCGTGGGCAAAGAATGGGGTTGTTTGCCGGTAGTGGTGTAGGTAAAAGTGTTCTGTTAGGTATGATGACCAAATACACATCGGCGGATATCGTAGTTGTTGGGCTTATTGGTGAGAGGGGGCGCGAGGTAAAAGAGTTTATAGAGCAGATTCTTGGTGCTGCTGGTTTGGCAAGATCTGTTGTTATAGCAGCTCCTGCAGATGCCTCACCATTGATGAGACTGCACGGTGCAATGCAGGCAACCAGTATTGCCGAATATTTCCGCGATCAGGGCAAGAACGTGCTGCTGCTTATGGATTCTCTTACAAGATATGCACAGGCACAAAGAGAGATCGGGTTAGCGATAGGCGAGCCTCCAACAACAAAAGGTTATCCGCCTTCTGTCTTTGCAAAACTGCCTACACTGGTAGAAAGGGCCGGTAATGGCAAAATAGGAGGAGGCTCGATAACCGCATTTTATACAGTGCTTGTAGAAGGTGATGACCAGAACGACCCTATTGCAGATGCAGCCAGAGCCATCCTGGACGGACATATAGTGCTTACCCGTCAACTTGCTGATTCCGGGCACTATCCTGCAATTGATATTGAGCAGTCGGTAAGCAGGGTAATGACATCAATACTCAAACCGGAACACATAAAAAAGGTGCAGCGCTTCAAATCTCTATCATCTATCTACAGGCAGAATCAGGACCTTATCGGGGTTGGGGCTTACCAGCCAGGAACAGATTCCAATATCGATGAAGCCATAAACTACTATCCACAGCTAATGCACTTTTTAAGGCAGGATATTAATGAAAAGGTAGGTCTGCAACAGGCAACTGCTGAGCTTTTTAATCTTGTACCTGAGCAAAATCATGAAATGGTATCTGCATCACAGGAACCTTCAGCAAAATAGTTAATACTTGAGCAAGTGACATCTGTCATCACGGAGTTGTAAAGTGAATAAAACAAAAAGAATGAAAGTTGTTCAGAATTATACAAAGGATTGTAGTTGCAAAGCGGCAAAAGTAGTTGCAAATTCACGCAAAGCTCTGGATATTCAGCAAGAGCGACTTGAGCAGCTGGCAAATTATCGCGAAGAGTATTGGCGTAACTTGGCAGCAGGTGGCAGTGCCACCATGAATGCTGCAAGGCTGCAGGACTTTAGATTATTCCTGAGCAGGCTCGATAAAGCCATAGAGCAACAGCGCAACATGGTAGATGACGCCAATCAATGCTACTGCAGAGATAATGCCGAGTGGAACAGGGCAATGGTGCGTGAAAGATCTATAGATTGTGTAGTAGAAAAAATGGAGCTCCGTGATAGAAAACACCAGGACAAGCAGGAGCAAAAATCGATGGATGAGATGGGGCAAAAGATAAGAATCAGGATTTTTGAACAGTAAAATTTTTTAGGAATAAAAAGCCAGATTATAATATTTAATATATTGGCTTGAGCTAATGCTGGTTGATTTATAATAACTATTTTGAGGTACATTAAACTCCATTTTATCTGTTTTTGTATTACTTAATACAGTGATAAGGATGTTGATTTCATGCGAATATTTCAGATTAAAAATAAAAAGATAATTAGCAACTATTAAATTGATTTTGGTAATAGCTTTACTATATTTAATTATGAATGTTAGTTGGTATGTTAATGATTCAGACTATCTAAAGTTGTTATTAGGGATTTTTAGTCAAAGGAGTGTTTTATGATAGTAAAGCGGTTGCTTAGGTGGTTATTATTTGTCAGTGGAATAAATTTATTATTTGTTTCGTTATCTTTTGCTGTCACTATTGATGATACATTTACAATCAGTGGGTTTATGACTGCAGGGGCTGCAAAAGTTAATAATAAGGATGCTGTTTTTGCTCCGGATAATGAATTAGCAGCTTTTTATGAAATAGGTCATGATTTGGGGTTTACTTCGGACTCAAAGATAGCTCTTCAAATTACTTCCAGAAT
This sequence comes from Gammaproteobacteria bacterium, assembly GCA_004796385.1. Taxonomy (GTDB): domain Bacteria; phylum Pseudomonadota; class Gammaproteobacteria; order QZLD01; family QZLD01; genus QZLD01. The sequence continues at coordinate 4,040 of QZLD01000220.1, read as the reverse complement.
AAGTGATAAGTTTTCTGCCACTACTCAGTTTATGGGGCGAAAGAAAAAAACTGTAGCACTTGATTTGGCTGCTGAGTGGGCATTTATTACCTATCATGGGTTTGAAAACTCAATTATTAGAACAGGCAGAATGCGAGCTCCTTTGTTCCAGTTTTCAGATTTTCAGGATGTTGGATACAGCTATTTATGGGTCAGGCCTCCTTTGGATGTATTAAGCTTAACTCCATCATCAATATTTGATGGTGTCGATATGATCTACTCCAATTCAATTGGAGATAGTGATTATAGCTACACTTTTCAGCCATTTATCGGAACAGCTCCGGGAACAACCGATATTGTCGGAGTAAATGATATGATGGGCTTTAATATATCTTTGGAGCATGAGATATTTACTCTAAGATTTATGGCTTTAAATAGTACTATTAATACCCAGAGTTTAAGCCCGGAGAGAATTTCTGTGCTTGAAGGGTTGCAGGAAGCCTACTCTTCTATGGGATATAACGATATTGCCAAGGGGTTTGATGTTGAAGGGCAAAGCGGTGAGCTATACTCTTTATCGTTTAATGTTAACTGGAAGGATAATGTCTTTTTAGGTGAATACGCGCACAGAAAAACAGGTGATTTATATATTCCTGTAACAGATGCGTATTTTGTTACCTTGGCCAGAAGAATTGGTAAATTTACACCCCATTTTACATTTGCAAGAACCAAGGCTGATCACACTTTTGCAGATAAAGTAGCGGCTGTTCCGGATGCCTATTATACCTTACTTGACTCACAGTCGGCAGGAACCGGTGCGCTGATTAAAAAGTATGGAAATTATCTTCCTGGCGCTTATATTAGAGAACAGAGGACAATGATTCTGGGTGTCAAATATGAGCCTCAGGTAGGATACGATATCAAGCTGGAGTTCCAGAGAATTATTCCTGAAAATGGATCTAAGGGACAGTTTCTTGAGGGCGATGGTGTAAACGATTTAACAAATATTGACTATGATGGTTCTCCGGTAAATATGGTCAGTATTTGTTTTGATATTGTATTTTGAGGGGGTGTATTATGAATAAAATAATTTTGCAAATTATAATATCATTAATTGTCGGTTGTTTTTCTTTAGTATGTTCTGCAGAGATCGCAGTAGTTGTACATCCGTCAAATACAAGTGCAGATATGAGCGATAATCAGGTAGCTCAGCTTTTTCTTGCCAAAAAGAGATCTTTCCCTGGTGGAGGAAAAGCTATACCTATCTCTCAGGCAAAAGGCTCTCCGGTAAGAGAGCTATTTAATAAGAAAGTGCTTAAGAAATCCGAGGGTAAATTAAAGGCTTATTGGTCGAAAATAGTGTTTACAGGAAAGGGTTCTCCTCCAAAAACCATGGAAAATGATGCGGAGGTAAAAAAACTTGTTGCAGATAATCCCAATATAATTGGATATATTGATGCAAAAAGTGTAGATGACACAGTTAAGGTTGTGTTAACCATACCGTAAGTTTCAGCCACGAGGCTCTCTGATTAATTGGTTTGAAATTATTGGAGAGCCTCCGGTTTATTTGAATAGAAAATTAAATATCAAATATTTTGACTGGAAGAGAATCTAATTATCAAAGGATGACGTTGTTATGAAAAGAATTTACTATTTATGTGGCATTTTATTTTTAGGTATTTTAACTTTATCAGGTGTTGGTTGTGGAGGGGGTGATGGCGATGATAACTCTAATGATACACCTGAATTAAGTAGTGGTGATGTGGTTTCCTTTACATTGTTGCAAACAACAGATGTTCACCACAGAGCTCTTGGAGCCGGAGCCTCAGCAACTTACGGAACATCGAATGATAGCACTGTAGGTGGATATGCAAGGCTTGCAACTGAAATAAACAGAATAAGAAGAGCAAAGGAAGGCTCTGGAGTTCCGACATTACTGGTAGATTCCGGTGATTATCTTATGGGTACAATCTATGATTTTTCCTTGTCTGGTGTACCGATAGGTTTGTCGTTTATAAGTATTATGGAGTATGACGCAATTACAATTGGTAATCATGAGCTTGATTATGGGTCAGGACCGTTGGCTGGTTTTTATAATGCGGCAATTGGAACATCGGGAGAAGGTTTCGATGTTCCTATAGTAGCTTCAAATATGATAACAAGTAGTGCAAGTTCTTCTGATGATGATATAGAAGAGCTGATTGAAGACGGATATATAGTTGATACATATGTAAAAACACTGCCAAATGGATTAAAAGTTGGTTTTGTTGGTCTTATGGGAGCTGATGCGGAAAGCTGTATAAGTCAGTCTGCGCCATTAACTTTTAAAAATGATCTTACAGACGCTACGGAAGTAGCATATATACAGGCTAAAGTAGATTACTTAAGAGATACCTTGGGGGCTCATATTGTTGTTGCCTTATCACACTCAGGAATAACCGATCCGGGAGAGGGGGGGCAGGCAGGGGATGATATAGCTCTGGCTAATGCAGTTACAGGAATTGATATAATTGCATCAGGACATGAACATGAGAAAACGGAATCAATAATCACAGAAAACGAAACCATGATTATTTGTGCAGGAGATTATGGGAAAAATCTAGCTCAACTTGATGTTACAGTAACAATCGGTACAGGTGTTACAGATGCAACATTAACAAATAATGCCATTACCTCAGCAATAACACCTGATTCTCATATTGAATACATGGTTGGTCTTATTGAAGATGGTATTAATGACGCAGTAACTGAGAATGGATTGCCTGAAGTAAATGAAGTAATAGCAACAACCGATTCTACCAACCTTGGAATACCAACAGTAGCAGAAGAAACAGGAATGGGAAATCTTGTTGCAGATTCTCTGCGTTTTATGAATTATGCGGTTGAGCAGGGAGCTGATTCAAGTGCTACTCCTGTAGCAACAGTGGGTGTAGTAGCAGGTGGTGTTATCAGAGGCGGATTTGATGCTGCTCAATCAATAAGTTTTGCAGATTTATATAGTATTCTTCCTTTAGGTATGACAATGGACCCTTCGCAACAAGATGTATTGGGATATCCTTTAATGAAAATTTACCTGACAGGACAGGAGTTGGAAAATCTTGCACAATTTAGTGCCTATGTGATGGCTTCTGAGGATAGCGCCTTTATAGCAAGTTTGCCTGCTACGGTTACATATTATGATGGGTTGTCTGCAGCTCCGGGCGATGCGGCATATATGACTGCGCGATTAGCTGAAGCACTTTACTATCAGGTATTACCAGCGCTTAATAATGATTATTTTATGAATGTATCAGGCATCCAGTATTCACATGCAGGTTCAGCAGGTTTGTATCAAGTATCTGAAATTAATCTTTATAATGCAGCTGATTTTACATGTGCGGGAGCTATCAGTGGAGTAGGGCTTGTTCCTCCTACTGCAATTGATACATCAGATACGGATACTGTTTACCCTGTAATAATTGATTTGTATGCTCTGTTAATGATGCACTCTGAGACATTTTCCAATGTTCTTACTTCACTGGGAATTCCTGTGATTGCAAGAGACGAAGACGGATATCCAATATTTACAGATCGTGACGGCAATGCCCGATTACCGGATACAACAGATTATAATGATGTTGTTACACTGCTGAATTACAGGCTTGATGCAGATCCAACAGCAGTTGGTGTACAAGAGGTAAAAGAGTGGCAGGCATTGTATTCATTTCTTACCAACGCTTTGTACAGCTCTGAATTGGGAACATCGGTTATTCCGGATGCGGCATATGGAAGTACTGCCATATCAACTGGTGATCAGAGTAGAGTGAACTGATGTAATAACAATTTTTGGTTTGAGATGTTTGTATAAATGCCGACATAATCTTTTATGTCGGCATTTTATTTTATCCGGTAAAAAAAATCATGAGGTTAGTTGTGAAATAAATGTTATTTATTTCAGTATATAAGTGGAAACACAGGTAATTTACTCTAAACTTAAATCAAGCAATTTATATAGATGTAAGTGAATTTACCGGAGATAAAATGAATTGGCTGCATAATATTTCTATTAAATACAAGCTCCT
>QZLD01000136.1 GCA_004796385.1 Gammaproteobacteria bacterium | reverse complement strand
GTGTTTTGGATAACCAGATCACCAGAGCTGTCGACTATAGCGCTAACTCCGGCAGTGGTCATAGTTGAGTCTGAATTAATGGCTGAGGCCATAGCCGCTAATATTGCAGATTCACTCGAATCAGTTGTCACTCCTGTAAGAGATATATCAGCACTTGTATCTGTTCCGCTCTGTACGGTTAGTGTAAATGTTTCCGTATTGGTTCCGACAGCGTTCATGGCACTTATTGTCATCTGATTATATGCTGTAGCAGATACCCCATCCACGGCATTAAGCTGAGCTACTACAGCGCTTACCTCTGCATCATCAGCAACAGTGATACTGTCGACGGCCGCGCCGGATGCATCTTGAATATCAAGGTCATCAGTTGTTATCGCATTAGCTATAGCGGCTCTTGTCGCCCCTACAACCGCCACCCCCATTTCCGCGCCATCGGACAAATGACGCGTTCCAGCAGTAGCGGCTTCCATACCACCAGTACTATTGGAAGATGAAACTGTATTTGACCCCATATTGGTAGCTCTTAAGTCACCAATTGATAGAGAGATTGTTTCGTTTGCTTCAGAACCAACCTGGAACTGAGAACTACTTAATGAACCATCCAGAAGTTTCTTTCCGTTAAATGTTGTATTCTGAGCAATACGTGTTAATTCTGATTTTAACTGGTTAACCTCAGCTTGCAGAGACTTTCTATCTGAAGCACTATTGGTATCGTTTGAAGACTGAATCCCCAGCTCACGAATACGCTGCAGGATATTTGTGGACTCTTGTAGCGCACCTTCAGCAGTCTGCGCCATTGAGATCGCATCGTTCGCATTTCTGGTCGCCTGGTTCAGACCGCGAATCTGTGATGTCATTCTGTTGGAAATCGCAAGACCCGCAGCATCGTCCTTCGCACTATTAATACGCAGACCCGATGACAGTCTCGCCATGGCTGTATTAGTCGTGGACTGCGCGCTGTCCAAACGTCTTTGCGCATTCAACGACATAATGTTGGTATTTATGACTTGAGGCATGACCTTCTCCTTATTCTTTATCTCTATGCGGTTATTCCGCGAATCTTTATAACCACATAGGGCTATAATTTAGTTTGTCACTGGATTTAGCGGCCTCTAATTTTTTTCCTTTAAGCTTTTTTTTATAAATAATTTGTTTTTTATATAAAACGTGAACTGTGTCACGTTTTGTACTCTCTTTTTTACAGCAACTACTGAAAAAGTTCAGGAAAGCCCTTTTTAGGGGCGACTAGCAAGCGCATAAACTTGAGGAATCCGGAAAAGGGATTAAATTTCACAGTGACAGATGCTCTCAATACACCAGCAAGAAGTTTCTTAAGCTACTGAAAAATAAGAGGGGTCATCTCATCAATGAGTGGACGTGGAGCATGCTGGGGTAAAGCTGTAGTGGAAAGGTTCTTTGGATGCCTGAAAAACGAATGGCTGTTAATGGTTACTCACTTAACAAGAAATGGCATGAATGAGGATATTGATAAGTATATCAAATATTATAACTATGACAGACTGCATGCGGCTAATTGTGATTTATCCCCCGTGAAATATGAAATGTGTTTAAAAGATGTGTCCGGTTGGACTTGATCAGAACAACATATGGTCGGCAGACTACTTTATGCAGTTTCTGGAATGATTTGCTATTATCTTTGCTGCTGACAAGCTGAATGTGAATATAAGTGCTTTTTTACCGGCATAAAACTCCATATAGGAATAACATCAATTCCACAGTAGAATTTATCTGTTCCCGCAGTTAATATAAGCAGCATGAAAAATACAGTAGAGCACCTACCGCAACCGAAACAGAGAGACCTGAACGGAATAGTCGATATCATTACAGAAGGGTGTAGTGATGTTGATATGGTAATTCTGTTTGGTTCTTATGCGCGAGGTAAGTGGAAAGAAGAAAGAGACCTGAAACCTGACAGGCTTTCCGGGCACGCCTCCGACTATGATATTTTTGTGGTAACGGGAGAGAAGAAAACCGCAAGAGATGCAGGCTTGTGGCAGGAAATAGCTGAAAAATGTAATGCCTCAGGCATAAGCACTCATGCAAGAATAATCGCACAGGATATGGAGCAACTTAATATTGATCTGGCAAACGGTCAATATTTCTATACCGAAATAAAAGAGCAAGGCTGTGTGCTTTACGGTAAAGAAAAATATAACCTTGCGGAAAAACGTGAGCTCACACCAAAAGAGCTACAACGCATAGCGCAGGATTATTATGATCACTGGTTTGAAAGAGCCAAAGATTTTTGGGTTTCATACGAACTGACGATTGAGCGTGGCATGCTGAATCTCTCGGCATTTAATCTTAATCAGGCAACAGAATCTTGTTACAAAACTATTCTTCTGGTTTTTTCCGGTTATTGTCCGCATGAACATTATTTGTATCTGCTTGAGAGCATGGCGTCGGACTATATTGAAAATATAAAAGCGATTTTTCCGCGAGAAACGCAGAAGCAGCGAGATCTTTTTAATCTTCTTGATTATGCCTACATTGGTGCTCGCTATAATCCCGATTACTCGATAAGCAAAGAAGATCTTGAATATCTGTCACAACGTGTAGAAAAATTAATTAAAACCACTGAAAAAGCCTGTCTGGATAAAATTCAAAGCTTTGTTAAATTGTTATAGAACTTGTTACAAAGCAGGGTGGATGTCTAACTACGCGATCAACCTTATTTGTTTCGCTCATTGGACTCATATTCACACGCGAGTATTTACCGATTATCGCAATCTTGTATTTATTAAAATCTAAGAGGTAAAACAATCAAATGAAAAAATCAATAATTACAGCTCTGGTATCAATACCTTTCTCTTTATCGGTATTTGCAACAGCTGATGGCCCTGATTATTTTCAGGTAAGAAATGTTCGTTCTGATGATGTTCTCAATATGCGTATTAAACCGGACTGGAGGTCAAAAAAGGTGGGAGAGATACCTTTTAGCGGCATCTGCCTGAAAAACCTGGGGTGTGTTGGCGGATTGACTATTGATGAAAGCACTCTTCCGGAGAAGGAGCAAAACAAGATACGCAAAAAGCGCCCTATATGGTGCAAGGTTAAATATAAAAATATAGTTGGCTGGGTTTCAGGGAGATATATTACAGAGGGACAATATGATGAGTGTTACAAATAATTTATTCTAAAGTCAAAAAGGGCATGTCAATGACATGCCCTTTTACGGTAACCCCTAAAACTTATTATCTTTTAAGTTTAAATTTAGGGTTTGAATCCGGAAGTTCAGGAGCTACAGCAGCTTCGATGCTGTCAGCAGGCTCACCGAATTTAAATTGTAGAACTTTGCCTTTTCTGGACATTTTGATAGCTACTTTAGCAAAAGGAACTGAAGACCAGAAGTTGTTAAGAGCACCTTCACCGAAATCATCTGTGCCATCAACTTTTGTGTCGATTACGCCAGTATCAGGTCCAGTAGAAGTATAACCAAGAACTTTAAAAGTAAGGGTTCTTAGAGAGTCACCAAAGCTGTTTGGAGATTCAATTGCAAGTGAATTCCCTTTAAAAAGAAGAGCTGAACCATCAGCTGAACCTTCTTCCCAACCAATGCCATTGAAGGTTACACCTTCGCCAACTGAAGGGAGTACTTTGTATAGTTTTTCTTCTGTAGCAGGGTATGGGCCGCCTTTCAGTTCGCCTGATGCAGCTTTAGCTGCTGGCTTAGGGGCTTCCTGCTTAGCAGGTTCTGGTTTGCTTTCCGGTTTGGTTTCAGCAGTACCGCTGTTGCAGCCAAAAACGAATAGTGGAACAAGTAAAAACGACAACCATTTCATATTTATATTCTCCATAACTTTAATCACAATGAGTTAATTATTATTCTGCTTTCGGCACAAAGCCTTTCGCAAGAAATAGCTTTATACCAATTATTTCGTATATTTAAAAGAGGTAGCTCATATATTTGACAGTAAATTTTAAGTTTCGATGGTTTAGTAAAAACTTAATTAATCTTTTTGTGCCAAGGTGTCGACCTTTATCTCACGAATTTTGATCTGTCTGAAATAACTGACTTTGCCTTGCAGATATTCCTCTTTTTCTTTATTGCCATAGATGAACATTTTTGCTGCCAGTGGCCAACCATCACCATCAGTAACAACAACAGTCCATTTCCCTTTTTGATTAGGGTTGAGTTTCTTTTTTGTGTTGATACGCCATCTGGGGCCGCCGATATCAAAACCAACTTTAGCCATAACCTGGCCATTATATTCCCAGCGATGAATAACTTTGTGGCCGGTCATGGAAAGAATCTCTGTAAAAAAATAGACTTCGTTTGCAGAGTCATCAAGAAAGACTACTTCATCTACAGGTTCTCTCTGGTTTATAGATGTCGTAAATTGGGCGCGGGAAACACGACCGTTATGTTTTAATGGTTCACTGTTAACACTATTGGCAAATAACAATAAAAAAGAAAAACATATAAATTTGAGGTTGCTTCCGTATGGCATTTCCATGCTCCTGATAAAATTCCAGTTTTTTCAAAAACCTGCTAAACACAGGGGGGCAAATAATAGCATATGGGAGAAATGCGATAAATATTCCTGAAGAAAAAATTATAATTTGTAGAGGTATTTTAATTGGTTAATAGACTATACCGCTCTTATTACTGTACAGAAAAAATAATACCGACTTTGGTGGAAACCGGCAGGTAAAAAACAATGTGCCTGTATCTGCGGTAATATCAAGCAAATATCGCCGGAATTTGCTTAAACAGTAAATAAATTAAAAAAGCGCAGAAATTGCGCTTTTTTAAGAGATATTAAATTGTGATTATTATTCAGGTACAGCAGCCTTTTGGGTATCTACTCCGTCATATATCATAATCGGTTTAGAATCACCGGAAACCACGGTGCTATCAATAACAACCTTGCTGATATGATCTGTTGACGGAAGATCGTACATGGTATCAAGGAGAATGTGTTCAAGAATCGTTCTTAACCCTCTTGCTCCGGTTTTTCTTTCCATTGCCTTTTTTGCTATGGAGCTTAACGCATCATCTCTGAACTCAAGTTCACACTCTTCCATCTCAAACAGCTTTCTGTACTGCTTAATAAGAGCGTTCTTTGGTTCGCTGAGAATCTGAATCAGGGCATCTTCGTTTAGCTCTTCAAGAGTGGCAACTACAGGAAGTCTGCCTACAAATTCCGGTATAAGTCCGAATTTGATCAGATCTTCAGGCTCCACTTCGGCAAATGTCTCACCCAGTGATACTTCGGTATCTTTGCTGCGTACTTCTGCGGAAAATCCGATTCCGCCCTTCTCGGAACGATCACGGATGATTTTATCCAATCCGGCAAATGCTCCTCCAACAATAAAGAGCATATTCTGGGTATCAACCTGTAGGAATTCTTGCTGTGGATGTTTACGTCCACCCTGCGGAGGTACGGATGCAACAGTTCCTTCAATGAGCTTGAGCAACGCCTGTTGAACTCCCTCGCCGGAGACATCGCGGGTTATTGAAGGGTTGTCCGATTTACGGGAGATCTTATCGATCTCATCAATATATACAATTCCTGTCTGTGCCTTTTCTACATCGTAGTCGCATTTCTGTAGCAGTTTCTGGATAATGTTTTCTACGTCCTCGCCAACATAACCTGCTTCGGTAAGGGTGGTTGCATCTGCAATTGTGAACGGTACATTGAGCAGTCTGGCTAATGTTTCAGCAAGAAGAGTTTTACCTGAACCTGTAGGGCCAATAAGCAGGATATTACTCTTTGAAAGCTCTACTTCATCAACCTTTGTGTTTTCACCAACTTCAAGACGCTTGTAATGATTGTATACTGCAACAGAAAGTACTTTTTTAGCAGCATCCTGACCTATTACATACTCATCAAGTACTTTTTTGATTTCCTGTGGTTTAGGTAGCGCGCGATCTTCGGGGAAATCCTGAGATTGCATCTCTTCTTTAATGATATCTTCACAAAGCTCAACGCATTCATCACAGATGAATACTGATGGGCCTGCTATCAGTTTTCGTACTTCGTGTTGACTTTTTCCACAAAAAGAGCAATAGAGAAGTCTATTGCCGTCACCTTTTCCTACATCTTCTGTCATTAGAGCCTCTCAAAACACACATTCTTCCCGATAATATACATAATTACCCGAAAATTTAAAGGTAAAAGCCGTCAATAGGCAGAATATTACCGTTAAGGTTGTGCTCGGCTTGAAAGAACGCTGTCAATCAGACCATATTTTACAGCTGCTTCAGCATCCATAAAGTTATCTCTGTCGGTGTCTTTCTCGATGTTCTTAATATCGTTGCCAGTGTGTTCAGCCATTATTCTGTTCAGTTTTTCTTTCAGGGTAAGGATCTCTCTGGCGTGGATATCTATATCCGATGCCTGTCCCTGAAAACCGCCAAGAGGCTGATGTATCATTACTCTTGAATTAGGCAAGCAGTATCTTTTTTCTTTTGCTCCGGCGGTAAGCAGTAATGCTCCCATACTGGCGGCCTGACCTATGCACATGGTGCTAACGTCGGGTTTAATGAACTGCATGGTATCGTATATTGCCATTCCGGCGGTTACTGAACCGCCGGGAGAGTTAATATACATGTGAATGTCTTTATCAGGGTTTTCCGATTCCAGAAACAGAAGTTGAGCAACTATGACATTTGCCATATGGTCATCTATTGCTCCAACAAGAAAGATGACTCGTTCTTTTAATAGACGGGAGTAGATATCGTAAGATCTCTCTCCCTTTGAACTTTGCTCTATTACTACAGGAACATAGTTCAGTCCTTTTACATCTGTCGCTCCCTGATAGACATTGCTGCTCATTTGCTGTTACTCCTCATCTTCCGGGGTTATTGGTGATTTTGCCAACTCTTCAAAAGTCATTTCTGTTTCAGCTATATTGCCTTTCTCTGCAACAAATTCGATTACCTGTTCTTCCAGAACTGCGCTGCGGAAGTTCTGCATAAGTTCAGGATTGTTTTGGTAATATTGCATAATTATTGTTGGATCACCATATGATGAAGCAACTCTTTTCAGCATAGCATCAACTCTGCTGTCATCAATTTTAATATCGTTGTCCTCAATGATTTTGCGGATGAGCAGTGCCAGTGTAACTCTGGTGCGTCCCTCTTTTTCGAAATCCAGATCTTCAGGCGCTTGTCCGCCTTGCTGTTTAATCTGCTCTTTGATGTTTTCGATTTCCTG
>QZLD01000202.1 GCA_004796385.1 Gammaproteobacteria bacterium | reverse complement strand
GCATTATGAATGCTGTGCTCTAACCAGCTGAGCTACATAGCCATATGTCATACAAGAAAAAATTAATCTTCCAAAAAACGGGTCGTAATTTTCTAATTTTTTTTCTTTTATGTCAATTAATTTTTAGATTCCCTAGATTCAACAACCAAATAATGAAGTCAGTTTTTATCTAAGGAAAATTAATAATTTGACTGTTTTCAATACTGTAAACTACTTTATTAATCTTGAAGATAGGTTTAATTCAATTTTCTGTGTTAATTAATATATTCATGCTAAAATACGCCGTCGTAAAGTAACATTTAAGGGAATAAAAAATTGGCAGCGGTTCTTTGGGGGAAAATTATTTCCCGGCTTGAATCTGATATTTCAGAAAAAGATTTAAATACCTGGATCAGACCTTTGCAAGCCGATATGACAGGAAGTAACAAAATGATTCTGTTTGCTCCCAACAGATTTGTTTCCGATTGGGTAAAACAGCATTATATTAACAATATTCGTGAACATTTAAGTTTTTTTTCGGGTAATGAGGTTGAAGTAGTTATAGAAATCGGAGCTAAATCAATAAAAAAGAATAAACCATCGCCTCCTTCTACTACCAATATTTCAGATAAGTTTTCATTAAACAGACCAACCAATAATGGCCCCTCTTTAAATAAATCCAACCTCAATCCAGAATTAACATTCGATAATTTCGTAGATGGAAAATCAAACCAATTAGGACGTGCAGCAGCATTTCAAACAGCAGAAAACCCTGGTAAAAGTTATAACCCTCTTTTTATTTATGGAGGAGTAGGTTTGGGTAAAACTCATTTAATGCATGCTGTTGGTAATTATATGGTTAGCCAGAATCCATCAGCAAAAGTTGTGTACTTACACTCAGAAAAATTTGTAGGTGATATGGTTAGAGCATTGCAACGTAATGCTATTAATGATTTCAAAAGTCATTACAGAGGAGTTGATGCTTTACTTATTGATGACATTCAGTTTTTTGCTAATAAAGAGAGGTCACAGGAAGAGTTTTTTCATACTTTCAATGCTCTGCTTGAGGGGCAACAACAAGTTATACTAACTTGTGACCGTTATCCTAAAGAGGTCGATGGCCTTGAAGAACGCCTTAAATCACGTTTTGGCTGGGGATTAACAGTTGCAATAGAACCTCCTGAATTAGAGACAAGGGTTGCTATTCTTTTATCTAAAGCCGAACAAGCTGGTTACCAATTGTCTGATGAAGTTGCTTTTTTCATTGGTAAAAGAATAAGATCAAATGTTAGAGAATTGGAAGGAGCTTTAAAAAGAATTATTGCCAATGCAAGACTAACTGGTGCTGTTATTGATGTTCCTTTTGCTAAATCATCTCTAAGTGATTTAATTTCGCTTCAGGATAAATTAGTAACAATTGAAAATATTCAAAAAACCGTTGCGGAATATTTCAAAATCAGGGTAGCTGAAATTTTATCAAAAAAACGTAGTCGTTCTATTGCCAGACCAAGACAAATAGCTATGGCTCTTGCTAAAGAATTAACTAACCACAGTCTTCCTGAAATCGGCGATGCTTTCGGAGGAAGAGATCACTCAACGGTTTTACATGCTTGTAAAAAAGTAGAGGAATTAAAACAGTCCGATAACAGGTTCAACGAGGATTGCATGAATCTGTTAAGAACATTAACTACATAAGTTGTTAATAAAGTGTAGATAAAATATTTTTTAATGGTTATTAACATTTTATTAACAGGAAAAAGGATTTAAGTTTGCATGTTATTAACAAAGGTATGATTCCATTAACTATATTGAAATAAATGGATATTTTTTAGTTTTAAACAGAAAACCTGATAGTTAATAATAATAAAAAATATATTTTATATATATATTATTAAAGAGAAGAAGATATGAAATTCAATATAGATAGAGATGAATTATTTGCCGGGTTAGCTACGTTAATCAATGTGGTTGAAAAAAAACAAACGTTACCTGTTCTTTCAAATTTATTTTTTGAGCTCCAAAATGGGGTTCTCACAATAATAGGAACTGATCTTGAAGTTCAAATTATCTATAAAATATCTGAAAATTTGGAAATTGAAGAAGAGGGTAAAATCACTATTCCAGCCAGAAAGCTTTTTGATATTTGTAGAAACTCAGCTTCAGGTGCATCTATTAATTTTTCTATTAATGGTCAAAAATGCGATTTAAAAATTTCAGATAGTAAATTCTCTTTGTCATATTTATCTGCAGATGAATTTCCGGCTGTTTTTAATGTGGCCTCTGAAAATGTTGTTAGATTGAATTCAACATCTCTTAATAATGTAATTTCCAAAACAGTTTTTGCCATGGCTGTTCAGGATGTTAGGTATTATCTTAACGGTCTTTATCTTGAGTTTTGTTCCAATAAAATTAGAGCTGTTGCAACTGATGGACATAGATTAGCTTTAAGTGATGCTTATTTTACAAACAGTATTGAAAACGATTTTTCTCTGCTAGTTCCAAGAAAAGGAATTATTGAGCTACAAAGATTACTATCAAAAGATGGAAAAGAGTTGGTGTTAGAGATTGGTAGTAATCACATCAAAGTGCAACTAGATAATATCTGTTTTATTACTAAGCTGATTGATGGAAAATTTCCTGATTACGAAAAAGCAATTCCTGTAATTAATGAAAAGAAATTAACAATCCCTAAAGATCTATTTAAAAATGCTCTTTTAAGGGCTGCCATTTTGTCTAATGAAAAGTTCAAAGGTGTTACGCTTGATATTAAAGATAACGTTTTAATTATTAATTCACATAACCCTGATCAGGAAGAGGCTATAGAAAAATTTGCTGTTTCATATACAGCTAATAAGGTTGAAGCTGGATATAACGTAAATTATTTAGTTGAGGCAGTAAATGCAATTGAAGAGGATGATGTGTTAATTGGTTTTCATGATACTACTTCAAGTTGTCTTATTCAGTCACCAGCATCTTCAGATGATAGGTATGTGGTAATGCCTCTGCGTATATAGTATGGGGTTAGTTAATTTATCAATGTCAGGTTTTCGTAATTTTAAAGATGCAACATTACAACCATCTTCAGGTTTTAATATACTCACGGGGGATGTTGGCGCTGGAAAAACCAGTGTATTAGAAGCGGTTTATATTCTTTCAAGAAATAGATCATTTAGAACCGGTAACTTAGATAAATTGATAAGTGTTAAAGAGCCATCTTTTGCTATCATGGCTGATTTTAAGAATGAAAACGGTTTTAATGGCAGGCTTAAATTGATTAGAAATAAAGGTAAGTCGGAATTTTACTTTAATGATGAGCCTATTAAAAAGACAGCCTTATTATCGGAACTTATACCTTCTTTATATTTCGGTTCTAATTCTCAAATTATTTTTACCGGATCGCCTTCTGTGAGAAGGAAATTTATTGATTGGGGGGTGTATCACTATGGAACCGAAATTAAGCATGCCTATAGTTTTTTTAATAGAGTGTTAAAACAAAGAAATCACACTTTGAAAAATCATAATGTTTCACGTGAAACAAAAATATGGGATGAGCAGGTGGCGGAATATGGAGAAAAGATTTCGCAGGCAAGGAAAGAATATGTAGATCTTTTATTTGAATACACCAAAGATATGACAACCTCTTTTTTTAAAAACCTTAGACTTTCATTTAAATTCAATCAGGGGTGGCCTGAAAATAAAGATCTATTATCTGTTCTTGAACAAAATATAACAAAAGACATTAAATCTGGGGTTACGGAATATGGCCCGCATAGAGCTGATATTATTCTTAAAGTGAATGGTGAAAATGCAGCAGCTTATTGTTCTTGTGGACAACAAAAAATTTTATCGTTTTGTCTATTTATGGCCCAATATAAATTAGCATGCCAAAATAGTAATGTTAACCCAATTATATTAATTGATGATATTCAGTCTGAACTAAACCATGAGTTGTCGGAATCGGCTTTGCTTGAAGTTAAAAAATTAAATTCTCAAGTGATTAGTACATCGCTTTTGAAAAATATAAATAACCTTTCATTTGAAATGTTTCACGTGAAACATAATGCGATTAATAGAGTCGCATCTTAGGTGAGATTAAAAAAAGGATAAAAATATGAGTAATCAATATAACTCTTCAAATATTCAAGTTTTAAAAGGATTAGACGCAGTAAGAAAAAGACCTGGTATGTATATAGGTGATACAGATGATGGAACAGGGCTGCATCATATGATTTTTGAGGTTGTTGATAATTCAATAGATGAGGCATTGGCTGGACATTGTACGGAAATAAAAGTGGTTATTCATACCGGCGATGTTGTAACTGTTTCCGATAATGGTAGGGGTATTCCTGTAGGAATACATAAAGGGGAAGGGAAATCAGCAGCCGAAGTTATAATGACAGTGCTTCATGCTGGTGGTAAATTTGATGATAATAGCTATAAGGTTTCCGGTGGACTGCATGGTGTTGGTGTTTCTGTTGTGAATGCTCTATCGAAATATTTGAGGTTAACAGTAAGGAAAGATGGCAAGGTTTATGAGCAGGAGTATAAGGTTGGTGAACCTCAGGATGATATTAAGGTTATAGGTGAAAGTGAATTAACAGGAACCGAGATAACATTTAAACCAAGCCCGGATATATTTAAAATCACAGGGTTTGATTACGAGATTTTATCTAAAAGATTGCGTGAACTATCGTTTCTTAACTCGGGCATAAGAATAGAATTGGTTGATGAGCGTAATGATAAAGAGGATGTTTTTGAATATAAAGGCGGAATAAAATCGTTTATTGAACATTTGAATAGCAAAAAAACACCTTTGCACGAAAATGTATTCTATTGCGATACTGAAGTTGATGGGATAGGTGTCGAAGTTGCAATGCAATGGAATGATTCATATCAGGAAAACGTCTTCTGTTTTACAAACAATATTCCACAAAGGGATGGAGGTTCTCATTTATCTGGTTTTAGAGCTGCTTTAACAAGAACATTGAAAGGCTATCTGGAAAATAGTGGCTCATTAAAGAAAAATGAAAAGGTAACCGCATCTGGTGATGATGCCAGAGAAGGTTTGACAGCAGTATTGTCAGTTAAGGTACCTGACCCAAAATTCTCATCGCAAACAAAAGATAAATTGGTGTCATCAGAAGTAAAAGGAATAGTTGAATCAGCGGTATCTCAGGGGTTGAATGACTTTTTACTGGAAAACCCAAATGAAGCGAAAATTATTGTAAATAAGATAATAGATGCTGCTAGAGCCAGGGAAGCAGCTAGAAAAGCTCGTGAAATGACTCGTAGAAAAGGGGCTTTGGATATTGCCGGCTTACCAGGAAAACTGGCGGATTGCCAGGAGAAAGATCCATCGTTATGTGAACTATATCTAGTGGAGGGTGACTCTGCTGGAGGGTCTGCAAAGCAGGGGCGTGACAGGAAGTATCAGGCTATACTTCCTCTTAAAGGCAAAATTTTAAATGTAGAGAAGGCTCGTTTTGATAAGATGATATCTTCTCAAGAAGTGGGAACATTAATAACAGCTCTTGGGTGCGGCATAGGAAAAGATGAGTTTAATATTGAAAAACTGCGTTACCATCGCATAATAATAATGACTGATGCCGATGTTGATGGCGCGCATATTCGCACGCTTTTATTAACATTTTTCTATAGACAAATGCCGGAGTTGGTAGAAAACGGGTATATATATATTGCCCAGCCACCTCTTTATAAGGTTAAAAAAGGTAAACAGGAACACTATGTAAAAGATGATAAAGAGTTGAATGACTATCTGCTGCAACTTGCTATGACAGGCACTGCCTTACATGTCTCTGCTGATTCTCCAGCTCTTAGCAGTGAAGCATTAGAAGTTTTAAGTAAAAAATATCTGGCTGTTAATGGATCAATAGAGAAACTTTCAAAAAAATACGATGGGGATTTTCTATACGGAATTATGCGTATGGAAAAGATGAAAACAGAAGATATTCTGGAGTTCAGTGTTGTTAAAAAATGGTTTGAAACCCTTATTGAAAGGTTAAATAGCCAACAAGAAACCGGTACTACATACGAGTGCGAACTTAAAGAAAATATTGATGGTAAAGATTTTAAAGCATTTATTATCAAAAGAACCCATGGAATGAAGAGTGTTTTTTCAGTATCTCCTGATTTTTTTGCCACATCTGAATATATCAGCATGAATACACTTGGAGAAGAGCTTGATGGATTGATTGGCAACGGGGCATATATTCGTAAAGGTGAAAATAAAATGGAAATCACAAGATTTCAGGAAGCACTTGAATGGATGATGAAGGATGCTCAAAAAGGACAACAGATTCAGAGATACAAAGGGTTGGGAGAGATGAACCCTGACCAACTTTGGGAAACAACTATGGAGCCGAATAACCGTAGATTATTAAAGGTTAAAATTGAAGATGTCATTGCTTCTGACGATGTATTTTCAACATTAATGGGGGATCAGGTTGAACCACGTAGAGAGTTTATTGAGAAAAATGCTCTAAGTGTGACCAATATTGATGTATAAAAAAGTTTTTGGCCAAAAGCATAGTTTGGCCAAAACAAATTTTAAAAAGTGATCTAAAATAATATTAGAAAAACCTAAATAAATTTTAAAGTGTTTAGGTTTTTTTTATTCGTTGCCAGACCCATTAAAAAGAGTATCGCATTGCTGTATCTGAAAAAGTTGTACAGTGATGGATTTGGTAGGTTGTTTTTTATACAAAAAAACAGGTTAAAAACAGGTTATGGAAAAAATATTTAATGAATTTTTTAATCCGGTATTGATTTTTTTATTCACTGGATTCGCAACTTTTAGATATATTCAGTATTGTTATATGAGAGATTATGAAGGAATTAGCGGAACTAAAAAAGTTACGGTTGATATTTATAATACGATAGGTTTTTTATCTGAGTATATATTTTTGATTTATTATGGGTATCTCACAGGAGTTTGGTATTACCTTGTGGCACTTTTTATAATTAGTTTTATCATTAAATCTATTCTTTATAACTTAATGGCAAAAGATAAAAAAGGTAAGACAATTCCATTTTTTGGTGGCCTTGGCTTTATTGCATTGCCGATTTTTGCGGCAGGAATAATCTACAAGATATATGAAATGCGTGCTGCAATCGGTTTAGAAGCTTCTGGTTAAATAAAGACTTTCGCAGCCTATTGTTATATCATCCCAAAACTTAACTAACCCAATAAATTATTAATGGCAGAAAATCATGGATATAAATATTCACTCAAGCAAAATACTGATTTTAGATTTCGGATCGCAATATACACAACTTATAGCCAGACGTATCAGAGAGATTGGAGTGTATTGTGAAATATATCCATGGGATAAAACAATTGAAGAGATAAAAGAATTTGGTGCTAAGGGAATAATTCTCTCCGGAGGACCAGAGTCTGTAACAGAATCAGAGCCACCTAAAGCTGATCAAAATGTATTTGAACTTGGAATCCCAGTCTTGGGGATTTGCTATGGTATGCAGACAATGGCGAATCAACTTGGCGGCAAGGTTGAATCGTCATTGGAAAAAGAGTTTGGATATGCGCAGATTCAGGTTCAGGGAGGTGCTCAGCTTCTTGAAGGAATTTATGATGAAATCTCATCTGGTGGTGGTCCATTAATGGATGTTTGGATGAGTCATGGGGATAAAGTAATAGAAATACCAGAAGGATTTGAGATTATAGCTGCAACCGATAATGCACCAATTGCAGCAATGGCAGACAGTGATCGAAGATTTTTTGGTGTACAGTTTCACCCAGAGGTAACTCACACAAAACAAGGTGAAAAAATACTTTCAAGGTTTGTTCTTGATATCTGTGAATGTGAAGATAACTGGACATCAGGAAACATAATAGAAGATAGCATCGAAACCATAAGAAAAAATGTTGGTGATGAAGAGGTGTTGTTAGGACTTTCCGGTGGAGTGGATTCATCCGTTGTTGCCGCAATTCTTCATAAGGCCATTGGCGACAAACTTACCTGTGTATTTGTGGATAACGGACTATTGCGCCTGAATGAGGGTGATCAGGTTATGGAGACCTTTGCAAAACACATGGGGGTTAAAGTAATCAGGGTTAATGCTGAAGATCGTTTTCTTAATGCTCTTGCCGGAGTTACCGACCCGGAAGAGAAACGCAAAATAATAGGTAAAGTATTCATAGATGTTTTTGAAGAAGAGTCGACTAAACTAACAAACGTAAAATGGTTGGCGCAGGGAACAATTTATCCGGATGTAATTGAATCTGCAGGATCAAAAACTGGTAAGGCTCACGTTATTAAATCCCACCATAATGTTGGCGGGTTGCCGGAACATATGAAACTGAAGCTGGTAGAACCTTTGCGGGAACTGTTTAAAGACGAAGTAAGAAAAATCGGTGTAGAGCTTGGGTTGCCGGAATCAATGATCTATAGACATCCATTCCCGGGTCCTGGACTTGGAGTAAGAATACTTGGCGAAGTTAAAAAAGAGTTTGCCGATCTATTAAGACTTGCTGATAACATCTTTATTACAGAACTGGAAAATCACGATCTTTACAATAAAACCAGTCAGGCATTTGCAGTCTTCCTGCCGGTAAAATCAGTTGGGGTAATGGGCGATGGTAGAAAATACGACTGGGTCATTTCACTAAGAGCGGTAGAAACCATAGACTTCATGACAGCACATTGGGCGCATTTGCCATACGATTTTCTTGATCTGGTATCCAGAAGAATAATTAATGAAATTGAGGGCATCTCCAGAGTGACATACGATATTTCAGGAAAGCCTCCTGCTACTATTGAGTGGGAGTGATTTAAACTGTTTTAGTAGAAATTTGATTTATTATTGATATGAAAGATGAAAATCACAGAAAATTTGCAATTGAGATATTTAGAAAATATACACTTGATCAGCTAAATTTTAAATCATATAAAGTTATTGATTTTGATGATGATCAATATTTACCATATCCAGAGTGGAAAAATTGTGTATATGTGTTGAGGATAGGAAGTAATAGAGACAAACATTTTTCATTAACCAGTATTCCTAACCGTAATGATAGGAAAGAGATTTTATATATTGGTGGTCATAAATCCGGAAAAAATACTGGTAGATATAACAAGCTTATTAAGAGCGCAAAAGATGCTGAAGAGTTTTATAGAAAAAATAATTATGCAACAAATGATATGGAATTTGGACACTCTGTGGGTTCTTGTTTAACTACTTCTTTATTGGATGTTGGGTTTTCAATAAGTGACTGTACTATTGATCTTATAGAAAGCGGAAAAATGTATGATGAGCTTGAACTAATAATTGGTTATCAAGAAACATTTCATCATTTACCACCCTGGAATAGTTTGCGTGAAGGAGTTTGTTGTTATGGGGCAATTCACAGAAGATAGAAAGTATTGGTATCTGTTTGCAAATTACTTTGTTGTTGAGTGTCCCGTATGTAAAGGTCCTGCTGAAATTTTACCAAAGGTGGATTGGGTTTCTAAAAAAATGCTTTCTACCCAAAGAAAACTCCTGTGTAGTAGTTGTGGATATTTTGAGCAGAGCAGACCTAAAAGTATTATGCGTATGAATATTGATTGTGATTGGGTGTTTGGTTATCCGCTTTTTCTTAAAGCCGACTGCTGTGGTAAAGAGTTGGTCGCATATAATATCGAGCACTTGAATTATTTAAGATCAATAGTTGCAGGAAAACAACGCAGTCGCAGAAAGAATTCGGAGTATGGTTGGTCAAATGGTAGTGTATTAAGCCGATTACCTTCATGGATAAAAGCAGCAAAAAATAGAGAAAAGATCTTAAAAGTTATCGACCGACTAACCTGCAGAGTTCATAAATACTCATAATTCCATATATCAATAAATATGATACAGAAAGCCACGCGTATTTATGAAACATCAGGGCTAACTGAAAAATATAAAAGCAAGTAGTTGTTTAACGTAATATTATGAAGGCTCAATCTGTTTCAGATGTCTGCCGACAGCAATCCATGAGCCAGACAGTCCTAAACCAAGTCCGGTAATAAGCAGGATAAATAGACCAGAAATACCTAAACCACTGATAGTGAAACTACTACCATATAGACCCGACAGATTGTTAATGGAGTCGGAAAGAATAAAGATGCTAACGGTAATCAAAGTAAAAGCGATTGCCCCGCCAATAATTCCATACCAGAATCCGGTGTATAAAAACGGTCGTCTGATAAAAACGTCAGTAGCACCGATTAATTTGTTAATCAGGATTTCTTCTTTTTTGTTTTGAATATCAAGCCGGATGGTATTTCCTACAACTAAAAGAACCGCAACCGCCAGAAGTGCAGCAGCAATCCAGATTCCATCACGCACTACATCCATAATTGAGTAGAGTCTTTTTATCCACTCCATATCAAGTTGGGCAATATCAACCATACCGTTTTTGCGGAACTTTGCCATTAACCTCTGGATTTTTTCCGGCGAACTGGAGTGTATAGCTGGTTTTATTACCAATACATCCGGTAGAGGGTTATTGTCGAGAGCATCAAGCGAACTGCCGAAACCGGAGTGTTTTTTGAATTCTTCCATTGCCATATCAGCAGAAATGTAACTGACATTTTCAATTTCATCCATTGCTGCAATATCTGTAGTTAGTTTTTGTACTTTTTCTTCGGAGATATCTTTTTTGAGAAATAGCGATATTTGAGCTGCGCCATCCCAGTTCGCTGTGACTGCCTCAAAATTTTTCAAAATCAGATGTAATCCAGCAGGAAGAGCAAGGGCAATACCGATTACTGCTGTAGTCATTAAAGAGGCAAAGGGAGAACGGCAAATTGTGCCGAGTGTAAAAAGAAATACCTGAATGTGTCTTATAAAATAACTTATGGTTTTTCCTTTTATGGAGGTATGAGTTATTTGGTTGTTCTTTTTTTTACTATGTACTTCAGCCATCTATTTTCCATCCCTGATTAATTTGCCTGCTTCAAGGGTCAGGATGCGGTGATTCATTTTGGTGATAAGATCAATATCATGACTTGCAATAAGTATGCTTACACCAACCTGATTGAATATCTGAAACAGCTCCATAATCTCTTTGGAAAGATCCGGATCAAGATTTCCGGTTGGTTCATCTGCAAGGATAATTGGTGGTTTATTAACTATGGCTCTGGCAATGCCAACGCGTTGTTGTTCACCACCGGAAAGAGTAATCGGATAGAGTTTTTCTTTACTCAACAGACCAACCTTGTCGAGAGCTGCTCTGACCCTGCGACCAACCTCTTTATGTGATACTCCTTGAATAATCATAGGTAGGGCAACGTTGTCGAAAACTGTTCTATCATTCAGAAGCTGGTGATTTTGAAAAATGATACCTATTTTTCTACGCAGATACGGAATGCTACGTTTCCATAATCGACCAATGTTTACTCCATTGACAATTACTTGGCCTCTGGTTGGCTTTTCAATACAGGCGACAAGTTTAAGCAAGGTGCTTTTCCCAGCACCGGAATGACCGGTTAGAAAAACCATTTCCCCCGGATTTATATGAAAGCTGACCTGAGAGAGTGCTTCGTATCCTTCGTTGTATCTTTTGGTGGCATTGTCAAACTGAATCATGAATCCTTCCATTTGTAGTCGCGAGTTTAACCCGAATATTTCACAAATACGCACAATAATTAATGTATCATATTGATTAAAAGAAATTTCTAGAATCCAACTCCAGCGCCATTTGAACCGGATATTTATGAAACATCAGGGGTAAGTATAGCAACAATGGCACCAATAAAAAATTCCCGCATATAGCGGGAATTTTTGAAATCTGAATACTATAAATTATCTGTGTGCCTGTTCCAGCCAGAACTCGGCTTGTTTATGATCTTTTTCTAATCCACAAAGCCCATCTTCATGGGCATGACCTAGAAATTCCTGAGCATCATGATTACCGGCTATGGCTGCTTTGTAGAAAAGGCAAAGTGCTTCTACATTGTTCTGTTTTGTACCACGACCTTCTGAATACATAACACCAAGGTTCATTTGTGCTCCAGAGTGTCCTGCTTTTGCTGCTTTTTTAAACCACTCTATTGCCAGTTCTTCGCTGTAAGGCACGCCTTTGCCGGTAGCATGTAAAAAACCGATACCGTTTTGTGCCGGTGGGTACCCCATTAACGCAGATTTTCTATAACACTGAATCGCTTTTTTTATATCGGCTTCGAGGTAAATTCCGGCTTCATAGCAGTGTCCAAGCTCGTAGAAATCTCTGGCCTTTTCAAGGCTCTTATCTGTATCCCAAGTTTCCTTATGATCCAGTTGTTCATTTCCCATATGTAGCGTTTGCATTTTTTCCATATTCCTTTTTTTATAAATTCGCTCTATATGGGTGTAATATATATCCTACAAAAAATATAAATGTGATCTCTTTTGCAAAATAAAAAACAGAAATGTTTTTAATTATTTTTTGTGAAAAGGCTCAAAACAGTATTGATGAATATGCCACGAAACTCTGGGAATAAAGAGGTTGTTAAAATTATAAATTTTTAAATTCCCTGGCTATTTCAATGTGTCTGTCTATTTCATTTGCAAGCATATCAAAACCGTTATCGGATAAATTTTGCTTGCTGAGTTCCGCTGCAATCTGATTCATTTTTGATAATAAGATAGAATTTTCATCATTTAATTTATCTATCAGGCTTTTAGCTTCTGAAATTAACAGCTCACTATCTTTGATAGAATCGCTAAAAATATTTATCTGTTTGGTGGAGCTAATAATGGAATGAATATTTTCCAGACACTGCTCGAAAATAGAAATGGCAATGCTTCTGAACCTTTGAAACGATATTGATTCTGGTTGCAGTTCGTTGTGTGCAACACTGATCAGGTTGCAATAGCTTTTTTGAAGGTTCTCTAAAAATTTTAATTGATTGGAAAGCAGCAACAATTCAAGTTCTTCAACTGTATAACTAATACGCTTTTGTATCTGTTCCAGAAATGAAAAACTAACTTTTTTATTGGGGTTGTAGATGGCGGCTGAGCAAGGTTCAGGTTTGCATGCAAACAGTGATAGAATTTCATTTAAAACCTGTTTTCTATTCAGAATCCATTCATTGTAACTAATAGGAATAACCATTAGTTTTGCTCTGCCAAGCAATTTGATAGATTGAAGAGATATATAATTTTCCATTTCACCAGGAAAGCCAATCAGATCTATACCAATAGCTGAACCGTTATGGTTGGCAACTATATCAACCGGAATACTGGCAACCTCAAATTGTAACCGAATTTCTATGCCATATTTTTTAAGCTCATTACATAGATCTTTCTGGAAAGCATCACTGTATGTCGAAATGTTTGTAGCACACAGGATTTTCTCGCAATATTTAACATAGGTTGCAAGATGAGAATTTGGGAGTAATTCTTTTTTGGTTGCCGATGTAAAAAGAATCTGTTTATCGCGGGCTCTTGTTATAGCCACGTTAAAGGAATCATCACGATTAATATATTGATAATTGGAAGCTGTGCAATTGCTATCGACACAGCAGGAAATGAGCATAATATCTCGTTCTTCACCTTGAAATGAATAGGCTGTACCAACTCTGATTTTATGGGCGTCCAGCTCCTCTTCACTAAGTATTTTCATTATTTTGCTTTCAAGGTAATCGGCCTGATTACTAAAAAGAGCAAGAATACCAATGGATGATTTAATGTTGTAGTCCATATCTTTTTGTGATTTTGTAATTGATAGCAACTTATATAACAGCCTTTCTGCTTCAGGTTTGTTGACCCCTTTTTTTAATACTCCTTCGCTGCCATAATTTATTTCGATAGCTCTTTCATTATCTGAAAACGGTTTTTGAGTCATTATTTTAAGGAGAGAGTTGTAAAAGTTGTTATTGCTATAACCAATAATTTGAGGGTGGCTACGAAAATGTTCATCCAGATAAGATATAGAATCGTTATCTGCCAGTAATTGTTGAGCAACATCCAAAATGCTTTCGTTGCGGTAATTTAGTTCTGCGGGAATATCGCTAAAAGGATATTGTTGAAACAGGTGTGACTGTAATTCATTTGAAAGAAAAGAAAAATGTCTTAATTGTTTAGGATCACCTACAATAACAGCTCTTTCTGCTCGAACAATCGCTGGTAACGCAGAAGCTATATTACATTGTGTTGCCTCGTCAAAAATTACCAGATCAAACAGATTATTTTGTAACGGCAAAACCCTATGTAGATTAGAGAGTGATACTAACCAAATTGGCATAACATTTAAAAGAACATCAAAATCAGTCTCTTCAAAAAACTTTTCCTGTTTACTGGAAGACCTTGCCTTTATAGCAATAAGAAAATTAGACAGGTGTTTACGGTTTTTCTTAACTGTATTGGCTACACGTTGTTGCCATTTAAAATTTATATAATCAATACATGATTTTTCCAGTTCTTGCTGTTGAGCTTGAATTTTATCAAGGTCTTGTTTAAGGCTAACGGATTTTCTTTGAGATCTTTTAAGAAGCGCTAATCTTATTTTATCAACTATTCCCACAGAGACATTTTCGCTTTTATGAACTAACCGACTATGGTTAAAAAACTTTTGGCATTTTTTCGAAAAATTTTCTTCAAGAATTTTAATATTATCTGCAGCCTTGTTAACTTTTTTTGCCGGGTCATTAATATCCCATCTGGTTTTTTTCAGGATACTCTCAATATTGTTTTTGAGTTTTTTGTGGTGAGATCCATCCCCGCAGCGTATTAGTGCTTTTGGGTTTAGAGAAAACTGTTCTATAAGTTTTTGTTCAATAACTGAGATAGACTGTTCAGTATTGGAAACGATAAGAACCGATTTCTGATTCATAAAATATTCAAGTGCCAGTGCTGCAATTGTATAGCTTTTTCCAGTGCCTGGCGGGCCTATAACTGTACTTAAGGTATAATTTTTAGAATTATGAATAATTCTTTTTTGAGAATCACTCAATATGGCCGGAATTGGGGCAGTATTATAATCGGCGAAGAATGATTTTGATGGGGCAAATAATGATTTCAAAGACTCTAGTAATGTTTTATCTTCAGCAATTTGTTCAAGTTCATAGAGAACGCCCTGTGATAAGAAAGATTTTTTTACAACCAATAATGCAGCAGCAGGAACAACAAATATTTTCCCGCTGTTTTGCTCCATGATTTTAGTAATGTTTTCTCTGCTGAGAAGAGCAGGAAAACTATCAAGAAAAGATGTATCAAAGGTATGTGGGAAATTACAGAACCACTTTTTTAGTAATGGTAGAGAGTCGCTGTTAAATTTACGATAAAAAATATCTGTCGGGAAAGTTGAAATATCATCCTCGATAATTTGTTGCAGAACATCCAGATTTAACAAGGGTTGATTATAGTCAATATTAACCGCATGAGAGATTTGATTTTTCCCTTTGGTCTGTGTGTAAATTACTGTGTTGTAACATGCAAGCGGCGCACAGATCTTTTTAGTAAAAGAATCATTTTTAACCTGTCCAATCAATAAAAAGCTGGAGTAGAGCAACTCTTTTTCACGCTTATAGGTTAATAGAGTTTTACTGACAGCGCTTGCGTAGTTTGCAGGTACAATTGGAGCAGAGGAAGATCGCGTCAACAGTTTTTCATCATCATCCAAAAATTTAAGATGCTGATAATTTTTGGAAAAAACATTCCAGAAACTTTGTTGCCTTTTATCAGCCTCAAAGCAGTCGTGCATTAAATTTACTATGTTTTTTAAATTATCCATTTTAATAATATTCAGGCGTTGTAATTATGAGTTTAGATGCTTCGTAAAGGCTAATTTCAAGTATAGATAATCTGAGATTTTAGGGGTACTATCAAAACAGGATTATTTGCTATTTTTCTTGAAAAATGTTGATAAGAATCACTGGCTATATTTAATGCTAATTATTTTGTTGGTAGAAGGATAAGCTCATAATCAAAAGAAGAGAAGGAAAATTGCGTATAAAGAAAATATCAGTCAACAATCAGGAATAAAATAATGGTTTTAAAATATGAGGATCTAACATATGAGGAGATATCAGAATTAGACCGAGAGAAGACTGTTTTTTTGGTGTCTATTGCCCCTCTTGAAGAACATTCATATTATCTGCCAGTAGGGGTTGACCATTTTAATTCTGAGTTTTTTGCAACTGATGCGGCACAAAAGTTTGAGCAGCAAAATCCTGAATATACAGTAGTGCTTCACCCAGCTTTGGCTATTGGAAGTGATTGTTTTAGATTCCCCGGAACTATAGATATTCCCCAGAAAGGTATATATCTTGTTGCAAAAGGGATAGGTGCCTCATTAGCGGCGCGAGGTTTTAAGAATGTGATGTTCATTGGACTTCATGGCGGGCCAAGACATATTGTTGCTTTGGAGCAAGCCTGTAGAGCAGTTAATAGAAAATATAAAGCGAATCTTGTGGCTCCATTTGGAGGGGTTCTAATCAAAATGTTTATGGATCGTTCTTTTATGGAGGAAGTTCTTGAGAGAGAAATTGATGACGATGAATGGTTCAAGATAGAGAGAGATCTTCACGCAGGATTTATTGAGACATCATTGATGTTACATCACCATCCAGACTTGGTAAAACCATCATATAAGACAGCAAATGAGTTTCCTAAAAGGCTTTGGGATATGTGGAAAAGACCATCTGAAAAAAATGGTTGGGAGGGGATGATTGGTTACCCTGCTTTGGCATCTAAGGAAAAAGGAGACGAGTTAGCAGAAAAAATGTCGGCATATTTTCAAACGGTATTAAATGATTGGATATTCAAAAATAATATAGAGGAATATAAAAGTTCAGTGGTTTCAAAGGCACCTTTTTTCAATGTTTATTTTTCAGATATTATAAAATTGGTTGTTGTAACGGTATTATTTCTAATTGTAATAATATTGTTATGATTATCTATTTTTTGTCTCTTTTATCTTGAATATTTAGATAAATACAATATCCACAAAATATCATAAGCAAAATTTGAAAAAAAACAGTAATGACATAGTATGTGAAGTTTTCAGATGAGTTAAGCATTTTGTATATCTCATAAGGAATTAAAGCTGTAATAGTAAATACTTCAGTAAAAACAAGTGTGCCCAAGCTTATTTTTTGGTTTAAATTACGGCATAGATCTTTTGCACCGAAGCGATTCTCTCTTTTATCCATCTTTATCGTTAATCGCCTTACAAATATGACTTTGAATGCTAAACCGAGAAACAGCAGTGAAAAAAAGAGAAGCCAGCTTTCAAAATATAGAGAGCAGATAATAAGAGATAATATATATAATGTTAAAAGATGATCGAATATTTTTATTCGGTTTTTATCATCACTTTTATTTAAAATATAGCTTTTACCCCAAATGCCATAGGGGTGATAAATTTCTTCCCCTTTATTGTTTAACATTACGGTTCTTGGAATGCCCAAACCATGTTCAGACTTTTTAAGATTTCTTGTAATCTGTTTAACAAATAAAATCTTAGTGATTACCAGAAGAGGTGGTGCTGACACAAGTAAAATCCAGTTTCCGAGATAAATAGCAGCAAAGATAGAGATGGTTAAGCAGACCAATGAAAGGAGTCTGAAAGACCTTATTTGCCTTTTCTCTTCAGGATGATCCTTTATCAGATAGCATCTACCCCAGAAACCATATGGAGAGTATATCTCCTCACCTTGGCTATTTGTTACTATTGCATTTGATTTAAACATATTTTTCCCCAAGACTTTTTCATTGCAGGATCATTGTCAACCAAATGTGCAATATCACGGGTTACGCCTGCTATTAGTAAGTAATCTTTTATCATTTTATTGAGCTATTTTTTACTGGCTATATGGTGATTTCCCAATCAGAGAGAACCATACTAAACTCTTCATAATCACTTCGTATTTTAATCTCAATTAATTGAGAGCCAGTGTGAAAATTGAGGCTACCCTCAAATGTTGCTATCCAACACGTTTCTTCAAATATATCGTCTTTGAAATCTTTGCGATGGATAATATCTCCGTCAATATCCAATAGCTCCTCTTTGAGAACAAGGGGTTTCCAATCTGGCTTATCGCTCAGATCTTCGAAATGGGTTGGAGATTTTGGGTCTCCTTTCCGAATAGATAGGGTTAAACCATCCATTGGACCATAAAGATTTTTTAGTGTGACCCTGATAGTGGTCTCTTTCTCCTGAGTAGGAGTTGCAGGAAATGTTTCTGCCAGTAAAGTTGTTTCATAAGGCAGTTCCCAGAAGTTATCGTCGGTTTCTTCAAGATAGATAAATTCTCTTGTTTTCTGAGAGGAGCAATTATCTTTTTTGTATTTATTAAGAAGCATAATCTGATCTGATTCAAGGCAGTATCTATCATAATAAGATAGAGAAAAACCCATCTCAACAAGTTTTTGCAGGATTTGTTCCTGGCCAAGTTTTACGATATCCTCAACGAAATAGTTGCATTGTTTTTTCTCTGCTAGTTCAATATCTAATCCTGCGTTCTGCAGAATATTCAGTAGTTCAATCCTTTTAGATGTTTGCTCTGCAATTTCTTCTATACTAAGTTGTACTGCATTTAATGATTCATTCTTCTTTTCGTTTTCTTCCTCTGCGGACTTAAGAAGATTAAAAATATCCTCAACATTTCTGAGCTTATCGACCTCCTCAATTATGCTGTTATCGATATGGATGAATCCGGTATTGGGATGCCCATAAATTTTTGAATAGAGATAGGCTTTTACTTCAAATTCAGGGTGCTGTTGTTGCCAAAGCAGGCTTGAGGTACAGGCTTGAAATACAGGGTGATATTCTCCATTTATTAGCTTATTTATATTTAAACCGCCGCTAAGCATTTGTTTAACCTTATCGATATCGAGAAGGGCGCAGTAGAAGTTAAACAATAATCTAGCAGATCCAACTGAGAGTTTGCCTTTTTCTTGAACTATATCGATCAATTCTGGTTTAGATGTGATAGTTCTTTCAATTATGTGCTCGTTTACCTTTACTTTTTGTCCAGATTGTTTGCATTCTTCGATAAAGAATAAAAGCAATTCTTTACCCCCGGATTCGTAGCAAAGATCAACTTCATTTAATCCTAAAAGATCTTTTGAGCCTGTTTTTGCACCGTTTTGTAAAAGTTGTTTTATCGCGAACCTGTTAGAATTTCTACATGCTTGTAAAAGAGGAGTTCTTTGCCAGGAAATAATCGGCTTTGAAAGCTCATTCTCGGTTTCATCCAGAGATTTTTGTATACCTATCTCACTATAGTGGTATTTTATTCCAGATGTGAATTCAGGTGATATTGGAGCAATGATGGCATGACATTTTTTCTCTTTTGCAAGAAAGCTAATTACCTCCTCATTATTATTAGCAATTGCACAATCAAATAGCGTTTGATTGTTATAAAAGATATCTAGAGAAGAGAGTTGTTTAATTTCATCCAATGCCTTTTGGTCTTTATTGGCAACAAGGGTAAAAATTTGATCTATTTCAAAACCCATAAAACTAATCCCCATCAGTTAACTTATTGTGTAAACATGATTAAATAATTTGCAAATAAATGCAATTTATTTAGCTTCTTGAAAAAAGCTATATGAATCCATATAGCTTTCACCTCTTGGAAACAGTAAATGTTACCGATGCAACCTCTTTATCATTGGTGGTTTCATTCATTCTAAATGTATACTTTCCTGGATCTCTTGGCGCTGTAAATTTCATTTGCCCCGATGCTTTTCCGTAAACAGTTTGGTATGTGCTGTCATGTTGGTTGTTGCGTTTGGTTGAGCCATGTGCTACATGAGCAGGGATGAGTCCTATCCAAGTATTTTGCGGCAATAGTGGTGATGCGGTGAAGTTAAGTATTATTTGCTCCCCTGGCGCAAAGCTATTTTTATTAAGTGAAAGTTTATTACCTTCCATTGGCACGGCCACCTCGAATTCAACAGCAGTTATCTCTTTGTCATTGGTAGTTTCATTCATTCTGAAATCGTATTTGCCAATCTTAT
>QZLD01000037.1 GCA_004796385.1 Gammaproteobacteria bacterium | reverse complement strand
TACAATCTCGTTTGATTCCATATCTATTCTTGAAATATTCTCTTCCAGCATAGTTATAGTGCTGTCAAAATTTTCGGCTCCGGTTTTTACTGACTCCGCTTTTTCTGTATCATGCTTGCTTTTGTCAACAAGTGTAGTTATCTGTTGAGCTAGAACTTTTAGGGTGTGGCTGATTTGAGTTGTTGCTTCGCTGGTTTTTTTGGATAGATCCTTTACCTCATCGGCAACTACTGCAAAACCTTTTCCTGCTTCACCAGCTCTTGCTGCTTCAATAGTGGCATTTAGAGCAAGTAGATTTGTCTGTTTAGAAATTGCGGTAATGGTTCTGGCGATTTTCTGAACATCCAAAAGGCTGCTGCTTACATCTTGCAGGGATTGTTGGTTTTCAGTTACTGACTGGGAAAGTTCTTTTATTTCCGTTATAGAGTTTTGAATATTTTCTCTTGATTCGGTGACATTTCTGTTTGCCAGAGATACGGTTTCTTTAGTGTGATTTACCGATTGATCTACTCTTTGATTGCTTTGTAGAAGTAGGTGAGAGGTATTTTTGAGTTCGGTAAATGTTTTTGCTTCTTCACTTACCTTAGTTGAAACTGTATCTATACGACCGGCGATATCAACGATCTCGACAGCAAGGCTGCCAATACTATTGGCAGTTTTCTGGACAGACTGCTTCAGTTGTTCAACATTTATAGTCTCTTCAGGAGTAGCGATGTTCTCTTTTTTTGAGAAAATTTTTTTTATAAGTTTCGCTATCACAATCCTTTTACTCTGCAATATATTTATGAATACTATTTACTTGAAAAAAAGTATAGTTCAAAAAATATAAAATACAGTTAGTTGCCCCCAAATGGGTAGGTTTTTTTGTGTCTTTTGTCGCAATGGTCTGAACTATTGCAAGGCATATTGTGAATGTATCGGATAAAACAGTTATAATGCCGACTTTGAAATTTATGGAACATTCGTCATAGTTTTTTAGAGGCTGCTTTTATTATGATGACTTCAATTGATCAGCTTTTGTCCAATTCCTCAAGATTATCTCCGAATAGTGATGCGGTTTGCATTAGAGATGAAGTGATAAGTTACTCAGATTTAGATATTGAGGTTAGCCGTGTTGCTGCTCTGCTTGGTGGATTGAGCCAGGCAAAAGGCGGGAGGGTAGCGGTTTATCTCGAAAAGAGGTTTGAGGCTGTCAGTTCATTACTGGGTATTTCCAGGAGCGGAAAGGTTTTTGTGCCGATAAATCCTGTTCTTAAAGGTGCTCAGGTTCGCCATATTCTGAATGACTGTGAAGTAGAGATATTGATTACTTCTGTTGCACGCTTAAAAGCAATTTCTTCAGAGATTGAAGATATAACCTCTTTGCAAAAAATAATCTTAATAGATGATAAAAAAGGCTTATATATTGGTGATGTTGGATATATCTCATTTTATGAAGAGCCAACAGTTAAAGTCTCTTCTGTTTCAATAATTGACAGAGATAACGCTGCAATTTTATATACGTCAGGTAGTACCGGAAAACCTAAAGGAGTGGTTCTAAGCCACAGGAATATTATTGCGGGAGCCCAAAGTGTAGCCGAATATCTGAATAACAGCTCAGAAGACAGGTTGCTGGCTGTATTGCCGTTCAGCTTTGATTACGGACTTAGTCAGTTAACAACAATGCTTCTTGTCGGTGGTACAACTGTGTTGATAAATTATCTTTTTCCGCTTGATGTTATTAAGGCGGTAGAAAAATTTCATATAACGGGGCTTGCAGCAGTTCCGCCACTTTGGACGCAGTTGGCAGATTTACAGTGGCCTGAAGGAGTAAGCAATCATTTGCGTTATATTACAAACTCAGGAGGCGCAATGCCTGAATCTGTCTTGAAAAAATTGAGAGCAAGCCTTCCAGAAACAGATCCCATTCTTATGTATGGTCTGACAGAGGCTTTCAGATCGACATATCTGCCTTTTTCTGAATTGGATAAGCGCCCAACATCTATTGGGAAGGCAATTCCAAATGCGGAGGTAATGGTGTTGCGTCAGGATGGCAGTGAATGTGATATTGATGAGCCGGGGGAATTAGTGCATCGTGGTGCGTTGGTGGCAAAAGGATACTGGAATGATACGGATAAAACAGCAGAGCGATTCAGATTGTTAAATTATGAAAAAGATAATTGCTGTGATAATGAAACAGTTGTCTGGTCAGGAGATATTGTAAAGAAAGATGAGGATGGTTTTCTCTATTTTATCGGTAGAAATGACGAGATGATAAAAACCTCGGGTTACAGGGTTAGCCCGGCAGAAATTGAAGACTATATTTTTTCAATAGAAGGGGTTGATGAGTGTGTTTCTATAGGAGTACCGCATAATAGATTAGGGCAAGCGATTATTCTTTTGATTAAAGCCTCAGATGAAAAAATAACAGAGAAATTTATTATAAAAGAGTGCCGTCGCGTATTGCCTCTTTTTATGGTACCGGCAGTTGTTGAAATTAAGGATGTTTTACCGCGTAATGCCAATGGAAAAATCGACAGAAGTTCAATAACCAAACAATACAGAGAATATTTTAGTGAGTAGCTTAGACAATAAAAAACAATTTCACGCAGTTAAGGTTGCACCGCAGATAGATAATCATCTTGTAGTTGCAGGTAAGAGTTACAGTGACTACATGATAGAGGGGCGGGCAGCCTATATTTATGATTCTCAGATACTGCAACAGCGTGTTGAAAAACTTAAACAAAAACTGCCTGTAGAGATAGATATTCATTATGCGATTAAGGCTAATCCGATGCCGGAACTGGTCGACTTTCTTGCCGATAAGGTTGATGGTTTTGATGTGGCTTCAGGAAAAGAGCTGCTTATTGCAATTAATTCAGGAATGCCTGTAGAAGATATTAGTTTTGCCGGCCCGGGTAAGAGTGTGCATGAGATTGAGGTTGGGGTTAATGCAGGAATACTTTTTAACCTTGAATCGGAAACCGAGCTTGAAAGAATAGTTGCCGCTTCTGAAAAATTCGGTATTGAACCACGAGTAGCTATTAGAGTTAATCCTGCATTTGAACTGAAGGCTTCCGGGATGAAGATGGGAGGAGGTTCAAAACAGTTTGGTATAGATGAAGAAAAAGTACCGCATGTTATAAGAAAAATGAACGAGTTAGGGATTGATCCAGAAGGTTTTCATATATTTTCCGGCTCACAGAATCTGCGTAAAGATGCGATTATCGAAAGTCAGATTAAGGCTGTAGATCTGGCTATAAAGCTAGCAAACGGAGGTCTGAATTTTAAGAAGATCAATATTGGTGGCGGTTTCGGTATCCCCTATTTTATTGGGGAGGATGAGCTGGAATTAGATGAGATTAGCGAAAATCTTTCCATGCTTGATGAAAAGTTAAAAACCGAAATCAAAGAAGCAAAGTTGATCGTTGAGCTTGGTCGTTATATATCGGGAACATCCGGATATTATATTTGCGAGGTATTGGATATTAAAGAATCCCGTGAGGAGAAATTTGTTATTGTTAATGGTGGTATTCATCACCATCTTGCCGCTACAGGTAATTTTGGGCAGGTGATTCGTAAAAACTACCCGATTGCGGTTGCCAATAAAATGGAGTCGGACACTCTTGAAAAGGTTAATATTGTAGGCCCTTGCTGTACACCTTTGGATATTTTTGCAGCAAAAGTGGAACTGCCATCAATAGAAATTGGGGATCATATAGTTATATTTCAATCCGGCGCATATGGTTACAGCGCAAGTCCTCATGACTTTCTTGGGCATGGAGAGCCTCGACAGCTGTTTGTGACAGGAAATTAAAATGAAAAAACTGTTTAAATATCTGTTTATTGCAATGTCGGTTTTGATTTTGTTGTTAGTAATGATTGGTGTTGCAGCATACTTTTTAATTGATGACGCAATGATCAAAGATAAGATCAGTAAGGCAGTAAAAGAGCAAACAGGCCGAGATTTTCTGATAAAAGGAGAGATAAAAAAGAGTTTTTACCCTGTATTGGGGGTGAATGTTGAAGGAATTGAAATTTTAAATCCTGACGGGTTTAAAAACAGAGTTTTTCTTTCACTGAAAAAAATTGATATGGGCGTGAAAATAATGCCTCTTTTTGATGGTAAGGTTTATGCTAACAGAATTTATATTGACGGACTTGTTGTAAATCTGGAAAAGAATCATAAGGGTGATATTAATTGGGCATTTGATGTTGATGAATCTTCCGGAGGTAATCAGAATGCCGATTTTAAGTTTGAAGGTATAGAGGTTAGTGATTCCAGAATTACATACCTTAATATGGAAAATAATCAAGATATTACAGTTGATAATATCTTCCTTCAAATTGGAATAGAGAGCTTTATTAAACCAATTAATATTGAGTTCTCAGCAGATGTTGATAGTAAAAATCCACAACAAAAATCTAATCTTAATCTTAAATTTACTGCACAGGTATTACCAGGTTTTCTAGGGGGGAAGATCAGTGATTTTGATGTAAATATTAAATCGCAGTCGCCTGAATTTCCAACAGGAAAAATGGATTTTTCACTGTCTGGTGATATCGAACTGAATAACTTAAAACAAACTATGTCTGTTAAAGATTTTGCTATGAATCTTATGGGCGTATCTATGGGTGGTGATATCTTTGTTAGTGATTTCGGTGGTGAACCTAAATTGAATGCCAAAATTAAAGTCTATGATTTCTCTCCGAAAGGTGTTGCGACAGATTTTGGAATTGCGTTGCCTGAATTTAAAGATGAAGTTTTTAATAGAATAAAACTTGATCTGAATATTTTTGCTACAAAAGACTTTATAAAGCTGAATAAGATGTCCATTGAGCTGGATGAAATTAAAATTAATGGGGATGCTGAAATTAAAAATCCGACAGATCCCTATGTTTATTTTGCTCTTAATGTGGATCAAATAAATCTTGATAACTACATGCCGATTACAGAAGAAAAACAAAATGAAAAATCTGTTACAGGTATAGATTTAAATTTTGCACTACTTAGAAAACTTAATTTAAACGGTGTATTGGATATCGGATATGTACTATTTAATAAGATAGAAACAAAAGATCTTAAAGTTGAGGTAAAAGCGGATAACGGAGTGATAGATATTTTACAAAATAAAACATCACCTAAGATTAAGTAGAGAACTTTTTTATTGCAGGCAATTAATCAGAGTTTTCTTGATTTATTTAGAGAGTTTGACTTTGCATAATTGCAATAAATAGTTTTCAGCAAATAATAGATAGTGTACAGGTAGTAATTTTCCATATTCAAAAAACCAAGGAAGTTGAATGGCATTATTAGAGGAAAAGGCAAAAGTAAGTGTCATCGCAGATGAAATAATTGCCAATTATAGTGAGTTGATAAATCCGGAAATCAAAGAATTGCTTTCAAAGGTCTTATTTTGTAGTGAATACATAACTACAACTATTGGTCGGCGTAGGGATATTCTGGAAGAGTTGTTGCAGCAGCGACTTATAGAAAAAAAATATAATAGAGGCGAGCATTCTATTAGTCTGACGGGGCGGATTGAATCAGTAGCAGATATTGAGCAGCTTAAAAAAACTCTGCGTGACTATCGTAACAGGGAAATGTGTCGTATTGCCTGGAGGGATATAGCTGGTTTTGCAGAACTTGAAGAGACAATGCTTGCGCTTTCGGAGCTCGCATCTGCCTGTATTGATTTTGCGCTGAAGAAACTACATCAATGGCTAAAAGAACAATGGGGAATACCTCGCGGAGAATCTGGAGAAGAGCAGCAATTAGTGGTTCTTGGAATGGGGAAACTTGGGGCTTGTGAGCTTAATTACTCTTCCGATGTTGATCTGATATTTTGTTTTCCTGAAAAAGGAAATGCCGATGGTGTAAAGCAGAAAAGTAATGATGAATATTTTCGTAAGCTGGGGCAGCAGCTGATAGCTGTAATTGATGAAATAACAGCTGATGGTTATGTTTTCAGGGTTGATATGCGTTTGCGTCCTTTTGGAAGTAGTGGGCCATTGGCAATGAGTTTTTCTGCATTTGAGCATTACTATATGGTGCAGGGGAGATCATGGGAGCGCTATGCTATGATCAAGGCCAATGTTATTGCCGGTGATTTTGAAAAAGGAGAGGAATTATTACAAACTTTAAAGCCATTTGTTTTTAGAAAATATTTGGATTTTGGTGCAATTGAATCATTGCGTGAAATGAAAGCAATGGTGGCAAAAGAGGTTAAGAGAAAGAATCTGCAAAACAATATAAAGCTTGCATGGGGAGGGATTCGCGAGATCGAGTTTATTGGTCAGGCATTTCAGTTGATTCGTGGAGGTAGAGAAAAAACATTGCAGGTAAGAGGAATTCAACAGGTTCTGCATAATTTGGCAGAGTTGAATATAGTTGACCGAGAGACAGCGGATGAACTTTTACAGGCATACAGGTTTTTACGGTTATTGGAAAATCGTATTCAGCAGATAAGAGATCAGCAGACACATAATTTACCTGATTCAGATATTGACCGAGAGCGTATAATTGTTGCTCTTGGATATAACT
Organism: Gammaproteobacteria bacterium; assembly: GCA_004796385.1. GTDB lineage: Bacteria > Pseudomonadota > Gammaproteobacteria > QZLD01 > QZLD01 > QZLD01. The sequence continues at coordinate 32,268 of QZLD01000037.1, read as the reverse complement.
CTTGGGAAGAATTTGAAGTAGAACTGGAACGCTATCGAGAAAAAGTTCATGCCAGTTTTGATATGTTAATAGCTCCAGAGGAGAAATCAGATTCCAAAGAGAGTGGTTGTATAATTGAATTGCTTGCAGATTCCTCAGATAGTGAAGAGGTAATTAGCTGGTTGTATGAAGTCGGTTTTAAAAACAGTAAAGATGTTTATCTGGAAATAGCGCGCCTGCGAGAAAGCGTTTCATATAGAGCACTTAGTGATGACAGTCGTATACGTCTTTCAAAGTTAATGCCTGAATTGCTAATAAAAATTGCCCAAAGTGATGAGGCTGACGAGGCAGTAAAGCGTATTGTCAGCCTGCTTCTGAAGATAATATCCAGATCATGTTACATATCACTATTGCTTGAAAGTGAGCAAGCCTGCAAGCAGTTGGTTGATCTTTGTTCAGCTAGTTCATGGATTGCAAACTATCTTTCACGATCACCAATATTGCTTGATGATTTATTGCATCCTCAAACACTCTATTCACCGTTAAAATATCATGAACTGGATCGTGAGTTGAAAAGCCGTTTGCGAAATGTTGCAGCAGATGATCTGGAGCAGCAGATGGAGGTTGTCAGACAATTTAAACAGACAAATACTTTGCGTGTGGCTGCTGCTGATGTCAGTAACGGTATAGACATAATGAAGGTTAGTGATCGTCTTTCGGAAATGGCCGAGGTTATTTTGCAGAATGTATGTCAGATAGTTTATGACGTAATGGTTAGAAAACACGGAAGCCCTGGTGCAGAGTTAAATGGTAAAAGATATTCTCCTGAATTTTTGATAGTTGCCTATGGCAAACTCGGTGGAATTGAGTTGAGTTATTCATCAGATCTTGATCTTGTCTTTCTTCATAATAGTGTGGGTATTAAGCAATTTACCGATGGTGAAAAACAGCTTGATAATGCTACCTTTTTTGCAAGGCTTGGACAAAAAGTCATACATTTTCTGGATACCATTATGCCCGCAGGAAAACTGTATGAGGTAGATATGCGTCTGCGCCCTAATGGTAACTCAGGTTTGCTGGTTAGTAGTATTGAGGCGTTTGAAAAGTATCAGAAGGAAAAAGCGTGGACATGGGAGCATCAGGCATTGGTAAGAGCCAGAGCTGTTGCCGGAAGTACAGAGTTATCAAAACAATTCTCACAAATAAGAGCGAGAGTGCTGTCAATAAAAAGAGATAAAAAACAGCTCGAAAAAGATATTGTGGAAATGCGCGATAAAATGAGAGCCGAACTTGAAAAAGGCGGTATTGATAATTTTGATATAAAACAGGGGAGGGGAGGCGTAACAGATATAGAATTTATTGTCCAGTATATGACCCTGTTAAATGCCTGTGAATTTCAGGATATTACACAGTACACAGATAATATTCGTATGCTTGAAAAACTTGCTGAACACAACCTTATTACGCAAAAAGACAGAGAGACCCTGGAAAGTGCATATAAACTTTTTCGAGCATGTTCGCACCGCCTGGCTATAAAGGAAAAAAAGGCATTTGTAGAAAAAAGCCAATTTGCGGAATTAAGAGAAGCAGTTGCAGCTGTTTGGAATAAGATTTTTACTACAGCATCTTAGGCATAATGATTTACATAACTCTTCTTGCCATCCAGTAGGCTTTGTTCCAGTAGTTGGAGTTAATGGAGGAGATCATAACTCCTCTGGAGCTGGATGCGTGTACAAAATCACCATTTCCCAGGTATATTCCCGAGTGGCGTTTGCCCCAGCCTGTTTTAAACATAACCAAATCTCCCGGTTCCAGTTGAGACCTGGATACCTTTTTGCCAAAGGATGATTGCAGAGCAGTAGTTCTGGGAATATCAATATTAAGAACGTCTCTATAAATGGACATAACAAAACCAGAGCAATCAATGCCGTTTCTTGAAAGGCCTCCATAGCGGTAAGGTGTGCCATACCAGTCAGCCGCAGCTGTTCTTAGCTTCTCCTCGATAGTTGTTGTTTGTATTTTATTGTCGACTTTTTCTTCGCTATCTAATGATGGAGAGTGCGATGGAATTTTGTTTTTATGATCGTTATTTATGGGTGTTGTATGACAACCAGATAATGCTGCAACCATAAGGATTAAAAAGAAAATTTTCATAAGAGCTTATCTTCCCTGATTGTGAAAAACTGTAAAAACAATATCGAACGACTATTTAATAGCCCTCTGCTTTTATAACACAAAATTCATAGTTGTGGAGTGTCTCATATTCCTGTTCTGGCAAAGAAAGGTTTTTGTACTACTATCAAGGTTAGAGTTACAGAGGAAATGGAATAGTGGAAATTGATTCAATATTGCACGAAATCAGAGAAGATTATTTAAAACACTTTAAAAAGGTTATTGCCGATATTGGAGAGGTTGATTGCCTAAGACCAGAAGAAGTTATGGTTAAAGAGTGTGGTACGGTTGCATTAAGCGGGCCTATTCGTCTTCCGAAAAGAAGAGACATAACCATTATTAATGCTGATGAATCTGATGTTAGAGAAATTATTGTAAAGCCTGAAATAACATTTGATTTTTGCCGCAAAGAATTTTTATGGAAGGATAAACTTAAAGTAATTGTTTCGCCGTTTAGTTGGCATGAGTGTTTGGTGGAACTTTCTGGTTTATCACAGAGTTCTCGCTGGAATCCTCTAAAAGAATGGTTTGATCGGTGGTTTAATATAGAAGATCGGATTGAAGACTGTATTTTTATCGGAGCAGCTCATGAAATAAAAGGGCCAAGGGTAAAAGGGGAGAAGGTAGAATTTGCCGTGGATTTTGGTACATCTCCGGTAAGTGCTTTCCACGATTTTTTAGATACCCTTGTGGCAATGGGATATAACAAAGTGATACTTGGTTCGTCCAGTTCCTGAAGCAGATCGGAGGCTATGTGAAAAACAATATTATAAAGGTAGGTGTATTTTATGATGGAAATTATTTTTTCCATGTAAGTAATTATTACTATAGGGCGCATCAGCGTAGGCAACGGTTAAGTATTCACGGAATTCATGAATATGTAAAACATAAAATTGCAGAATTTGAAAATGTGGATAAACGATATGTATCAATTATCGATGCACACTACTTCAGGGGCCGGTTATCTGCAACTGAGGCAAAGGAAAGGGATGCCCTTTTTAATGAGAGATCATTTGACCAAGTGCTTATTCGTGAAAGAGTGAATGCTCATTATCTGCCATTGTCAGCAGGTGGCGAAAAAGGTGTAGATGTTTGGTTGGCGCTGGAAGCCTATGAACTGGCAATGTATAAACAATTTGATGTTTTAGTTTTGTTGGCAGGAGATGGAGATTTTATTCCTCTTGTAAAAAAACTTAACTCTATAGATACAAGAGTAATGGTTCTCGGTTGGGATTTTAAACTGGAAGATAACAACCATATTATCCGTGAAACAAACACTTCATCAGCACTTCTTGAAGAGGCATCTTATCCAATGCTGATGCACAAAATTGTTGATGAAGCTGAGGGTGAAGAGCTGGAGTTGGTAGAAAAAATATTTATTGAAAGCAGAAATGTAGATATAACAGATATTCCGGAAACGACTTCAGAGTCTATAGATGGAACTGGTGTTGTTAAATATATCAACAAAGCACTTAAAGACGGCTGTGGATATGGTTTTATTGCCAGAGCAAATGAAGACGACGACATATATTTTTATTATACAGATTTAGAAAATACAGATCTGGAACTGTTGAAGGTTGGTGATCCAGTAGAGTTTACAGTTGGTTCTAATGACCGTGGTATTTGCGCCAGAAATGTCAGGATAATAAAAGAATAAAAAGGAAGTATAATCCATTGGATGAATATAAGAATAATATACTTACTTCGGTATGTGCAGCAAACAGTCTTGACGATTTAATCTCAATATTATCGGCAATTATCAGCGATACAGGCTATTTCGATGGTTTTACCATCGCGCTGATCTGTGATAATGACCGATATATGAGAATCGCTTTAGCATCGTTACCGGAAGAGTTCAGAGCAATTGAGTCTGCATATAACTGTTACCAGTTTCCGTTAACTGCATACGAAAAACATATTGCCGATTACCGAAAAGGAAATAGCAAGATAATCCGTAAAGGATTTACTGACGATTTTCCGAAACAGGCGGAGAATCAGATTCAGAAATTAAATCTGGAATCAATGGCTATTTCTCCGATTATCGCAGTAGAGCGATTATCCCATGAATTTATAGGGGCGCTTACATTTTATTCTCAAAAACATGTAATAACTCAAAATGAGATTGACGAGGTGCAGGGAATCGCAGGGTATTTATATCAAAGTCTTAATGCCAGATTAAAACTTGAGCATATGGATGAAAACAGAGATCTGATTCGCTCAGCATCTGAAGAGCAGGAAAAGTTTCTCGACTTTATTGTCGGTATAAACAGCCTGACAGCAATTGATCTCATATATGATAAATTCGCCAGAGAATTATTTGACAGGTTTAAGTTAAATTGTCTGGGTTTTTTTCAAGAAGAGAACGGATTACTTGTATGCAAAAGAAGTGTATCCAGCAACATGAAAGACAAAAGATGTATTGGGTGGAACCGATTTTGTGATGATGTGGTTTATGAAATTAATCCTATAGCGGGGGCTATTCCAACTTCATATATTCAGCGAGCCAATGTTATCTTGAATGACATGAAAGATGCAATTGGGTTGCCTATGTCAGAGAATGATAGAAGGGGTATTCAAGTTCTGGGGAATCCCAGAACCTTTATCAGCATACCAGTGCATGACCCCATAATAAAAGATCAAATTCCTTTTGTTCTTGTTGGATGGTCTCTTGATGAAGTGGCCGATATTGGAGAGCCGGAAATAAGAGTAATAGAGAAACTCTGTTCATTTCTAATATCATCAATTAATAACGCCAACCTTTATAACACAGTAGATAAACAGAAAAACGAAATAGATAGTCTATATCATGATCTTGAGAAAAAAGCAGAAATGCTGAATGAACTGGCTACAACAGATAAACTCACAGGGCTGAAGAATTTTGCCTATTTTCAGGAGGTTCTTGGGCGTAAAGTTAGTGAATACAAACGTTGTGCAGGCGAGCAGTTCTTGAGTATTGTCATAATTGATATAGATCACTTTAAAATTTTTAATGATACCTATGGACATGTAAATGGCAACAACGCACTTGAGAGAGTTGCAGAGCTGATTTCAGGTGAAGCAAGAGATATGGATGTTGTTTGTCGCTATGGTGGTGAAGAATTCATTATTGTATTACCTAAATCAGATATAAACGGAGCTTTTTCTTTTGCAGAAAGAGCAAGAAAAGCGTTAGAAAAGAACATATTAATAATAGAAGATCAAAAGCTTAATATTTCAATAAGTGCAGGTTGTGCTGAATATATGCCGGATGAATCTACGGAAAGCTTTATAAAAAGAGCAGATCAAGCTTTATATAAAGCTAAAGAGGGAGGCCGGAACCGGGTGGAAAAAGAGTAGATACCTGTCTGTTTAGCCAAGCCCTCCTGATTAACCCGCATATTTCACAAATACGCACAAAATTTGATGTATCATTTTGATTAATATGAAAATTGCGATAATATTAGCGCATAACGAATTGTAACCATGCTTTGCTATCCGGTTTTTGACTTGTTCTTGAATCTATATTTGCACGATCCCTTCTTGAACGTAAGCAAGCTATGCTCTTCGAAACGATAGTGCAAATATAAATCCAATTACAGCGCCATTTGAACCGGATATTTATGAAACATCCGGGTTAATTGCCTGCAAGAGCGAATTACTGTGTTGGGTGATCCTCGTGCTTACTTATCTACTTGATATATCTGGCTTCATCTCTTTCTGATGATTAATCAGAGCTTCCCTAAAAATAATCAGGTAGCAAAATAAGAAGCAGCCTCACAGAGTTTATTTGGTTACAAATTTGCTTTTTTATCGCAAAAGCCAATATTGCCATTATTAAACTGATATTCCCCAAAGGTGAACGTTATCCACAATCGTTGACATTAAAGGTAATATAAGTAACTCTATGCGATCATTAAATGATCAAAGCATATTCTTATGGAGAAGTTCTAAATGGATAAACCAAATATAATGTTACTGGCGATAATTATTATCACCTATCTTTTAGCTATCGGTTATCTTGGTTTTCTAGGATTTAAAAAAACCAAAAGCTCCAAAGACTTTATGATTGCCGGAGGCAATATTAACCCATTTGTTATGGCGATGTCATATGGCGCAACTTTTATAAGCACCTCTGCCATTGTTGGTTTCGGTGGTGTAGCCGGACTTTTTGGCATGGGTTTGCTGTGGCTGACACTTTGCAATGTTGTATTCGGCATTTTTATCGCGTTTGTATTTTTCGGAAAAAGAACCAGAAAACTTGGGCACACACTAAGTGCCCACACATTTCCTGAACTGCTTGGAAAAAGATTCAAAAGCAATTTTATCCAGGGAGCGTCGGGGCTTATAATATTTTCAGCCATGCCTTTGTATGCTGCTGTTGTTTTAATTGGTGCTGCACGCTTTCTAGAAAGCACCCTGGATATTGATTACAACACGGCACTGCTGGTTTTCTCTTTGGTTATAGCTGCTTATGTGGTTGCAGGAGGACTTCGTGGAGTTATGTATACAGATGCCCTGCAAGGCTCAATCATGTTTATTGGCATGATTATTCTTCTTGTAATAACATACTCTAAATTAGGCGGTATCACAGCAGCTCATGCAAAACTATCCGCTCTTGCGGATCAGGTACCGGATAAACTTAAAGGTATGGGGCATATTGGTTGGACTGCCATGCCAGATCTTGGCTCAGACTGGTGGTGGATACTTGTTTCGACAATTGTTCTTGGCGTAGGTATAGGCGTTCTCGCCCAACCACAGCTTGCGGTGAGATTTATGACAGTAAAAAGTAACCGCGAACTAAATAGGGCTGTTCTCATAGGCAGCATATTTATCGTAGTAAGCACTGGTGTTGCATTTATTGTCGGTTCTCTTTCAAATGTTTATTTTCATGAAACTCTTGGGAAAATCGCTGTTGCATCAGTCCCCAAAGGTAATCCTGACCTCATTATCCCTGAGTATATTAATAGTGCCATGCCTAAATGGTTTGTCTACCTGTTTATGATCGGACTGCTGTCCGCAGGAATGTCTACACTTAGCTCTCAGTTTCATGCAATGGGTACATCGATTGGTCATGATTTCATAAAAAAGATCTTCCCCAATAAAGACAATACGGTTTTTGTAACAAAAGTTGGGATTGTTATCGCTATTATTATCAGCATAATACTGGGCTACAAATTGCCTTTTGGTATTGTAGCCAGAGGCACTGCAATATTTTTTGGCATATGTGCAGCTACCTTTCTGCCTGTTTATATAGCAGCACTTTACTGGAATGGCGCCACAAAAGCTGGAGCTATTGCAAGTATTATCACAGGATTCGGAACAAGTATCTTCTCACTTCTATTCCTACATATTAAAGAATCATCTGCCATAGGCCTGTGTAATATGCTTTTTGATAAGCCTGCACTTATAACTACCAAACCCTGGCCATTCGTTGACCCCATATTAATAGCCCTGCCTTTATCAGCTGTATCTTTAATAATTGTTAGTATGCTTACAAAAAATCAAGGAGAATAGTATGTTAGGAATAGACGACCCTATAATTGCATTTGTTTATATTGCTAATATAGTTGCTGTATCGATTTGTATTATTTATGGGATTATTAATTGGAATAAAGGTGCAGATAACGAGGCTGAAGAGATTGCCGAAGAGGAACTTTGGGAAAAAGAAGAAGCTAAGCTTGATGAAGAATTGTGACCTTTTTTAAGGGCTGATTAATTAGACTAAATAAATACGACTTCGTCATATTTTTTCAGGAGATATCAAGGTTATATGGCAAAAAGCAATAGCAGTAAACGGTGGCTCAAAGAGCATTTTGATGACGAGTTTGTTAAGCAGTCGAGGCATGATGGTTTTCGTTCGCGAGCAGTATATAAACTCAAAGAGCTTAATGACAAAGACAATCTTTTTTCTAAAGGAGGTGTAGTTGTTGATTTGGGGGCAGCTCCGGGAGCATGGACGCAGTTTGCTATGCAAAAGGTAGGAACTACAGGAGAAGTTATTGCATTAGATATTCTGAAAATGGATGATATTCCGGGAGTTACAATTATTCAGGGAGATTTTACCGAAAATGAAGTTTTGGATCAGCTATTGAATGTTATAGGAGAGCGCAGCATAGATACCGTTATTTCCGATATGGCTCCAAACTTAAGCGGTATGGATTCAATTGATCAGGCGCGTTCAACATACTTGGTTGAATTAGCAGTAGATCTTGCGGATCAGGTTTTAAAAGCAGGAGGTGATTTTGTTGCCAAGATTTTTCAGGGGGAAGGATTTGACGATATAGTGAAAGATTTACGTTTAAAATACAGTAGAGTGAAGATAAGAAAACCAAAGGCATCAAGATCAAGAAGCAGGGAAGTGTATCTGGTTGCTCTTAATAAAAAACAGAAGTAAGAGAATGAAATAGGGAAAGTCTCATTGAGCGTACTCTCTTAATATATTACTATACTCGTTTCGTGAAACACTGCTATCCCTTCAATGTTATATTATTGAATCGGAACATATAATGTTGAATGGTTATTAGGGTGTGTAGTGTTTCATATATTTTATTCAGTTTTAAAAAATAGTTTCTGCAATTTTTAATGTTGTGGATACGTTATAGAGAGGAATTCATTTTGAGCGACAAATTGAAGATAGTAATCTTGTGGGTCGTTGTGGCAGTAGTATTAATATCTCTTTTTAATGGTACGGTTGGTGGTTCTCGTGATGTGCCATATTCAGATTTTCTTGCCGATCTTCGAAAAGGTAATGTTCATACAGTAATTATGGATGGGCGCAACCTTATAGTAAAAACAAAAGATGAAACAGAATACCAGACATACTCTGGGGACAATGATTATACAGCTCTGATTGGGGAAATGCGTAACGAAGGGGTTGTGATAATAGCAAAGGATTCCACAGAAAAAAGTATTTTGATGCACATTCTTGTTACATGGTTTCCAATAATTATTATATTTGCTGTTTTTATATATTTTATGAGGCAGATGCAAGGTGGCGGTGGTAAGGGAGGAGCTCTCTCATTTGGAAAAAGCCGTGCACGTCTTCTTGATGATGACCAGATAAAAGTGACTTTTAATGATGTAGCTGGAGCAGAAGAGGCAAAAGAAGAAGTCTCTGAATTAGTAGATTTCCTGAGAGATCCAAGTAAGTTTCAGCGTCTTGGAGGCAAGATTCCTCGTGGAGTGTTAATGGTTGGTTCTCCTGGAACTGGCAAAACCCTTTTGGCTAAGGCAATAGCTGGAGAGGCTAAAGTTCCGTTTTTCTCAATATCAGGTTCGGATTTTGTAGAGATGTTTGTTGGAGTTGGAGCCTCAAGAGTTCGTGATATGTTTGAACAGGCAAAAAAGCAGGCTCCTTGTATAATTTTTATAGATGAGATTGATGCAGTAGGTCGTCACAGAGGCGCAGGTCTTGGTGGTGGGCATGATGAAAGAGAGCAAACACTTAATCAGCTTCTGGTTGAGATGGATGGTTTTGAAGGCAGTGAAGGGGTTATCGTAATAGCAGCAACAAACAGGCCAGATGTTCTTGATCCTGCACTTTTGCGTCCGGGACGTTTTGACCGGCAGGTTGTTGTGCCATTGCCAGATATTAAAGGACGTGAGCAAATTCTTAAAGTGCATATGCGTAAAGTGCCCTTAGGAGATGATGTAGAACCATTGGTAATTGCCAGAGGAACTCCAGGTTTTTCCGGAGCTGATTTGGCAAATTTGGTGAATGAAGCTGCGCTTTTAGCAGCCAGAGAGAATAAAAGAACCATTGACATGAGCTTTTTTGAAAAGGCTCGCGACAAGATTATGATGGGCGCTGAAAGAAAGTCTATGGTTATGAGCGAAGAGGAAAAGCGCAATACGGCTTATCATGAATCGGGTCATGCTATTGTAGGTTATCTGGTTCCGGGGCATGATCCTATCCATAAAGTCACCATTATTCCAAGAGGTAGAGCACTTGGTGTGACCTTCTTCCTTCCTGAAGAAGATAAATGGAGTATGACTAAAGAGGGATTATGCAGCCAAATCGCCTCTCTTTATGGAGGACGTATAGCAGAAGAGATGACCATGGGGATTGATAAAGTTACTACTGGTGCATCCAATGATATTAAGAGAGCTACAGAAATAGCGCGTAATATGGTTACTAAATGGGGGTTATCTGATCTTGGACCTTTGGCCTTTGGAGAAAATCAGGAAGAGGTATTTCTTGGACATTCTGTATCTCAGAATCAGGCATTTTCCGATGAGACTGCCCATGCAATTGATGCGGAAGTGAAGAAAATTATCGACGAAAATTACAACAAGGCGAAAACGATCCTTGAGGAAAATGAAGATAAACTTCACATAATGACTAATGCTTTAATGAAATATGAAACCATTGATAGCAACCAGATAAAAGATATTATGGAAGGTAAAGAGGTTGGTAAGCCTGCTGGTTGGGGAGAAACCGAGTCTGATAAGATTTATGCTGAGGATGAAAAAGAGGTAACGTCAGCAACGGATGCAGAGGGTGAAGAGCAATAAAAGAATAGCAATCAAAAAACAGTCTTATGGATAAAAAGATGTTGCAGGTAGAGTTGCAGGGAAAACCTCAAGAGTTAAAGCCTCAAGTAATGGCAATACTTAATGTGACGCCGGATTCATTTTCTGATGGAGGTAAGCACAATAGTTGTTTGCAAGCAGTAACCAAAGCTATGGAAATGATTGAGGAAGGTGCGGATATAATTGATATTGGAGGGGAGTCAACCCGTCCCGGATCAGCAGAAGTATCAGCAGAAGAAGAGTTGCAACGAGTTATTCCTGTAATAGAACAGCTTTCAGAAAAAACCAGTGTTCCAATATCAATAGATACCAAAAAAACCATAGTAATGCGCGAGGCTGTATCAGCCGGAGCGAAAATGGTTAATGATGTTTCAGCGCTTTCAGATAAAGGCAGTATCAGTTTTCTTAGTAGTTGTAATGCAGATATTTGCCTTATGCACATGCAGGGAATACCGCAAACAATGCAGGATAGTCCGCAATACAAAGATGTTGCAGCAGATGTAAAACAGTATTTACAAAAGCGTATAGAGATTTGTTTGCAGTCGGGGATTTCAGCAAAAAGAATTATTATTGATCCTGGTTTTGGTTTTGGAAAAACAGTAGAAGATAATTACAGGTTGTTTTCAAACTTGCAGCAGTTCAAAGATCTAGGTTGTAGATTGTTGGTCGGAGTATCAAGAAAATCAATGATAGGCAGCGTAATAAACAGGCCTGTGGAAGAGCGTGTTTACGGAAGTTGTGCGCTGGCTGCATTGGCAGTAGTAAAAGGGGCATCAATAATTCGCGCACATGACATAAAAGCAACACGAGATGCTGTAGATTTAGCATATATGGTATTAACAAATTAAGAGCCTTTGAAAAACTTTAAGTGGAGCAGCGTAATGGTGAAAAAGTATTTCGGAACAGATGGGATAAGAGGGCAAGTCGGAGAGCATCCTATTTCGGCAGATTTTATGTTAAAGCTTGGCTGGGCTGCTGGTAAAGCGTTTTCAGGTGAAGGAAAAAGATCAAAGGTAGTAATTGGTAAAGATACCAGAATATCCGGTTATATGTTTGAATCTGCACTTGAAGCCGGCTTTGTTGCTGCAGGCGTAGATGTTGTTCTGCTGGGGCCTATGCCTACCCCATCTGTTGCGTACCTTACCAGAACATTAAGAGCCTGTGCGGGAATTGTAATTAGTGCTTCACATAATCCTCACTATGATAATGGTATTAAATTCTTTTCTGCAGATGGACAGAAAATCAGTGACGAACTTGAAGAGCGGATAGAAGCATTGATGGAGACGGAAATGGATACCGTCGATTCTGAGTATCTGGGTAAAGTTAGCAAGCTGGATGCCGAAGGACGTTATATAGAATATTGTAAATATTCCGTTTCCGAACCCATTATTCTTAGAGGAATGAAAATCATCGTTGACTGTGCCAATGGAGCAACTTATAAGGTTGCGCCAAATGTGTTTATGGAGATGGGGGCAAAGGTTATATCAATTGGAACTGAACCGGATGGACTGAATATTAATGTCGGTTGCGGTTCAACAAAGCCGGATCTGCTTGCAAAAAAGGTACTGGAACATGAAGCTGATTTAGGAATCGCCCTTGATGGAGATGGCGACAGACTGATAATGGTGGATGAAAAAGGCGAAATTCTTGATGGTGACGAGCTTATTTACATAATAGCATCTGCCAGAAGAAAGAAAGGATCGTTGCAAGGTCCTGTAGTTGGTACATTAATGAGTAATCTAGGTATGCAGATAGCTCTGGAAGAGCTGGGGATAAACTTTTATCGAGCTAATGTCGGTGACAGATATGTTATGGAAATGCTGCTTGAAAAAGGAGGTATTATTGGAGGCGAATCATCGGGGCATATTATCTGTTTGGATAGATCAACAACCGGAGACGGAATCGTTTCGGCTCTTCAGGTGCTTGAAGTTATTGTAGCTACAGGCATGCCGCTTGGAGAACTGAAAAAGGGCATGAGCAAATATCCACAACATATGATTAATGTAAAGGTTTCTGATAAGCAAAAAGTAATGAATTCTGAACTTATTTCTGAAGAGGTAAAAAGGATAGAGACTGAAATGGCAGGTAAAGGACGTGTTCTTTTGAGACCATCAGGAACTGAGCCGCTTATAAGAGTAATGATAGAAGGTGAGGATGAAACGTTGGTAAAAGAAAAGACGACAGAACTTGCCTCAATAGTGGAAAATAACCTGTGAATAAAATTAAATAAACTATAATTAATCCGTATGCCGATTAGCTTTTATGCTTATTTGGGTATGCGGACGTGAGGTGTTGTCTTGAATATAATAATAATGCAGCACTAAATTTAAAAAATTTCCGGACAGCTTAATGTCAGTAAGAATAATAAAAAAAGCTGGATTATTAGCAATAATACCAATAATTATTACAGCTTTTTTGTCTTGTAATGATAGAGGATTGCTTGATCTTGAGGGAGAAAAAGAGCTTGATAAAAGCAAACCTCATAAACAATCTTTGTTGTCAAAAATAGTAAAAGAGAAGCGCATAATTTTTGCTACCAGAAATGCTCCGACAACATATTATGAAGGAGCAGAAGGAGCGCAAGGTTTTGAATATGATTTGGCAAGAGATTTCGCCGATGCTTTTGGAGCAGAGGCGGAGTTTCTTGTGCTTGATACAGTAGAAGAAGTCATTGCAGCAGTTGAAAAAGGTAAGGCACATATTGCGGCAGCAGGAATAACAATTACTCCTGAAAGAAAAGAAAAGTATCGTTTTTCTAAACCTTATCATAAGGTCAGACAACAGATTGTTTGTCATAGATCATTAAAAGCTCCGGAAAAAATAGAGGATCTTATAGGGTTAAGATTAGCAGTTGCAATTGGCTCCAGCTATGAACAGAATCTGCAGAAATTGAAAAAACAGAATCCACAACTGGAATGGATACGGGATCTTGAAAATACTACAGAGCTTCTTTTGTACCAAGTGTCAGAGAAGCAGATAGATTGTACAGTGGCAGATTCCAATATTGTAAGAATAAACCGCAGATACTATCCGCAACTGGAAGTTGCATTTACGATTAGTGATGAGCAGCAACTGGCATGGATACTTCCAAAAAATGCAGAAAAACTTCTTGAAGCACATAATTTCTGGCTTAAACGCTATAAAAAAAATGGCAAGGTATCCGATTTGGTGGATAGATATTATGGGCATTTTGAAAAATTTGATTATGTAAACCTGATGGTTTTTCATAGAAGAATAAAATCCAGATTGCCGGAATACAGGGATATGTTTGAAAAAGCAGGGAAAAAGTTCAATATTACATGGACGCTACTGGCCGCTCAGTCATATCAGGAATCCCACTGGGACCCAAAGGCAACTAGTCCTACAGGAGTTAGAGGTCTAATGATGTTGACATGGAGAACTGCAAGAGCAATGGGATATGAAAGTCGTATTGATCCGGAAAGTAGTATTTTTGGAGGAGCTAAGTATCTCAATAAACTGTTAGGGCAGGTGTCTCCTAATGTGCAGGGGCATGATCGAATGTTATTTGCTCTTGCGGCATACAATGTTGGTATGGGGCATGTGCATGATGCTCAGAAATTATCAAGAGAGTTAGGTAAAAATCCAAATAAATGGCAGGATCTGCGAACGGTTTTACCGCTATTGTCTGAAAAAAAGTATTATAGAAGAACCAGATATGGCTATGCTCGCGGAACTGAACCGGTAAGATATGTTCAAAGGATACTTGAGTTTCAGGGGATTCTTGACAAAATGGTCCATAAAGAAATGGAAATACTGATGGGACAAGATATAAATCTTCCTTTGTAGAGTAAAATAGTATCGTAATTACAAGAGAATAAAAATGGTTAGTGTTGTTGATAAATTAAGCGAAATACTTATTAGTGAAAATGTTAGTTTTCAGCAGTGGTTTTCTCTTGTGGATAACGATATAAAGGAAGAAGATAAAAAAGTAGTGCAGAAAGCCTGGGATTTTGCTAAAGAAAAATATGGGGATAGCCAAAGAGATTCCGGACAAAGTTACTTTCATCATGCTATTTCCGTAGCCTCTATTCTTATACAGATAAATCTTGATTACGAATCAGTTAGTGCCGGAATGCTTCATGATGTGCTTGACAAGGGGGTTTGCTCAAGAGAAGAGCTAAATAATATCTTTGGATATAATATCGCTGAACTTGTTGAAAGCATTTATAAAATGGAAAATATAGCTCAGTTGCATAACCATAATGAAGAAGGGGCTGTTAGGTTAGGGCAGGCAGAACAACTGAGAAAAATGATTTTTGCAACCACAAAAGATGTTCGTGGAGTCATAATAAAATTGGCTGAGCAGGTTCAGAATATGAGAACCTTGCAGAATCTTTGCGAAAGTGAGCAGCGTCGTATATCTATTGAAACAAGAGATATATATTCCCCTTTAGCTAATTTGTTAGGTATATGGCATGTAAAATGGGAGCTTGAAGATCTTTCATTCAGATATCTTAAGCCGGATACTTATAAAAAAATTGCCAAAATGATAGCGGAAAGACGTATAGACAGAGAAGAGTATATAGAAAATGCCTTAAATGTTATTTCTGAAAAACTGGATGAAGAAGGGATAAAAGCTGAAGTAAAAGGACGTCCCAAGCATATTTACAGCATCTGGAAGAAAATGGTGCGTAAAGGAGTTGGTTATGATGAGCTTTTCGATGTAAGAGCAGTAAGGGTAATGGTGAATACCGTTGCAGAATGTTATGCCGTTTTGGGAATAGTTCATGGTTTGTGGAAACATATTCCAAAAGAATTTGATGATTACATAGCAACCCCAAAAAATAATAATTATCAATCTCTGCACACGGCAGTAATTGGTCCTGAAGGAAAAAATCTTGAGATTCAGATCAGAACATACGAAATGCACGAAAATTCGGAGCTTGGAATAGCGGCTCACTGGCGTTATAAGGATGGCAGTAGTTATGATCAGGGATTTCAGAAAAAAATAAACTGGCTTAGGCAATATATAGAATCGTGTCAGGAAGATGCAGGAGAAGATGATTTTGTCGATCAGCTTTGGAGCGAATCTTTTGATGACCGAATTTATGTATTAACCCCCAAGGGTAAAGTTCTTGATCTTTCAGCAGGTTCAACCGTTATCGATTTTGCCTATGCTATTCATACAGAAGTTGGTCATAAATGTTTTGGCGCCAAAGTTAATCAGCGTATAGTTCCCTTGAATCACCGTCTTGAAAATGGAGATACAGTAGAGATACTCACAAAATCAAATATGACCCCTAGTCGTGATTGGCTTGTTTCTGGTCTTGGTTATACAGCGTCAGCCAGAACCAGAGCGAAAATTAGAGCATGGTTTAAACTGCAAGACCTTGAAAAAAGCATTATTGATGGACGTGAAATAATTGAACGGGAGCTACATCGTTTTGGGCTGAAGAAGAATGCCATTAGTGTGATTCTTGAGAAAAGTCGTTATCAAAATGAAGATGAATTGCTTGCAGCTATTGGAAGGGGAGACTTTTCGGCAGCACAAATTGGTAGTCGTTTACAGGAAGAAGTTGCTCTGCAGCAATATCAGCCGGAACAGGAATCCCTGCCAATATCGGCAAGGCCTTCTCAGCACCAGAAAAGTAGTAGCGACATTCAGATACTTGGAGTTGGTAATCTGCTGACTCATATGGCTAAGTGTTGTAAACCTGTTCCGAATGATAGTATTGTCGGTTTTATTACCAGAGGACGAGGGGTTTCGATACACAGGACGGATTGTGCCAATATAAAAAATCTTGATCAGGAAGAGTGTGAGAGGCTTATAGATGTTTCCTGGAGTGGCAATCGGGAAAATCAATATCCGGTAGACATAAAGGTAGAAAGTTATGACAGGCCGGGTCTTCTTAATGAGATTTCAATGATATTTGTGCAGGAAAAACTAAACATAACCGATATTTCTACCTCAGTAGATAAGCGTGACAGGATCGCCAGAATGTCGTTTACCGTTGAAATAAGCGATATTTCCAACTTAGGAAAAATATTGAATAAAATTGGTAGTCTACCAAATATTATTGATGTCAGAAGGATTTCCGGTTAAATACAGAGCTTATCTAAGCTTTTGTTTTTTTTGTGAGAGTTGCATATTACTTTAACAGACCACACCTATTTTTGACCTTATTGAAAAAAAACAACCAATATCAACAGTTTCTGCTAAAATGTAGCGGTTTTATGAATATGTAAAGTTATTTTTAATAAAAATTACTGCCGAGTAGAAACTTTAGATGATAGAAAAGAGAAATCTTCAGGGAATAGGAATGACCTCTCAGCGTACCAGAGACAGGTTGGTGCAGAGGCTTAAGGATCGCGGTGTTTCCAATAAAGCTGTTCTTGATGTAATACGCCAGATTCCTCGTCATTTGTTTGTTGAGGAAGCTTTGGCTAGCAGGGCCTATGAAGATAGTCCGCTGCCAATTGGATTTGGACAAACGATCTCACAGCCATACATTGTAGCAATGATGACGGAGATAATTCTTGAGGAGCAAAAGCCTTCAAAGGTGCTTGAAATAGGTACTGGTTCCGGTTATCAGGCTGCGGTGTTGTCCCAGCTGGTTGATTCAGTGTATACAGTTGAGCGAATAGAGCCTTTGCATAAAAGATCACGCTCCCTTTTTAATAAGTTGAGATTGTCAAATATCTATACGAAACTGTATGATGGCAGCTGGGGGTGGTCAGGCAAAGGGCCTTTTAATGCGATAGTGGTAACTGCTGCTCCGGAAGAGGTGCCGCAGGAGCTTTTGTTGCAATTGGCAGAAAATGGCAGGCTTATAGTTCCTGTGGGTAGTCAGAAAGCCGAGCAAGAGCTTGTTTTGTATACCAGATCAGGTGAGCAGTTCTATGAAGAGCATCTTGGTAGCGTAAATTTTGTACCGTTACTGGCAAACAGGTGCTGATTAATAGATTGTGCAAAATTAATTTTACAATCCAAGGAAAAATATGAGATCAATAATTACAATAATACTTTTTGTTCTGATGCTGGTTTTGGGTACCAGTTTTACAATGCTTAATAATAATCCAGTCACAGTGGAGTATTATTTCGGCAAGATAGAAAATGTAAGTCTGCCTTTAGTTTTATTTATAGTTCTTTTGATAGGTGTGTTTTTAGGTATTATTGGTTCTTTGGGGCTTTTGTACTCAATGAAAAAGAAGAATATCAGGCTTGTAAGAGATAAAAAACGAGCAGAAGAAGAGTTAAAGAATCTAAGGACAATGCCATATAGAGATGAATGAATACTCACTGTTATTATTAATTTTGTTGCCACTTTCGGCCCTTTCCGGATGGTATTTTGCTATCAGGTCGGTTAGGTGCGGAGATACTCCGGTAGATATTGATAATGACAAAAAGAGATATTTTCGAGGCTTAAATTATTTATTACAGGATCAGCCGGATAAAGCTATTGATATTTTTATTGATATGGTGAATCTGGATAAAGATACTGTTGAAACACACCTTGCTTTGGGGAGTCTTTTTCGGAAGAGAGGTGAAGTCGAAAGGGCTATCAGAATTCATCAGAATATTATTGCACGCCCTAATTTGGACAGAGAACAGCATGAAAGCGCAATTTATGAATTAGCTGTTGATTATTTTAAGGCAGGGCTTCTTGATAGAGCAGAGTCTTTGCTTCAGGAGCTAAGCGATTCAAAATATTTTCAAGTTCAGGCGCTTAAGCGTCTTCAGCTTGTTTATCAAAATGAGAGAAACTGGGAAGAGGCTGTAGAGGTTACTCAAAAACTAATAACATTAAATGATGAAGAATCCCCTGCGTTATTGAATAACTTCGTATGTGAGATTATTGATAATCACTTAAGGTCAGGTCGTGTTGTTTCTGCAAGAAAGGTAGTAAAGAAAAACAGAGTTCTTTTGGAAAAATCACCACGAGCCAGAATGTTGATGGGGCGCATAGAATATAAGGCCGAGAATCACAAGGCAGCATATCACTTATTTATTGAAACTGTTGAGCTGGATATGGATTATCTGCCTCTGGTTATTATTTATTTGCAAAAAAGCGCTCAGAATATTAACTGCCAGGAACGTCTGGAGCTGTTTCTTAAAGAGATTTCTACTGAATACAGAGGGATTATTCCCTCACTGTATCTTGTCGATTATATTGAAAAAAACAGTGGTAGAAGGTCGGCTGCAGAGTTTTTGTTGCAACAACTTGAAAAGAATCCATCATCAAGAGGGCTGCAAAAGTTACTGGAATATTTTGATGCTCTGGAACAAGACCATAAAGGCATTATAAAAATCATTATTGACAGCATTGTTGACAGAAAACTTTTGTTTAAATGTAATAGTTGTGGTTTTGAGGCAAAGAATATGTACTGGCGTTGTCCTGGTTGTCAAAGTTGGGACAGCATTAAACCTATAAAGTAAGAATTTTGAGACGGCAATAGATGAAAGAAACTGAAAAAAAAGTAATAGTAGCACTTGATTATCCCACAGCAGAGATTGCAGAAAAGCTTGTTTCGCAATTGTCTCCGCAATTGTGCCGCCTTAAAATTGGTAAAGAGATGTTTACTGCTGAAGGTTCTGTATATGTAAAAAAACTGGTAGAGCGGGGGTTTGATATTTTTTTAGATCTTAAATATCACGATATTCCGAATACCGTGGCTTCAGCATGCAGAGTGGCAGCTGATATGGGGGTATGGATGGTCAACGTGCATACCCTGGGGGGTAGCAAAATGATGTCTCAGGCAAAGAAGGCTATTGAAAGCAGTGGTGCGGAAACTCTTTTGATAGGGGTCACTATTCTTACAAGTCACTCAGAAGAAAATATTCACGAAATAGGTTTGAAAGGTTCAATAGCAGAAAATGTCTCCAATCTTGCTTTTTTGGCAAAAGAGTCCGGTCTTGATGGTGTTGTTTGTTCTGCAATGGAAGCTGCTGCTATAAAGCAAAGGAGCGGCAGTGATTTTCTAACAGTGACACCGGGGATAAGATTGCCGGAAAATGATAAGCAGGATCAGTGTCGTGTAATGACACCAATAGAAGCAGTAAATAATGGTGCAGATTATTTGGTTATAGGTAGATCGGTAACCTCATCATCAAATCCTATGCAAATTCTTAAGGATATTAATAAAATGTTAGAGAAGAATTAATAATGGAATATAAATATAAAATCCATAACAAACAGCGGGTTTTTAACGGATTCTTTAAAGTTGATAAATATACTGTCAGTCATAATTTGTTTCGTGGAGGAGATAGTCAGCCATTTACCAGAGAGCTTTTTGAGCGAGGTAATGCAGTTTCTGTTCTTCCGTATGACCCCCTTAAAGACAGTGTTGTGCTTGTAGAGCAGTTCAGAATCGGAGCGCTGGCATCAAAGAACTCGCCTTGGCAGATTGAAACAATCGCAGGCGTTATTGATAAAGATGGAGAGTCGCCTGAAGATGTTGCCAAAAGAGAAGCAGAAGAAGAAGCAAATTGTAAAGTTAGTGAAATGATACCCATATGCCAGTATTTTTGCAGCCCAGGGGGAACATCGGAAAAAATCCACCTTTTTTGTGCGGAGATTGATAGCGAAAATATAGGGGGGGTTTTTGGGCTTGATGAAGAAAATGAAGATATAAAAGTGCATGTTATTGATTTTCAAAAAGCCATGGACATGATAGGTAACAGCGCTATAGAAACAGCTATGACAATAATATCTTTACAATGGTTGGCATTGAATAAAGACAAAATATTCAAGTAAATCCAGTTTTAATAAACTCTAGCTGCACTAGCGTCCGACAATGCTATATTGGTCGGTATGGTCAGCTTGTCAATATAGCATTGGCGGACTACTATACTAATTAGAGTGTTATTTGGAGCTGGATTATGAAAAAGAAAATTCACAATCTCTTATTATTCTGTCTGTCTTTAACTTGTTTTTTTGTTTTATGTACTGATGTCGTTAATGCTAAAAAAATAGCTTATTCAATGGATAAAGCAGAACAGAGAGATTTGCTTAAGGATGCGGAATTTGCCATAAAAAGAAAAGAATATTCAAAAGCGATTGAATATTTAACCATTCTTTCCAAGCAGGGAAATCCGCAGGCCAAATACCTTTTGGGAACCCTTTATGAGCAAGGACTTGGTGTTGGACGTAATGTGCAGACAGCAAAATACCTCTATGATGAATCGGCAGAATCCGGTTATTACCTTTCTCAGTATCATTTAGGGCTTATTTATTTTAAAGGCAAAGGGGGTACAAAGCAGCCACTATTGGCGATTGAACTTTTTGAAAAGGCCGCAAATCAAGGGTACAGTAAGGCACAATTTGCCTTGGCAAAGATATATCTAAAGGGAACAAATGGGGTAGATATTAGTTATTCCAAAGCCATTCCTTTGTTGCAGGAGCTGGTTAAAAAAGGAGACGATTTTTCTCAATATGAACTGGGACTTGTTTATTTGCATGGCAAAGGTTTAGAAGAAGATAACAATAAAGCTCTTCAACTTATGCAGCTTGCAGCAAGGCAGGGTAATAAAAAAGCACAGAATAGACTCAGAGATATAAAGTTATTCAGAAATAATCTGAATGAAGCAGAAAAAGGAGGAAAAAAGGCACAATTTATTGTTGCTGAAAACTACTATTTTGGAAAAGGAACAAAAACATCTGCAGAGAAAGCGCTTGTCTGGTACAGAAAATCTGCGGAACAGGGATATGCAAAGGCGCAGTTTGTTGTTGGTAAAATGTATGAAACTGGAAATGGTGTTGACCAAAATATTCATATGGCAGCAAAAATGTACAGTCTTGCAGCAGAGAAAAATCATGCTGATGCCCAATATGAGTATGGCTTGATGTTTACTAGGGGGGGGGTAGTAGATATTGATGTCAATAAAGCGATATTCTGGATGGAAAAAGCAGATGCAAACGGATCTGAAAAGTCAGGTTGTTCGCTTGGACATCTTTATTATTATGGAAATCTGGGAAGGGCTTCTTTACCAAAAGGAGAGGGGCGAAATATTGATCTGGCAAAAAAATGGTATAGTAAAACCAATAAGAAAATTTGTCCCGAAAAACATTCATTTTTATTAAGGTATGGTAAGTGACATGTCATTACGGACGGCAAATAATTTTCTCTCGACCAGTAATGGCTCTTAATGATATATTTTGCCAATGAATTTCATAGAAATGGTAAGTTGTCTTTGTTAAAACAGTATTGACCAGTTTGTTTTTTAGCTTGTTTTAGAATTAATTATTTTCCTTGGTTTATATAGGATGTTTGAAAGAAACGGGTTATTTTTTGTGAAATTGTGCAGCAAAAAGAAATTCATAATAAAAAGTTAATAAAACGTTATTAATTTTCTGCTATATTTTTATGACGCGACATAAATACCAAAGAGAGACTAAATGGCTTTTGAGCAGGTTCAGGCGAAGGAAGGGCTGAAGAGCGAAGGCTCATTGCGGTCAGGTTTTACCTCCACAATCTTTAAAACCAGATATATAAGGTTTTACAGGAGCTATCTACCGGTTTGGATGCTTTTTCTCTGTTTAACCGAGGTAATAGTTGTTGGTGTTGCCCTTTGTACTGCATTTGCAATTTTTTCTGAATTCGGAGTGGCCGGTTGGATGCTGACTGGCGAATTTATTGAAAAGAAAGTACTTTTTTTCACACTGGTTATGTTTGTGATAATGGTCGCTATGGGGCTTTATCAGCGTAGATTGCGTGAAGGTTCTGCCGGCATAGCTTTAAGGGTTATGGTTAGTCATATACTGGCGTTTTTATTACTCTATATTATATATAGCATTTTCCCCCAGATTGCCATAAGAGAAGATGTAATACTTGTTTCCATGGTATTTTCTTCAACCGGAGTTCTATTCGCAAGGCTGGTCTTTTTAAGGTTTTTTGGAACAGAATTTTTTAAAAGGCGAGTTCTTGTGCTTGGTTCCGGTAAAAGAGCTGCAGGGATAACCTGTCTTAGGCGCTGGATAGATCAGGTTGGGTATAGAATTATCGGATTTATTCATATAGATGGAGATAACGACCAGATAGATGAAGATAGAATAGTAAGGCTTAATGGCGAGAAACTTACTGATTATGTTAGTAGAAAATGTATAGATGAGATTGTTGTTGCTTTTGATGATAGACGTCGTCGCATATCAATGGATGATCTTCTCGATTGTAAGATGCAGGGAATCCATGTAATAGATCTTCTTGATTTTTATGAAAGAGAAACCTTTAAGCTTAAACTGGATATAATGGACCCAAGCTGGTTGATTTTTTCCGATGGTTTTAAGAAAAATATAACGTATAAAATAGCAAAAAGATTATTTGATATAACAGTAAGCGCAATAATTTTATTGTTTGCTTTACCATTTATGTTAATTACAGCGATTGCAGTATTAATAGAAAGCGGATTACCGATTTTCTATACGCAAACAAGAATAGGTGAAGCCGGGAAAAAATTCAGAGTCATGAAATTCCGAAGCATGGTAGTTAATGCAGAAAAAAACGGAGCTCAGTGGGCAAGCAAAAACGATAGTCGCGTGACCAGAGTCGGAGCGTTTATTCGCTTGACCAGGCTTGATGAATTACCTCAGCTTATTAACGTTCTTAGAGGCGATATGAGTTTTGTCGGGCCAAGGCCTGAGCGTCCGGAATTTGTAGCGCAGTTTGAAGAAAGAATACCTTATTATGCAGAGAGGCATAGGGTCAAGCCGGGAATAACCGGGTGGGCGCAGGTTTGTTATCCATATGGTGCATCAGAAGAAGACGCAATGGAAAAACTGCAGTATGACCTCTACTATGCAAAAAACTACAGTATATTTCTTGATTTTATGATTTTATTACAGACAGCAGAAGTTATAATCTGGCAAAAGGGAGCAAGGTAGAACTGTTGGAACAGGTTGCATACATTGCATATTTCGCTTGTGCTGCCGTTTATCTGATATTGGCACTTATCCTTGTTAGCGGTAAAGGTGGTAACAAGATTGGTTTGCCATTGGTAACGCTTGCTATAATGACATCATTGTGGGCGGTTTTCGGGGCTTTTACTATTGGTAACAAAGCCCTTCTATTTTATTTTATTTCACAAATAACAGAAGTATTAAGAAATATTGCCTGTATTTGGTTTCTATTAAACCTGCTTTCAATGCTTATGGAAAAAGCAGAGTTGAAAGGAACTGTCGGACTAAAAAAAATCTCAATATTCATTCCCCTTTTAGCATTGTTTTTTGATTTGTTAATAATATTTGTTGGTAATAATTGGGGCGATGTATTGAAAAAAATAACTTTTTCAATGCACTTGGCTTTGGCAATATTGATAGTTGTTCTTGCCGAACAGGTTTTTAGAAATACCAGAGCCGATCAGCGATGGGGAATTAAATATCTTTTTTTAGGTATTGGCGGACTATTCATATTTGAGTTTTATCTTTATGCGTATGCACTGCTGTTTCAAGGAATAAATGCAGAATTGTTGTATGCCAGACCACTTATTTTTATTGTAGTTGCACCTCTTATAGCTGTTTCTGCAGCCAGAAACCCATCGTGGACACTGGATATTTTTGTTTCGCGTAAAGTGGTTTTTCACTCGGCGTCTCTTTTTGTTAGTGGTGGTTATCTGGTTTTGATGTCTCTTGCTGGGTATTACATTAAAAAGTTTGGCGGTAGTTGGGGAGGGGTGGCTCAAACCGTTTTTATATTTGTCGCAGCAACATTATTACTTTTGATTTTTTTCTCAGGAAAGGCTAGATCTGTACTTAAGGTATTTGTTAATAAACATTTTTTTAATTACAAATATGATTATCGCGAAGAGTGGATTAGATTTAGCAATACGCTTTCTGATAGCAGAGATAAAAGCAGCGTTCCAAATAAAATAATAAAAGCGATTGCAGGTCTTATAGATTCACCGGCAGGAGTTCTATTTGTAAAGGATCAAGAGGGGGGGTATTCTCTGTTGGATAGCTGGAATTACTCTTCGCCATCATGTGATTATATTTCCGGTAGCTCATCTCTTTTTGACTTTTTTGAACAGAAAAAATGGATTATAGATCTGGATGAATACTCTAAAGATAGAGAAAAGTATAAAGGATTGCAGCTTCCGGATGTATTAAAAATTCTTGAAGAACCTAGAATTATAATTCCTTTATTAAATGAAGATAGAATAGTTGCAATAGTAATTTTGAGGCAGCCACGTTCACCAAGGTCTTTTAATTGGGAAGATTTTGACCTGTTTAAAATTGCCGGAGTACAAGCTGCAAGTCATCTTACGCAAAGCCTTTTTGAGGAAGAGCTTAGTATTTCAAGGCAGTTTGAAGCGTGTAGTCGTTTATCGACATTTGTTATACATGATCTTAAGAATGTTACTGGACAACTATCTCTAATAATAAAGAATGCTGAAAAACATCGCCATAATCAGCAGTTTATAGATGATGTTTTTTTAACTGTTGAAAACTCCGTGGAAAAGATGAATCACCTGCTTATGCAGCTGAAAATTGGCGATAAATCCGGACATGCAGAAAGGGTAAATATTGTCGCAATAATTGAAAAACAGATTAACGACAGAAGAATCAGCGATTATATTCCTAAACTGGAAAATAGCACAGGTTCTGCATATGTATATGCAGATTCACGAGAGCTTGGTAGTGTGCTTGGACACATAATTCAAAATGCTTATGATGCAACAAAAGATGGTGATCGGGATATTAAAGTGGCCATAGAAAAATCATCGGAACTGGCACTGCTTACTATTACAGATAATGGTTGTGGAATGGATGATGATTTTATTCGCAGGCGGCTTTTTTCTCCATTTGATACAACCAAGGGGGATTCAGGTATGGGAGTTGGTGCATATCAGGCAAAAGAATATATAAATAGAATCGGTGGCCAAATAAATGTAGAAAGTAAAGTTGGCACAGGCTCCGTTTTTACAATAACATTACCTTTGGCACAGGAAGATAGCGAAGCATGATGTTCTGAGATTGCGGGGAAGAAATGAGCAAAGAGAATGGAAAGCAGAAAATACTGATTGTAGAAGATGACAAAGGACTGCAAAAACAATTGCGCTGGAGCTTTGAGGATTTTGAAGTTGAAATAGCCGATAACCGTGAAGCAGCTATAAGTCAGATAAGAAGACATGAACCGGCAGTTGTAACGCTTGACTTGGGATTGCCTCCAGATGCAAACGGAGCATCGGAAGGTTTAGCTACATTGGCAGAAATCAAAAAGTTGGCATCGGATATTAAAGTAATAGTTGTTACCGGCAATGATGATAGAGAAAATGCTGTAAAAGCAGTTAGTTTGGGGGCATATGATTTCTACCAAAAACCGATTGATCCTGAAATACTTAATCTGATAGTAAAAAGAGCACATGCTCTTTATCAACTTGAAGAGGAGAATCGCAGGCTAAAACTGGATAGTATTAATGGCCCGTTGGCAGGTATTATTGCTTCAAGTCCACAAATGTTTAAAGTTTGTCGCGATATTGAAAAGCTTGCTCCAGTTGAAGTAACCACGTTAATAACCGGCGAGAGCGGTACCGGAAAAGAGGTAGTAGCGCGCACAATTCATGATCTTAGCCCAAGAAAAGAAAAATCTTTTATAGCAATTAATTGTGCAGCAATTCCTGAAAATTTATTGGAAAGTGAGCTTTTTGGGTACGAAAAAGGAGCATTTACCGGAGCCACAAAAAGAACACTTGGTAAAATAGAGCATGCTAACGAAGGCACGCTGTTTCTTGACGAAATTGGAGATTTGCCTTTTTCATTGCAGGCAAAGCTATTGCGTTTTTTGCAAGAGCGTATTATTGAAAGAGTAGGGGGGCGAGAAGAGATACCTGTCGATATTCGCGTAATTTGTGCTACTCATCAGAATTTGCAGGAATTAATATCAAAAGAGCGTTTCAGAGAAGATCTTTTTTACAGAGTTAGTGAAGTTAATATCCATTTGCCGGCACTGCGTGAAAGAGAAGGGGATCAGATAGTATTAGCACGGTTTTTTATGGAAAAATATGCGCAGCAATTTTTCAGAAAAATAAAAGGTTTTACTGAAGGAGCCATTAATGCAATATCATCTTATAACTGGCCGGGAAACGTCAGGGAGATGGAAAATAAAATTAAACGTGCAGTTATAATGACAGACAGAGAGCTGATAGATTGTGACGATATCGAACTTGAAAATTCAGGCGAGAACACAATGCCATTTAATCTAAGAGCAGTTCGGGAAGAGGTAGAAATAAGTGCAATTTTAAGAGCACTTAACTATTCTGGTGGTAATGTATCTCAGGCAGCGGAGTTGCTTGGTGTTACCCGTCCAACACTCTACTCACTATTTACAAAATATGGAATTGAACAGGGAAATTCTCCCGATAAAAAACAGGATTAACAGGAGAAAAAGATGAAAAGTTTATTGCTGGCGATAATAATAGCTGCTTCTGCAACAATGGCATACGCATCAGGAGCAGATGACAACTATAAAAAAGCAGAGCAGTATTTTCAGAAAAAGAAATACAAAGAAGCTGTTATAGAGCTTAAGAATGCCCTGAAAAAAGACCCGGATCACATAAAGGGGCGCCTGATGATGGCTAAAGCATATCTTATGGCGGGGAAACCTGGAGCAGCAGAGACAGAATTAAAAAAAGCAGAAAAATCCGGAGCTAGAGCAAGTGAATACATAGATATACTTGGAGAGGCATTGCTCAGGCAACGAAAGCTTAAAGAAGTTTTAAGCAGATTGAAGTACAGCGAACGGTTACCCCGGCAAAAGCAGGAAAAGATTTTTATTTTCAGGGGGTATGCCCATCAGGGATTAAATCAAACAGCCAAAGCAGAGCAGGAATTTAATAAGGCAATTAAATTGAACCCAGATAATGCAGAGCCATATTTAGGGATGGCAGAATTGGAAATTAGTCGTAGTAATTTTCAGAAAGCAGAAAAAAATACAGATACAGCGCTAAAAAAAGAAGCCAAAAATGTACAGGCACATTTGCTTAAAGCATCATTACTAATGAATAGCCAAAAAATGCAAGAAGCATTGGAAATACTCAATAAAGCAATGAAAATAGAACCTGAAAACCTGAAGATAAACTTAAGTAGAGCACAAGTTTATCTTGCTCTAAAAAAGATAAGGCAAGCAGAAGAAGATTTAGACAAAGTACTAAAAAAAATGTCGGCAAACCCTATGGCTCAATATCTAAAAGCAACAACCCTGTATTTAAAAAAAGATATAGCTGGAGCAAAAGAGCACATTGAAAAAGTGTTAAAGGTTTTTCCGGATCATGCCAAAAGTCAGAAACTAATGGGAGTAATTGCTATAAGTGAAAAGCAATACTATGTTGCAGAAGAGCATCTTCGCAGAGCAGCAAGGCTTGATAAAGATGACATCACTTCTGTAAAGGGACTTATTGAGGCACAGTTGAAAATAAATGCCTTTAAAGATGCAGTTGTAACATTGCAGGAAGCTAATAAAAAATGGCCGGATGATTTGGAAATAATGACAACTCTCGGTAATACCTACCTTAAAATCAAGGAGTACCGCAAAGGCAACGAAATGTTGCAAAAAGCAGCTGAGGTTTCTCCTCAGGAATCAGGAGTAAAAACCTCATTGGCACTTTCAAAATTATTTCTTGGAGATACTGCCGGCGCAATATCTGATCTTGAAAGCGCGGCATCAATGGACGGATCGGGCATAAAATCTGAAATACTTCTGGTAATGGCAATGGTTCGTAAGGGAGATTTTAAGCAATCCTTGGTGAATTTGGAAAGGTTAATAAAAAATAATCCTGATAATCCCAGATTAAATCACATAAAAGGAGAAATTCTTCTTAGTCAGAAAAAAGTAGATCAAGCAGCTGATGAATTTCAAAAATCACTTGAGAAAGATGAAAAATATATTCCATCTCGCATGGCGTTATCTAAGATATATCTAACAGAAAAGAAGATAGAACCAGCCAGAAAACAGCTTAATCAGGTTCTATCTGTTTCACCAAACAACACTGAAGCTAAACTGGCTCTTGCACTTATAGCCGAAATGGAGAAAAACGGAGAGTTACGTTTTAAATTAATAAAAGAGGCGTATAAAGCATCTCCTGCATCAGTTAAGGCCGCGATACTTTTAGTAAAAGAATATCTGTATAAAAATGACCTTATTAACGCCGTTAAAATTGCCAATGAAATAATAAAATTGAACCCTAATGATTCAGGAGCTCAAAAGCTTTATGCTGAAGTTCTTTACAGGAATAACGAATATCTTAGAGCAGCTGAATATTATGGGAAAATAATTGAAAAGAATCCGCAAAATCCGTTGTTCTATTACATGCAGGCCAAAATGTATTACTTGCAGAAAAAGCCGCAGAGAGCGATGAAAAGTATTGAAGATGGCCTAAAGGCAGTTCCGCAAAATCAATTTTTATATGGTAGAAAAATAGAACTTCTTTTGAGAGATAAAAAAATAGCAGAAGCAGAGAAGTTTGCAGATCAATTTGTAAAAGATAATCCCAAAGTAGCTGCAAGTTATCTTTTTAGCGGTAATATTCAGGTTGTAAAAGGAAAAAATCAAGAGGCTCTGCAGCAGTATAAAAAAGCATTGGAATTGAAGCCTGATCACGAAATCCTAAAGAAAATATTTAATATTTACCGTTTGGAAAAACAGGTTGATCAGGGCATCGCATTTTTAGAAAAATGGAGGCAAGATAACCGTAAAATAAAAATGCCGCAAATAGAGTTGATTATCGCTATGTATTATCAGGGTAAGGGACAGAATGATAAGGCATTGGAGTTATATCAGAGTGTCAGGCAGGAAGATCCTGAAAATTTAATAATGATAAACAACCTTGCATGGCTTTACTTAGAGCATCTCAAAAAACCAAAGAAAGCAATGGAATTGGTTGAAAAAGGTTATAGAAAACTTCCTGACTCCGCAGAGATTGCTGATACCTATGGTTGGTTGGTCTATAAAAACGGTAACAAAGATAAAGCGTTGCCAATTTTAGAAAAGGCATACAGCAAAAAAGAAAACAGTAGTATAGGTTATCATTATGCTGTAGTTCTTTCTGAAAAGGGTGAAAAAATCAAAGCTAAAGAGGTGCTTGAAAAGGTTTTGAGCAAGAATAAATCCTTCCCTGAGAATGAGAAAGCAAAGCAGTTGCTTAATGAACTTTAGTTTTTAATCTATCGCTATTGTGCCTTATTTTATCTATAAGGCGCAATCGTTGGGTGAAAAATCCCATTTCAAGTGGTGTTCGTGTTTTTGAAACTTCTTGATAATCAATTACTTTGTGCGCTGCACAAAATAAATACTTGTTTTATAAGTAAAAAACATTGACCCAGTTCTTGTTTTTAATAGAATACTGGGTCTATTAGTCTTTCCTGAAAAGGCACAGTAAATGCTTTTTCAGTTGAGATTAGTAGTTTTGCAGGATTTGTTATTGATTCAATATTTTATTATTAATGCGCGGGATTGAGCATGTTATCTTGATTAAAGTGAGGAGATTAACCATGAGAAAAATATTTAAGTTAACATTAGGGCTAATGCTGTCACTGTTAGCAAGTCAGGTGGTTTTTGCTGGTTGGCAAAGCTCACCAAAAGGCGATTTTATTAACACGCATGTTTATGTCCCTTCAACCAAATCTCCAGTTGGAGAAGGTCGCTCTTTAATGGTTGTGCTCCATGGTTGTTCTCAAAGTATAGATGCTCTTAAAAGTGCCAATATGGACAAAGTTGCTGAAGACAATGGCATGATAATAGCTATACCAGACGCAGTTCAAAAGCAGGGTTTTAGTTGCTGGGGGTATTGGACTTCTCCTCCGTTAAGAACTGTTGATGACTATAGTCGGGTATTGAGTTTGGTTGATGCAGTTTTAGCTGATAGTTCACTTGGAGTTGATCCTGATCAAGTTTATGTCGCAGGCTTATCATCTGGAGGTACTTTTGCTCTTGATTTGGCTTTGATGGCTCCTGATGTCTTTGCCGGTGCAGGAACTATAGGGGCTCCAACACCTGGAGCAAATAGTTTCGGTAGTGAAGCTGGTTGTGCTATTGGAAGTTTTTGCGAAGGAGATTTAAAGACATATTGTTTGGAAAATCCTGGTGTTTGTGGTGATTATAGCGATTACCTTGAAACTCAGATTTATGTATCAGCCTCAGGAAAGAACGATACTTTTGTGAGTAATAAGTATGGTCCCCAGAATGCTGAAGGGATGGCAGATATTTATCAGGTCGAAGAAGGAAGCTCCAATCCTCTTACTATAGGTGGTGTGACTTATGGAACAGAAACTTTGTGGAGTGATAATCGTGTTGTTTACCTTGAACTAGATATTGCTGGTAATCTTGGCTGTAAGGGGCATGCTTGGCCTGGTGGAGAAGGTGCAGTTGCTGTAGCGGGAATGATGGGGAATTATGTTGACAACTCCAATATTAACTATGCCGAATATCTGGCAAAGTTCTTTGCTGAAAATAACAAGAGAGTAGAGAAAGATGAAAAACAAGCTCCTAAAATCAAATCATCCTCAATTAACTCAAATCAGAATAGGGGAGAGATTACTGTAGGGGCATATGTAAGTGATGATGATACATTCAAGTCTGTTGTTTTAACCCTGAAAGATAGTGACGCGGCAGTTGTAGAAACAATTGATGCAACGTTGGAATATTTTGAGTCTCAGGTTGATGGAGAAAATACGGCACATTTTCGAGAAACTTTTGGCGCTGTTATTCCCGGTTCTTACACAGTAGAGATTGTTGTGACAGACAGTGATGGTCTTACCGCTTCTGAAACCAAATCAACAACCGTTGAAGAGAATGGAGCGCCAGATGTAGGGATTTCGAAAATTGATGTTGATTCCGATAGTGGAACAATAAAGGTTTTTGGTGAAGCAATGGATGATGGATATGGTCTGGACGGAACTATTGTTTTATATCTTAAAGATAGTGAAGGTAATGTAATAGATACCAAGAATGGAGAAGAGCCTACATGGGATGGAGAGGGTGCTCCTGATTGCATGTGTACATATTATGAAAACACCTTTACAGGAGTGGGGCCTGGAGAATATGTCATTGAAGTAGTAGCAACAGATACAGGTGGGTTGTCTGATACAGCAACAAGAACAGCGGTGGTTGAAGCTGCTGTTAGTGAAGTAGATATTGTGGTTCAGGGAGTTGATATCGATACAATGTTTATTGAAGGAGAGCGGGCATCTCATTCTTTTGTGGTTAGTAATATTGGTGAATATGATGCACATGGAGTTGTTGTTGATATAACAGTTACTAATGCTGTTGTTGAGGAATCGCAAATGGCAGATTGCAGCAAAATTTCTTCTTCCAGGTTAAGTTGTGTTATTTCAGAGATTAAGTCTGGCGATAGTTCAAATATTGCAGTAACAGTAATGATTGATCAAGTTGATGAAGATGGTCTTTATCTATTGTCAACTGCAAACGCAGTTGCAGAAGAAATAGATGTAAATGCCGGAAATAATAGTGATTCTACCTCTAATCCGATCCATAACCAGGAGATTCTTCAAGAAGGTGAAGGTGAGATCGAAGAAGGTGAAGGCGAGATAGAAGAAGGCGAGATAGAAGAAGGCGAGATAGAAGAAGGCGAGATAGAAGAAGGCGAGATAGAAGAAGGCGAGATAGAAGAAGGCGAGATAGAAGAAAGCGAGATAGAAG
>QZLD01000083.1 GCA_004796385.1 Gammaproteobacteria bacterium | reverse complement strand
TTAGATGTTTACCTGTAAGCACAGCTATGACAGCTATAATGGTTGCAAATGCAAAGGTGTGGGTAAAACCGTGTAACACGCCCTTCCCGCTTATAATCACAACCAATGGCTGAATATCCATTAGTATCTGGCTCCAACCAAAAATCATAAGGCTAAAACTGCCCTGCAGCATAGCTTTTATTAATAATCCAGGGCCTACATGTAATGGAGTGAATGGCATGACTAATCTCGAAAATCTTATAGCATCTAAACTGCTTCAAATAAAACACTCTAATTCAAGCAGCACTTTTTATATTTTTTTCCGCTGCCGCAGGGACACGGATCATTTCTTCCAATTTTTTTACTATCTCTGAAATAGGTTGTTGGTGCTGACGATGCTTCCCTGTAGTCGTAGTCGTCTTCATCGTCATCTAGATCTAGAGATTGGAAAGGATTATAAAATTGGGGACGTGGTGTCGAACGGTTTTCTCTAATTCCAAGTTCAATCTCTACATCTTCGCAGTCTCCACACACATGCAGATCTACACACTCATCGTTATAGGCACTGCGAATAACATCAATACTTTCTACTGCCTTTAAATCGATCAAATAGCTTATTATTAACCCATTCATAGAGCCGTCATTATCACGATATGGCTTGAGGGATGCCTCCAACCTTGCCACACATTCACTTCTAGCCTGATCTTCTATTAACGCAATTTGACAAATACTATGGGCTGCACATACTCTTGCATAAAGGGAGTTATCCTTATTCAGCAAATATTCTGATAAGGCTGGAATTGCTGCAATACCTATCAAGGCAAATACATCAGGAAATTCTTCAGCAATAAAATCGTCGTCATATTCATCAATTTGATAGAGCATACCAACCAGCGCAGGAATAGCTTCAATTGCCTGTAATTTCCCCAATGTTCTCCAGGCATGAACCTGTGCCCAAACTTCTGCTCCTTCTGCATTCCTGTTATCAAGGTCTTCGTCTTGGATAACTTTTATAAGCTCCTGAATATGTTCTTGGTTAAACCCTAAAGCCATATATTCAGACCAGTCACGTAAATTTCTAGCATCACCATATGTTAATAATGAGCTTACTGGTTCAGTGTATTTTTTAATATTCATAGAATTCTCAATTTTTAGAGGTTTACTATCGAGATCGAATCTTATCATTTTATAAGCCAATAGCCATGTAGCTCAACAAAATCTTTACAAATCACCATCTGAACAATTGCACTGGAATTGTCTGCTACAGCTTTAAAGGTCCTGGAGCAGATGGTTTCAATAAATGTTGTATGCAACGATTAAAATGCTGTTTCTATAATACTTTTAAATTGCTTGCTTTGATCTTTTAAGTAATGACATCTGTCTTCGATTAACTGCTTTAAGTTATCAATATCTTCAAGTTGACTTGATGACAATCCCTGATTGGTAAGATCTATTATGTTGATTTGTTCCAAACATTGCTCAATAAGGCTATCAAGTCTGCGTTTGAGGAAATTGAACTTAATACCTGCTTCATCAGCTAGGGTCAACATATCGAAAGCTGTTATTTCATTGCAATCAAAATTATCACCTATTGCCATTGCTAGATTTGTTTCTAACATTTCAGTTTGTTGTGACTCGTATACAACTGATACCAAATCATAGAATGGAGCTAGTTCTATAGAATCTTTAGATACGAAATAACTTATATTTTTACCATGAGCATCGCTGTTGCCAATGATGATATTAAAAAGCACCCAGTCAATTAACTTTTGGTTTGCCTGCGCTGGGATTGTGCAATTAACATTAAATCGAAGCAGTTTTAGTATGCTTGCACCTTCACGTATGTGTGCTACATCTGGTTTGCTACCGAAATTTTGCTCATATTTATATTCTGGAGGAAGGTTTAATGCCTGGCAACCATCTATCATATGACGTTTTTCAACTCTGTCAGGAGTAAATTTTCGATCAAATCGTTTTACTACTAGCGCACTGTGATCACCAATTCTCCGGTGATTTACATCTGCAACGTCAATATTAACTGCTTTTGCAAGTCGCATACATAGAAGCTCATTAACTATTACTGATGGAAATTGAACAGATGCAAATTTTACAATATGTGTACTTGCAAATTGGCCTTCTGCAAGAAAATATTTATCATCTTCGTCTACGAATACATTTAATTTGTTCTGAACGCCTGCTACCGACAGCCTGAATTTACCATCCCATGTTATTAGTTGTTCCGGAAGACCACTATCAAGGCGCGCAATTAATTCTTTTTCTGAAATTAGTCTTAAATTGCTTTTCTGTTCTGAAAAATCATCTTCACCGAAGCAAAAAGCTCCAACTGTATCCTGCCCAATTGTTTTCAATATTCCGTATATATTATTTTTGGATATGTTTTGGGTTTCCAATAAAATATCAAAAGCCCCTCCCTCAGGAAACAGATTTCGTATGAAGTTAATTAGTTCTGTTGAATGAAATGTTCCAGACAATGGAATGCATGGCGATAATGGAAAACCATTTTGCTTCCAACTGGCATCATAGGTAAAGCTACATTTTCTTGGTTGCTCAAATGTTAACGTGCCAACTTTCTTGTTTGTTGCCCAAATTACCAGCTGAGGAAAATGGTTAGTACCAGGCACTTTCTTGTTCCTTATCAAGGATATTCAGTTTTATCCCTAGGGAGTTCAGTACAGCAAAAAGCGTTTGCACCCTTATATTTCCAGATCCTTTTTCTACATTATTATATGCTTGCTTGGATAAAGAACATAGGCTGGCAGCATCTTCAAGCGTCATTCCTATTGATGTTCTTTTATAGCGTACATACTTTCCTAATATCTCCATATTTACTGGAGCTGATAAGTCTGGTTTTTCTTTTGAGATTACGGTTTTTGCCATTGATATATCCTATTTATGTAGGATTAATAAATAAAATACCAAACAGAGATGCAATTATCCTACCTACTTAGGATTTTAGACTGAAATTTGCATACATTCAATATAATCCTAGCATAATAGGATTATTGCAATATTTTTCAGGGTTATGACGCCAAAAACGTGGGCTGTACTTTATTAGGCAATAGTTTTTTTGCTTATAATGCTAGCAAGCGGTGGTGCGTCCAGCTAGGCTTTTGGCGGCAGTCAAGAACAGCAAATACTAATGCTTCATCATTATTGATCTTGTAGTAAATAGCGAAAGGAAATCTCTTGGACAACAGCCTATTATACCCGAAGAAAACAGGGTGAATTCCGCCATAATAGGCTAATGAATCGATATCCGAAAATAATGTATCAAGAAAGTAAGTACCAAGCTCAGGTGATTGCTGTTCATAGAATTTATAGCCATTTTCCAGGTCATGCTCAGCACTTTCGAGTATTGTTACTCGCACCCAAGGTTCCTTTTAATTCGTTTTTTTGCATCTGACCAGTTTGATGCTTTTAATTTTCCTTGTTTATGGGCGGAATTTCTCTCATCAAGAATCTCTTTGTGCCAGTCTGGAGATTTAAGGGATGTTTCGTTTGTTGAAAGATCATTCCAGATAGATTCCATCAAATCCAGCTTTTGAGATAATGACAAATCTGAAATTGAAATGTTAGCTCGTTCCACGGTCATATGCTCCATATGGGTATTTGCATTACTTAAAATACCATAAGTTAGCGATTTTAAACATGGTTTATGTGTAAATAGTGTTTGCTATCTTCTTTTTAATGCTTTTTGTGCACTTCAAGCTTGATTAACTTTTAATTATGGCGGATTCGCCTCAAATAAAAGGGTTATTTCTTTCAAACCCATATTACTCCAACACATAAGCTATTCATTACTTTAAGGAGTCAATTATGTGCAAAAAAGAGTATTATGAGATTGGGTATTCTGCTTCTGATATAAAGCTGCTTGATAGGGCTGCTGATAAGAGCCATACGTCATTCCGTCCTGCTATAAGCATGTTACGGAATCCATAAGCTCTGGTTTTCTGGATACCGGCCTTCGCCGGTATGTCGTTGGGAGTATGGGAAGGAACTTTTTTGGGTTACGCTTAGTGAGCATTTGTGGATACAGGCCTTCGCGCGGATAGCGCTTTTTGGATATACTTTTGCTTATTAGAAAAGTTTATGGGCATTAAAATGAGTAAAGAGATTATTGCGCAGCAATTAGCACCAGAAGTACAACTTCTGGCGGATACAATCCGTAATGAGATTGAAACTGGTAAGGAGCGAGCTTTTCTGGCTATGGAGCAGGAAAAGCGGACTACTTACTGGAATGTGGGTAAACATATTAAGGAACATTTATTACAGAATGCTGACCGGGCTGATTATGGAAATTTTATTGTTTCACAGCTTTCAGGTGAGTTAAGTTTACCGCGCAATGTTTTATACGACAGCATTAAATTTTATGAGCAGTTTCCGGAGATTGTGCATTTAAATGCACAATTGACATGGAGCCACGCTCGCGTTTTAGTTCATATACCCGAAACTAAGTCCAGGCAACAGTTTGAGAAGGCTGTAGTTGATAAAAAACTAACTGTAGCTGAGCTTAAAAACCTGGTAAAAAGTGGCAAAACTGAAAAATCTGCAGAGCAAAAAAAGCTATCTGTTACCCGTGGTGAGCCATACTTTTATCGTCTGAAAAAAATACAGGATAAAACTGTTATTGATTTGGGGTTCAGATTTTTTATTGAGAGCCAGATTAACATGGATGAATTCGCCCGCACGGATGACTCTTCTAAAGACATAGAAGGCAAAGTGATACAGTCGCATAAAGATGTGTATGGGTATCAGTTTTTTGATAATTCTGATTTGGTTGTGCCCCACTACACTTATAAAGCTTTTGTGCTGGATGTGATTGATGGTGACACTATATGGGTTAATATCGATTTGGGCTTTGGTTCATGGACTACACAAAAGTTAAGGCTTAAAGGGATTAATACCAAGGCAGTTGAAACATCCGAGGGCAAAGGTAATAAGGAGTTTATGGAGTCACGTTTAAAACGGTGTAAGTTTATTGCTGTTAAGACTTACTGGCGCGATAAGTTTACCCGCTATCTTGCAGATATTTTTTATATTCAGCGTGAGAATGATTTTAATAAGGTAATACGTGACGGAAGGTTTTTGAATCAGGTACTGCTGGACGAGGAGGTAGCGACAAGGTTTTAGTTTTCTAGATACCAGCCTTCGAGAACTTCTGTCCGGTTCCATTAGACCAGAACAACTACCATCAGATAAAAAATAACCCCGTAAAGAACTTTTTCTTTACGGGGTTATTTTAAATCTGGCGGACAGGGAGGGATTCGAACCCTCGGTACGTTGCCGTACACACACTTTCCAGGCGTGCTCCTTCGACCACTCGGACACCTGTCCAGATAACTTTTAAGCTTTGCGGTAAGCATATCTTT
>QZLD01000297.1 GCA_004796385.1 Gammaproteobacteria bacterium | reverse complement strand
TATTCCGCAAGCATATTTACTATATATTGTGGCAGAGCAAATGATGCTGCATGGATCTGCGGATTATAGTATCTGGTTTTAATATCTGCCTTTGTAAATGCGGCTTCAATATCTGCTGCTGTTTTTTGCTTTAGCTCAGGATTATCTGAAGCCCAGACAAAGGTCATAATGCCCCCTACATATGTAGGAACAGCGGCAGAGTAAAATGTATTGTCAGCAAAAACGGTTTTAAGTCTGGATGCGGTTGTAGTTACCTCATCTTTTTGCATAAAGGCGACCCCGTTTTGTGTGACCATAATACCGTTTTTATTAAGCAGGTTATGGCAGTTATTATAAAAATTTTGTGTAAACAGTGATGCTCCGGGGCCGATTGGGTCGGTGCTGTCGGAGATTATAACGTCGAATTTCTTATCGCAAGTCGCAACAAATTCGGCAGCATCTCCGATCTCGATAGTTACTCTTGGGTCTTCGTAAGAGCCATTGCTGTGACTAGGCAGATATTTTTTGCACATCTCGATTACTTCTGCATCTATTTCAACCTGAGTTACACTCTTAACCGTTTTGTGGCGACAAACCTCACGCAGGATGCCACCGTCACCGCCACCTATAATAAGCACATTCTCTGCATTGCCATGAGCAAACAGTGGGGTATGAGTCATCATCTCGTGATAGATAAATTCATCTGCTTCAGTTGTCTGAATAATGCCATCCAGAGCCATAACTCTACCGAAGGTCGAATTTTCAAAGATAACAAGATGCTGATGCCCTGTTTTTACCTCGAAATGGATCTTGTCGACAGCGAATTCCTGAGCATAGCTGTCATAAAGAGTTTCGGTGAATTTTCTCATTATTTAACCTGGCCTCTCAGTTCTTCACATACTTCGATTTTTTTAGGTGAGAATGCTCTTTTGAAAATAGCAATAGCGTTTTCAGGCATTGAGTCGCCGCACATAAATACATCGAAAGCAGCATAGTCACGCTCAGGCCATGTGTGAACACTTATATGAGATTCAGCCAGAACAGCAACACCTGAGACGCCGCCATTCGGAGTGAAGTGGTGCAGGTGTATATGAAGCAGGGTAGCGCTGCATGCGTCAACACATTCGCGCATGGCTTTTTCAATAGTTTTCAGGCAGTCGAGCTTTTTAGCTCCCCACAGATCAACCAGTAGATGCGTTCCTGCAAAGGTAACGCCACCGCGGGTAATAAAGTGGTCTTTGTTGAAATCGGTTGCCAGAACTTCACAGTGTGGCGCAGTAGCAGGGTGAGAGGTATTTTCGTTTACCTCAACAGGTGAAACTACGTGCATAGGCATGTCTCCTTAAAACAGCTGGTTTTTTGTTTGCGCCGGATCAAGTGAGACCATTCTCTTCATGCAGCGCGTTTATTGATAAAACATAAAAGTCCATGGTTAATTCAGGAATCGCGAATTTTATTCTTTTTTTCTGAATTGGCAAGAATTTTTAGAGGTTTTTTTGCAAAAATGTGACAAGTTTTTTTTCGCCAGTAAAAAGCCCCGTGGAAAGGGGCTTTCAGGGGTAAATCCGTTAACAGAATAAGAATATTATTCGAGATATTTAAGACCGCTGTCATCAAGTATCATTGGGTGGCTACCTGCATTTATCATGCGGGTTATAAAGTTGTTCTCTTCAAGATCTTCTATAAGTTTTTCCGGAGCCATATTTTCAATGTATTGATCTGCAACTTTTAGCTTGTATGCAGTAGAACCATTTTTAATCGTAAATGAAACAGCGGCGTGCTCAAAATCCTCCTGAACATCTATTTCGTAGTCAGGTAGTATTTGAGAAATACTTTTATGTAAATCCGATAAGCTTGCCATATTGATGTACCTTAGTGTTGATTTTTCTTTTAAAATGAAACTGTTGCAAGGCTTTTTATGTTCCTGTGGAAGCAGTTTCCTTCATGCGAATGAACTATCTTAACAAAAAAACAATAATAAACAAGTTGGATTTGTTAAAGCCAGTGCTGCCCATACTATCCTTCAATAATGACGGTTTTGTTACATGGTGATTTGATTCGCTGTTCTATGTAAATCAATGATGCATCATTTTTATTCTTATATTATTGAGCGAAAAATTCGCAAAAACCGTGCTATTTGAGTATTATTCACGCCTTGCGGTGGTCATTGCGCCTTGTTGTAATCTATTGTTTTATTAAGGTCTAACTATGTTGATTATTCACGGAAATTCAGCCCTATCCGATTTCAGAAAAAACTCTTTAAAGACAAAAATTATGCAGGCGGTAAATAAAGTTACCGATATTAGTGCGGTTTATGTGCATCTGATTAAATCTGTAACCGAGCTTAATGATAAGCAGCTGACCACTATGAAGAGTCTGCTTGAGTACGGGCCAGCCGATAGCGCTGGTCACGGGGAAGGCGGCAGGTTAATTCTCGTTGTCCCAAGAGTCGGTACTATCTCTCCATGGTCAACAAAGGCAACAGATATTGCTCACAATTGCGGGCTCGAATGTGTAGAGAGGGTTGAGCGTGGTATTGCCTACAAAGTTGCTTTTAATGGAAGCGACTCCGAATGGGATAGTGTTGTTAATGAATTAGCGGCAATGCTACACGACAGAATGACGGAGTCTGTGCTTTTTAATATTGAGGATGCAGCCTCCCTGTTTGAGCAGCAGAGTCCAGCGCCTTTGGAAAAGATAGATCTTATCTCTGGTGGTATCAAAGCGTTACAGCAGGCGAACTCTGATTTGGGGCTGGCTCTTTCTGCAGATGAAATCGATTATCTGTTCGATAGCTATACCAAAGCCGGAAAAAATCCTACTGATGCAGAATTGATGAT
Source organism: Gammaproteobacteria bacterium (assembly GCA_004796385.1). Classification (GTDB taxonomy): domain Bacteria; phylum Pseudomonadota; class Gammaproteobacteria; order QZLD01; family QZLD01; genus QZLD01. The sequence continues at coordinate 2,637 of QZLD01000297.1, read as the reverse complement.
GTTCGCGCAGGCAAACTCCGAGCACTGTCGCCATAAGATCTTTAATGCCGACTGGAGTGTTGATGGCAAAGAACAAGACAAATCACTGTTTTCTATGATTCGTAATACCCATCAACTTAATCCCGGTGGTGTCTTATCTGCATATTCAGATAATGCTGCCGTTGTTACAGGCAATAAAGGGGGGCGCTTTTTCCCTGATTATGATGGGGTTTATCGTTATGCGGATGAAGATATCCACTTCCTTATAAAAGTTGAAACCCATAACCACCCAACTGCAATATCGCCTTTTCCCGGCGCAGCTACAGGTAACGGTGGAGAGATAAGAGATGAAGGCGCAACCGGTCGTGGTGGTAAACCCAAGGCTGGTCTAACCGGCTTCTCTGTTTCCAATTTGCGAATTCCCGGTTTTACCCATGAATGGGAGAAAGATAACGGCAAGCCGGGGCGTATTGCCTCAGCCTTCGACATTATGCTTGAAGGGCCAATTGGCGGTGCCGCATTTAATAATGAATTTGGTCGTCCTAATCTTTGCGGTTATTTCAGAACATATGAACAGCAGATCGATGAGGAGGAAGGTTCTGAAATTCGCGGCTATCACAAGCCGATTATGATTGCCGGCGGTATCGGTAATATTCGCGATAATCATGTTGAGAAGGGAGTTATTCCTGCCGGTGCTTCGGTTGTTGTACTTGGTGGCCCTTCAATGCTTATCGGCCTTGGTGGTGGTGCCGCATCATCTGTTGCTACAGGTGAAGGGAGTGAAAATCTTGATTTTGCCTCTGTGCAGCGTGGAAACCCTGAGATTGAGCGACGCTGTCAGGAGGTTATCGACAGATGCTGGGCTATGGGAGAAGAGAATCCGATAATAACCATCCACGATGTTGGTGCCGGAGGTCTCTGTAATGCTATACCTGAATTGATGCACGATAGTGATCGTGGCGGCAAGATTAATTTGCGGGATATCCCCAACTCAGAGCCCGGAATGTCGCCAATGCAGATCTGGTGTAACGAATCGCAGGAGCGCTACGTTATCTCAATTGCAAATGACAAGCTGGAGCGTTTTAAAGAGATCTGTGAAAGAGAGCGCTGTCCTTATGCCATAGTCGGTGAAGCAACGGCAAATGAAGACCTTGTGGTGGAAGATCCTCTTCTGGGGGAGCCGGCTGTTGATCTATCCATGTCGGTGCTGTTTGGTAAGGCTCCTAAAATGCAGCGGGATGCGAGCAGAGGCAAATCAAGCGGGGATGACTTTTCCGCAACAGATGTAAATATCGAAGAGGCAGTTAACAGGGTATTGCGCTTGCCGACGGTTGCCGACAAGACCTTCTTAATCTCCATTGGAGACAGAAGTATTACCGGAATGGTTGCCCGTGATCAAATGGTCGGGCCTTGGCAGGTTCCGGTTGCCGATGTTGCGGTAACCGCGCTATCTTATGACTCTTATCATGGTGAGGCAATGTCTATGGGTGAGCGTGCGCCACTGGCACTGCTGGATGCTCCAGCTTCCGGGCGTATGGCTATCGGCGAGGCGCTAACCAATATCGCCGCTGCAAATGTCTCATCAATAGATAAAATCTGCCTTTCGGCAAACTGGATGGCTGCAACCGGTTATAAGGACGAAGATTCAAGGCTTTTTGATACGGTAAAGGCAGTAGGAATGGAACTGTGCCCGCAATTGGGAATATCTATTCCTGTGGGTAAGGATTCACTGTTTATGCGTAGCGTCTGGAATGAGGGGGGAGAGGAAAAGGCTGTTGTTGCGCCACTTTCGCTGATTATCTCCGCCTTTGCACCAGTTGCCGATATTCGTAAAACAGTGACGCCGCAACTAAAAAGTATTCCCGAATCTACGCTTATTTATCTTGATCTGGGCAATGGCAAAAACCGGCTTGGTGCTTCGTGTCTGTCTCAGGTTTATAGTGCTGTGGGTTCATCTGCTCCGGATCTGGAGTCTCCTCAGCAGATGGTATCCTTCTTTAATACCATGCAGAAGTTATTGGAAGATGATCTGATTGCAGCCTATCACGATCGATCCGATGGTGGGTTGATTACTACTTTATTAGAGATGGCGTTTGCAGGCAGAGTAGGGCTTGAGATTGATCTTGCGAATCTTAATGGTAATGCAGCGGAAATTCTCTTTAATGAGGAGCTTGGAGCAGTTATTCAGGTTGCAAACTCTAATCTTGAGAAAGTTATGGGGGTACTTGCCGATAGCGGACTTGAAACTATTGCTCATAATATCGGCACGGTTAATTCCGGTAGCAATATTGTTATCGTTAAAGATGATGAAACAGTTCTGAAAAAGAACAGAACAGAACTCCACCGAGTCTGGAGTGAGACCACCCACAGAATGCAGGTTGCCCGTGATAACTCCGAGGTCGTTGCCGACGAATACAGGTTGCTTCTGGATGAAAATGATCCGGGTATTAATGTAAAGCTCTCATTCGATCAGAACGAAGATGTTGCAGCACCATATATCGCAACTGGCAATAGACCGAAGATCGCTGTTTTAAGAGAGCAGGGCGTTAATGGTCAGATCGAAATGGCAGCAGCATTTGACAGGGCTGGTTTTGAATCTGTCGATGTGCATATGAGCGACCTGTTAAGCGGCAGAAGAGATCTGCAACAATTTAAAGG
>QZLD01000309.1 GCA_004796385.1 Gammaproteobacteria bacterium | reverse complement strand
AGAATGGAATATGTTAATTTGGCTTTAGTCACAATTAAAATGTTATGAATATCTATTTGCATAAGTTGCATTTTTATGAACAGCATAAATGATACCTTCAAATGGCGATTTATCATCCGTGAAATATGAAATGTATTTGAAAGATGTTTCCGGTCATTTTTTATTTAAGGTGTGGCAATAGTGTGATTTTGATCTTCTTTTAGGCAATATTGATGCGTTAGCAGTGGCATAAAATAGTTGTGTAAACTATCTTTTAACTAGAATCTGATTCATTAGGGGATAAAAATGACAATAGCAATAGATTGGCTAGAGAAAAGAGCGCAGTTATCACCAAATAATATAGCTCTTATTGACAGGGTAACCGGTTCAGGCAGAGAGGTTACTTATAAGCGTTGGAACCTTCAGGTAAATCAGACCGCTCATTTTTTCAGAGAAAAGCTTGGTCTGCAAAAGGGCGATAGAATTGCAATACTTGCCAGCAATTGTATTGAATATCTGGATGTTCTGTTTGCTTGTAATAAACTGGGAACAATATTGCAAAATCTTAATTGGCGTTTAGCTGTTCCTGAGCTGGAACATCTTATTAAAGATGCTAAGCCCAAAATTCTTATTTACAGCAATGATTTTATTGATCAGGTGGAAAAACTCAAAAAAAGGGCTGATATTCAGGTAGAAAACTATATTGCTTTTGAGGATCAAATCCAGAAATCAGATCTGGATTTTTTTGAAAGAAATAATTTTAGGGATACAACTCCCGACGCCCCTGCAATAAGTGATCAGCATCCGTGGTTATTGTGCTATACGGGGGGGACAACAGGGTTGCCAAAGGCTGCAATACATACTTATGCCAACGTGGTGGCCAATGCGGTAAATACTATAACATCCTGGGAGTTACACTCTCAGGATTGCGCTATACTTAATGCCCCTCTGTTTCATACCGGAGGTTTACATGTGTTTACAACTCCGCTGGTTTACTCAAGTGGTTCCAGTATCATATGTAAAGCGTTTGATGTAGAGCAGACATTTGATTTTGTAAAAGAGAAGCGGGCAACGGTATTTTTTGGTGTGCCGACAATGTTTATAATGATGCAGAATCATCCCCGCTGGAAAGAGGCAGCATTTAACCACATGAAATTTATTATTAGTGGCGGGGCTCCATGTCCATTATCGGTTTGCGAAGAGTTCTGGAAAAAGAATGTGGATTTTAAAACAGGCTATGGGTTAACTGAAGCCGGGCCTAATACCTTCTGGCTACCTAAAGATTTAGTGCAGAACAAGCCTGGATCAGTTGGTTTTCCATTAATGCACGTTGAGACAAAATTAGTTGATAAAAATCACCTTGAAATTGAAGATCCGGATATTCATGGGGAGTTATGGATAAGAGGGCCACACAGAACCCCGGGATACAGAAATAACCCGCAAGCAACTGAAGATGCTATTGATTCTGAGGGTTGGTTGCATACCGGTGATCTTGCTCGTCGTGATGATGATGGGTGTTATTATGTGGTTGGTAGGAAAAAGGATATGTATATTTCAGGGGGTGAGAATGTTTATCCTCTGGAAATCGAGTCTGCTTTGCAGGCGCATGAATATATTGCGGAAGCTGCTGTATTCGGAGTTCCTCATAAGAAATGGGGCGAGGTTGGTCGTGCAGTCGTTGCTCTTGTTGGTGATGCTCCTGAGTTAACAGAAGAAGATATTATTGAATATATGCGTAACGCAATTGCACACTATAAAGTGCCTCACAGAGTCTGTTTTACAGATGCGTTACCGAAAACAGCAGCAGGAAAAGTCAGTAAAACAAAGCTCAGGGAGTTATTTGGTGTGCTTGATTCAGATGATGACAGGCGTCAGGGTAGAAAAGATAGAAGAGCTGGAAAATCTAACGATAGGCGAGGAGCTTGTGCCTCTGATGAAACCTGATTATTAAAAGGATATTGTTTTACCTACTCTGCAAATGGAGGTTTGAAGTAACCGGCAATTCTATGTCTGGATACTTTTCCTGCATCATCTTTTTCTTCAAGGATAATTGAAACTTTGCCTTGTATTCGTTTTTCTTTAGAAATGCCGGATGAAATCAGGGTTAGCTTTTGAGAAATTATTTTCCAGTTTAATTCTTTTATCGGGGCTGGATATGTGGCCTCAAAGGTAGTGCAGAATTTGTCTTTCATAATATGAATATCAAGGGAGCTGCAATAAGCCGGCATTCCTCCAAAAATGCTTATTTTAAATCCATAAGCGGTTTTTGTGGCTTCAGCCATATTCATTAGATGATTGCTTTGATGAGTTGAAAATACAAAGGCGTTTTTTTCTATAGGTTTTATGCTTTCATTTGATATATCTTCTCCCAGAGTATTTTCGAAAGAGCCATTCTCATGCCTGATGATATACCATGGCAATGTATAGCTGTGATATTTGAAGAATTCCGGAATGATATTGTTACTTGTTTTAATAGGGGATTTGAAATCGCAGTTAGGTGTTTGAGCATTGGTTATAGCTGCTTGTAAGCATATTATTGCGAATAGAAGTGATTTCATTTAATCAAAAAGACCATGGGTAACTGTTTTTATTTGGTTAATGCTTGCATCAATAATAGGCGAAATATATTCCGAGCCTTTTTCGATAAGCGCATCTCCTGTCTCGCTGGCGATTTTTGAGGCAATCTTTTTCAGGCTGCTTTTTATAACACCTCTTAATGATGTGTCAGGAGCTCCTGCCTTTATTAAAACTTCTTTTACACTGTTCCGATCCTCTTCGGGGATAAAGGCTTCAATAAGAGCTGAAATTCCGTTTAATCCAAGCTTTATTAAGCTGGGGGAGAATGATCCGTCTGAAATATAACCTAGTTTATGTACCTGAGCCTGAATGAAATCGGAAAGTAACGGGTTTTCTATTTCAATTACGAAAAGCTCACCATGTTTCTGGATTAAAGGTTTTTTTAAGAGTTCTTTTGCTTTGGCGAGTAATTGTTCTTCAGATGAATTTCTTAGTTCTGAATCATAGATAAGGCGTCTTGCTTTTGATCGGGTCACTTTTAACCTGGATACAAGCTCATAAATTTCAGGATTCTTGTTAATCGCTCCAATATTTTGCAGTAAGTTAAGGGCTATTATTTCTATCTCTGTTTTGGGGAGTGCTCCAAAAGCAGGAGACAGGTAACTGCGAAGAAAAGAGGCAAGCGCTGATTTTGCGTTGTCTTCTGAAAGATTATTAACGATTGCTTCAATATCCATATCTACTCCCCAAAATTGATGAGATAATTATCACATTACAAAAGAGATCAGACCAGAAAAAGATTAGGGCATTTCTTTTTTTTGAGGGTAATATGACATAATAAGTTTGATTAAAAAGGAGTTTTATATGAAGGAGTTTAAAACTTTATTAGCAGCTTTATCTATGGTTATGTTGTTTTCATGTAGTGATTCAGGTACAGATCAGAAGCAGAGTAAGGCTTCTGGTGATGACGCGGCAAACCAGGTTAAGGCGTATGCTGATAGAGCCAAAAAAGCCGTAAAGTTTAAAGATAACGTAGAGAAAGATATCAATAAGGCAATGGATAAGCATAACAAATCACTTGACGAAAAATTAAGGCAAAATCAATAAATTCTTTTGAAACAAAAAGATGCTGAGACGATTGTTGCAGGTAAATTTGTATGAAGGGTTTGGCTGCGGTTTTTTTGTAAAATTTGCTTGCATAAAAAAATGATTAGGGTATTATTTTGCGTCTCAAGAGAAAGGAACAAGGGTTGTTAGCTCAGCCGGTAGAGCAACGGACTTTTAATCCGCAGGTCACAGGTTCGATTCCTGTACAACCCACCATATAAAAAGGCCAACCCTGCGGTTGGCCTTTTCTTTTGTTCTGTTCTTTAATTGCTTCTCAATTAATTCCATATTGTTACCTGAAGATATCATAGGAAAAAAAATGACCACGAAACCAAGTAAAGATCTTGAAGTATTTGAAAACCCACAACAACAAAATGATTATGTAATCAAAATTGATATTCCTGAATTCACATGTCTTTGTCCAAAAACTGGGCAGCCGGATTTTGCAACAATAAAACTGGAATATATTCCCGATCAGAGTTGTATAGAGCTTAAATCACTTAAGTTGTATGTTTGGGCATTCCGTGAGCAGGGGGCGTTTCATGAGGCGGTTACAAATGAGATTCTTGCTGATCTTGTAGGTGCATGTTCTCCAAGATTTATGAGGGTTACTTCTGTATTTAATGTAAGGGGCGGGATTTATACAACTGTTGTTGCCGAGCATCGGGCAGATGGTTGGCAGCCGAGACAACCCGTGCAGTTATAAGCCAGAGCTGCCGATATGGAAATTGAAGAGCTGTTGGCGCAACTGAATGAAGAACAGCTCAATGCTGTAGTTTCGGATGCAAAAAACAACCTGGTACTTGCCGGGGCAGGTAGCGGTAAGACCAGAGTTCTGGTTTACCGTATTGCTCGTCATCTTCTTGCTGATGGATTAAGACCATCTCAGTTATTGGCGGTAACTTTTACCAATAAAGCAGCCAGGGAGATGAGGCAGCGGGTAGAGCAGATTATGAATTGCTCTATGAGCAGCTCCTGGATTGGTACATTTCATGGCATTTCTCATAGGATTTTGCGGATAAATTATGCTGAGGCAGGATTGCCATCCTCATTTCAGGTTATGGATAGCAGTGATCAGCGTCAGCTTATTAAAAAGATAATTACAGATCTTGGGATGAAGACCAAGGATATAGAGCCTGGTGTAGTTGCAACTTATATAAATAACAAAAAAGAGGAGGGGATCAGAGCAGAATCCGTAGTTTATGATTCCTGTGATCCTTACGCCGAAATTAATCTGGAGATATATAAAAAATACCAGAGTCGGTGTCGTAATCTTGGTTTGGTTGATTTTGCCGAACTGCTTTTAAAGACTCTGGAGCTGCTGCGTGACAATGCTACTATTTTACAGAACTATCGTAATCGTTTTAAATCCATTCTTGTAGATGAATTTCAGGATACTAATGCAATTCAATATGCGCTGATCAGGCTTCTGGCAACTGATAATACCAGAGTATTTGTCGTTGGTGATGATGATCAATCTATATATGGTTGGCGTGGTGCGCGTGTCGATAACGTCTTTGATTTCTCAAAAGACTTTGCCGATACCAATACATTCAGGTTGGAACAGAATTATCGTTCCAGTGCCAATATTCTTGAGGCAGCCAATGAGCTTATCTCAAAAAACAGCAAACGGATGGGCAAAAATCTCTGGACTGATGACAGTAAAGGGATGCCGCTATATCTGCACAGCGCCGAAAATGGTTTTGAAGAGGCGGTTTTTGTTGTTGAGAAGATAAAACAGTTAGTTGTTAATGGTGAGGAGAGAAAGAATATTGCCCTGCTTTATCGCTCTAACTTTCTCTCTCGTCTTTTTGAAAACGAGCTTGTAAGGTGGAATATTCCGTATAGCATATATGGTGGTTTGCGCTTTTTTGATCGAGCGGAGATAAAAGATTCGTTAGCATATTTGCGTCTGGTTAATTATCGTGGTGATGATGCCGCCTTTGAAAGAATAATCAATCAACCTAGTCGTGGTATAGGAAAAACAACTCAGGAAAAAATAGCAGCTTTTGCTGTCGGTAATAACCTCTCTTTATGGGATGCAGCCGTTAGTATGGCAAATGATAAGCAGTTAGGGGCCCGGGCAACAAATGCTATATCCGCATTTGTAAAAATGATCGAAGAGACAGCTATTGAGATTAGTCTGCTTGAACTGAGTGACAAAATAGAAAAGGTAATCGAAAAATCAGGGTTGCTGGCGCACTACCAAAAAGATCAGAGCGAAACAGGAATATCCAAGGTGGATAATCTCAAAGAGCTGGTAAGTGCTGCCAAGGGTTATTTTTATGACAATGATGATGAGGTTATGACGCCGGAGAATCAGTTATCCATGTTTTTGACCGAGGCGGTATTGGATGCCGGGGATTCCGATACAGATGAAAACACGGTGCAGTTAATGACCATTCACTCTGCTAAAGGCCTTGAGTTTGATAATGTCTTTATAGTGGGGATGGATCAGGGGGTTTTTCCTTCTCAGCGTTCAATAGATGAAAATCCGGAAATAGAAGAGGAGCGCAGGCTTTGCTATGTGGCTATTACCCGTGCTCGCAGGCAGGTTTATTTAACTCGTGCCGATAGTCGCATGGTTTTTGGTTCTCCTGCTTTTTATCGCGAATCACAATTTATAGAAGAGATTCCGCAGACGTTAATAGAAGAGATTGGCATAGCTGTAAAAACCGGAAGTTACTCTTCCGTAAGAGATGATTTTATTTCTAATAATATTGATGGCAATGAATGTCTGTTCCGGTCGGGGGTGGCAGTTATTCATCCTAAATTTGGTGTGGGTGTAATTGTAGATACCGAAGGAGCAGCGGCAAATTTGAGGCTTCATATAGAATTTGAAGAGCACGGATTAAAAGTACTTATAGCTAAATTTGCCAAGCTGGAAGTTGTATAGGAATTATAATTCGGTGGAGCCATTGCCGACTCCACCTTTATTATCTTACTTAAGTGATATAGAGCCGTCTTTACCGATTTTGGCCGGAGTTCCCTTGCCTATCATACCTGATATTTTTCTCAGTTCAGACAAAATTGAAGGGTCTTCAGGAAGAGGTATCGGTTGTAGATGGACTTGATAGTTATATATATTCAGTGGAATTACTGATGCTTTATTTAAAGTACCATCTTTATTTAGCGTTACATTGGCGATAGCTGATGTTTTAGATCTTTTGGTATAGCTGGCAAATGTAAAGTTACCTAAGCTGTAAAAAATTAACCGGCCTTTGTAACTTTCAATTCCTTGAAGAATATGAGGGTGGTGGCCAATAATCAAATCAGCACCATGATCTATGGCTAAGTGAGCAAGATTTTTTTGATACTGCTTCGGATCTTTTCTGCCTTCTCCGCCCCAGTGGAAATGAACTACTACCAGGTCATGTTTTTTTGCTGCTTTGGATACAGCCGATATAACTCTGGAGCGTTCCGGATAAACAGTGCCTGCTCTTTTTGTGTTTGCCCATGCTTCTTTCGGGTATGTGGCTGAGTATCCTAAAACGGCTACAGATATTCCGTTACGTTCAATAACTGCCGGCTTATTGGCGTCAGACAGATTTTTTCCTCCCCCGCAAACTTTAATACCCAGTTTTTCAACTGCAGCATTGCTTTGTAAAAAGCATTTGGCACCATAATCCATAGCATGGTTATTGCTTACAGTTAATACGTCAAATCCAGCCCACTTATATCCACTAAGATAAGATGGCTTTATTTTAAAGGTAAATCTCTTTTCCATTGCTTTTCCGGTAGTGCAATGAGGACCTTCAAGATTACCTGTGGCGATGTCTGCCTTCTGAAGATATTTTGCAACCTTCTCAAAAGGGTAATTAGCTCCATTTTTAGCCAGAAGATTCTCACCCCAGTTGCCTACCATCATATCTCCAACAGCTGCAATGGTAACAGTTGCAGGTTTTTGCGGGGCTTTGGATTTTACAGCTGCAGCAGCTGATTTTTCTTTTTTGGTTTCTGTTTTTATTGTTGTCGGAGCGGTGGCTGATTTTTGTGAGGGCTGTTGATTTGCCGCATAAATATTATGCGCGGTAAAAATAGTGATTAGTAAAAAAAATAAAGATTTATACATGATTTACCTCGAAGATATTGGAATTTTTCGTATGGTACATGGGACTTTTAGTAAAGTCCAAATTAAAAATTGAAGTAGTTTTAAACTGCATGTTTTTACCAGCTATTATCAATTTGGTGCATTTTCTTTAACATCTCTCTTGCGTCAGGAATCTCTTTTGCGGCCTCTCTTAAAAGTTTTTTTGCCTTTTCAAGATCTTTTTTTACACCTTGCCCCTTTATGTAAAGAAAGACCAGTCTGTATTTGGCGTGGGCATTATCTGCATTCATGGCTTTTGTATAAAGTGCAACAGCTTTCTTCAGGTCTATATCGGTTCCATAACCAGTTTCATAGCATATGCCAAGCTTGGTTTCGGCTTCTGCATAACCTTGTTTTGCAGCCTTTGTGTACCATTTGAAGAACTCTGTTTCGTTGTATCTGAAGTACTCTCCATCACGATACATATCGCCAAGTTTAGTTTGTGCTTCCGGGCTGCCGAGGCTTGCCGACTGTCGAAATAGTTTTACTGCCTCTGCATATTTTTCATGCTTATATTTCCGGTAGTATTCACCCAATCTATACATAACTTTGCGTAGTTGAATGGCAGAAAGACCTCGTTTTTCAGCAACTATTTTTTCAAGCCATTCCAGTGAGTCGAGTATCTGATATCTCATTGCTAAATCGTACTGAGCAGGAATATAACCATCATTTGCAGCTATTAGTAATAGTTTATATGCGGTTCTGCCCAAGCCTGTATTGCGTGCAATTAATGCTTTAGAGTAATATAGTTCTCCTCCTGATTTGTTTTCTTGGTCTTCTTTGCCATAAAGATAAGCATCATATAGCTCCCGATATTTGACAAAAGAGAGCATGTATCCCAAGGCATGCTCATCTTCTCCTCCTTTTAATGCCATCTGATACCACTTTGCCGATAGAATAAGATTTTTATCAATTCCATAGTTACTATGCTGATATTGTGATCCCAATTTAAGCTGTGATTCTATATGGCCTTGTACAGCAGCTTTGGTATACCACTCTATAGCTATGCGTTTATTGTCATATCCGAATATACGACCATAGCCGTATAAGCTTGCAATTAAATATTGGGCTTCTATGTTTCCCTGTTTTGCAAACCAGAGCAGCCTTCTTATAGAGAAATCAGATTTGTCTTTTGCTTCCTTAAAATAGAGTTCAAGAGCTTTATCTGTATTTGCTTTAACTCCAAAGCCTTTTTCGTATGAATATGCTTGTTCTTCCGCTTTAGATAAATAGCCTTTGCCGATAGCTTCACTGCTGCTTGTGAACTTGTTGCGATTTTGTGTGTGTGCTTTTTTCTTTTTACCCTT
>QZLD01000241.1 GCA_004796385.1 Gammaproteobacteria bacterium | reverse complement strand
GCCAATATCAATTATATCGGTTTCTAAAATTGAGTTTTTTGAGTTGCTTCCTTTAGAGGGGGGCTGAATATAGCAAATAGGGTCAGGGTAAATAATTGGTTTTTGGAGACCCCATAAACAATTATTTCATATTCAGTAACTACATCTCTGACTATTGAATAAGAATAATATATTGGCGCTATATACTCTATTAGCTGTTTTGGTTTGAATAGTTTTCAAGAAACCATTTTGCCCCTTTATTAAATGGTTTTGCCTCTTCGAAGTGGTCCCATATTGTTTGACCACATACGTTAGTACAGTCAAGCTTTGCTCCCCCATCTATTAGCTTCTGGGCAAACTCAATATCTTCATTCATAACTACATCCCATAATATGGACTGATTCATATCACTAACGCTATTAATGCCATCTTCCAGTTTATTGATATAACCAAGAGCTTCCTCAAAAGCTTTATTCTCGATAAGGGTTAATATGAACGTCCATTTGAATTCGAATAGCGACTCATCAAAGTATTTTTGAGGATTTATCATCAGCAACTTTTGCTGAATATATTCATATTCATCGCCATAATTAGTTTTTATATCTTCTAACCACTGTTCTTTTTTATTAGATTCAATCGCATCTAGCAATTCAACGACTTCAGCAAAAATGTAGCCGCCAAACTTGTCATAGAAGAGCTTCAAAATAATGGGAACTGCTTCTTCTGAGACTTTGCCATTTACATGGTTGAGTAAAGATATAATCCTTTCAACCCTACTTTCATGGCTCTCAGGGAATTTTCTGGTTTTAGGGTAATCCGCATAATACGTCAGCTCTTCGATGGCTTCTTCAGTCGAAACACTACTCAAACTGGACTTAAACTCTTTTTCTTTCCACTCCTCAATTTGGTTTTCTGCAGTTTGATTATCGCCGGAATAGTAGGGCTTATCCCAGGAGAGTAGTTGAAGATGACCGCTAGGCAACCGATTGATTATATAATTGTCTGATGCTTCTAAAGCCCAGAACGACCACTTTTCCGGACTACGCCATACTTCTTTTCCTGTTTTGGCATCAAAAGCGACTAACTCATCATTGTGATAACCTTTTTCGCTAACGACAAATAGCAGGTCATCTCTTGCTAGTAGGGACGTAAACTTTTCTTCGCTAAGCTGCCATTTGACTTCCCCTGAGAACCTGTCAATAGCAAATATTTTATTAGGGAGAATACAGAAAAACATAGAATTGCTGATGGAAATTCTTTCAATGGTTTCATCAACACTAACCGGAGAAATACTAAAGACTAATGCGCCATCATCAGATGATAGGCAGTGTATCGTTCCTCCAAGAATAACGTATAGCTGTTCGCCATCAGATATCACTCGGGTATTGCGAATATTGAAGTCAGCCGGTTTAGAAACGCTTTCAGAAATCCAGATGTTACTCTCTAACTTAAGGCTATATGCAGAAAAAACATCTCCCGCCCAGCCATAGAGATGATCTTCTGTTTGAGTAACAACATAGTCAAGAGTCGGCTTTTTTATGATACAGAAAATACCGCTATCTATATCAACTTCTATCATGCCTTTTTCTTTATCAAAGCTATCGATAACTCTTATAGCTTTTCTATCATAAAAAGAAGTTGAACTACCATCTCCCAAATCACCCCAATAGCTTTGAATAAATGGCGGCTTTTCTTCTGGGTTTCTTTTTTCTATTATCTGCTCTGCTTCAAACGCTTCAGTAAGACTTTTAACTATTTCACCCGTCGCAAGGTTATGAATAAACCAGCCTATTGAAACAAATTCTTCGTAAATTTCGACATCGTCAGCAGAGTTAAAGGGTGTTTCTACTCTCCATTTCAACTCATTTTCTTTTAGATTGAAGCAGCAAGAAAAATATGATGCGTTGTAGTTCTCGTCCTGAACCGTTTCTTTATAGAAAATATTGTCATCACTATATTGAACGTAAAAAGTATCCGGAATTTTTTCACTTTGTACTTGGTTAGGAATCCCACAACATCTATTTTTATCCATATAAAATACCTATTGGTTAAAGCTCTTACTTTTGCTTATCTACGTTTAACCCTACCGTTGACTTGCTAAATCTAATCAATGACTGAAGTGCTTTACGAATGGCATAATCTTTATGTAGTCACGCACAGCCAAACTATATACATTGTGACAGTTCTGCTCGATAGTTCAATATGTGTAACGAGCATCGAGAAATAAATCTGAATCCTAATTATTGTAAGTTAACTTACAGGCGCTTTCATTATTTGGGCATTAAGTAATGATATATTAGGAAAACACAAGTTTTCTCAACACTAAAGTTAAAAAGGTGGTATGGTGGCAAGCTTGTCTTATTTTCCCCAATTGATTTCCGGTAAGCAGGCTACATACTCTGTCGATCTTGTGATCTTAATACATTATTTCGAATTCATTTCATGATTCCGACTTTTAGTTCTACGTAACTAACCTACAGGTTGATATGAAATGAGAATAG
>QZLD01000279.1 GCA_004796385.1 Gammaproteobacteria bacterium | reverse complement strand
ATACCGGAGGTCTGCTCAAGATTGCGCCGGAGCACACCGAATCAAAAGTCCTTAAACTTATGCAGAAACCGGGGTTGGAAAAGTTCGAAGAGTTTGTTCGTCTGTTTCAGCAGTTCTCTAAAGAGTCTGGTAAGGAGCAGTACATCATCCCATACTTTATTGCGTCACATCCCGGAACAGATGATAGGGAGATGCTCGATTTGGCATTATGGTTAAAACGCAAAAAGTTTCGACTGGATCAGGTGCAGAATTTTTATCCGACTCCGGCAACATTGGCAACGGCTATGTACTATTCCGGGCTTAACCCTTTGCAGTCATATAAAAAGAGAGTTAAGGTTTTTTCCGCAAAAGGGGAGAGGCAGCGGCGGTTGCATAAATCATTTCTAAGATACCACACGGATGATGCCGCAGATAAAATACGCCAGTATCTGTTGCAGAATAATCTCAGGCATCTTGTCGGTAAGGGCAAGAATTGCCTTGTTTCTTATGGAAAACACACATCTACAAAAAAAGAATTTAAAATTGCTAATAAGCGTGGTAACAGGCAAAATAGGCGCCCGAAGTAGATCTTTAATTCTCAGGAGAAGATATGAAATTTATTAAAACATTTCTGCTGACGTTCTTGCTTGTTGCTCTTTACGCTTGCAATCAGGTAAGGGATGATGTTGTTGTCATTAAAATAACTCCTGAGGTTTATTCCGATCTTTATCCCGCTGTCTGGTTGCGGACCTCCGATTTGTCTATATCTCCCATTGAATTTAAGAACAGTCGCCCTACTGGTGAAAAGTATGAAATCTGGATAGAACCTGATGATCCTGAAATAATGGCTAACAGAAATAGTGCTGATGGAATAAAAGGTTTTTCCTTAGTTGGAAAGGATAAAGATGCTTTTGATAATTATAAGCAGCCTGATTCATTAAGATTTACCGGGAGGCTCAGTCGGAGTGAGATAAGAAGTGGCTCTGTTTATTTATATGAGAATGCCAGAGGCAAGTTCCTTATGTTTGTTGAGTCTGTTTCAAAAAAAGAGAGCACTATGATACTGCACTGGAAAAAGGTTCAATCAAAGAAGTGATGGCAGATTATTAATGTTCACAGGAATAATTGAAGCAGTTGGCAAGATAGACTCCATAGATATGCGCGGGGTCGACTGCTCTATATCAGTTTTTAGCGAAAAGATGTCGATGGCAGATGTAAATATAGGTGATAGCATCTCTGTAAACGGCGTCTGCCTTACTGTGACAGAGCATAACGGTTTGGTTGTCGGTGGGCGTTTTGTTGCCGATGTTTCTGCCGAGACCCTTAAAAAAACCAATCTTGGGCAAAAGAAAAGTGGCGACAGAGTAAATTTGGAGCAGGCATTAATGCCAACCGACAGAATGGGAGGGCATATAGTGAGTGGTCATGTAGATGGTGTCGGCAAAATCGTTGAAAGAGCTAATGATGGTCGTTCCGTCCGTTTCAGAATTGAAGCGCCGCAGGATATATCCCACTATATTGCAGCAAAAGGTTCCATAACTATTAACGGAATCAGCCTTACAGTAAATGAGGTGGAATCTCACCTCTTTACAATAAATATCATCCCGCAAACTCTGGCTGAAACCACGCTAAACAGTGCTAAAATTGGAGATAGAGTTAATCTGGAGATTGATGTTATAGCTCGCTACTTAGAGCGTTTGCTTAGCGGAAAAAATGAAAAAGCAAAGGATATCTCTATGGGTTTTCTGGCTGAAAACGGTTTTATTAGATAGTTGATAGCTTTAAAAAGCAGATATATCACAGAATTGATAACTAAATAGAAAAGAGAAGGTAGAAATATTATGGCGATGAATAGTGTCGAAGAGATAATTGAGGACATTCGTCAGGGAAAAATGGTTATCATCATGGACGATGAAGATCGCGAGAACGAAGGTGATCTGCTAATGGCGGCAACTGAGGTGACTTCTCAGGATATAAATTTCATGGCACGTTACGGGCGTGGTTTGATATGTCTTACCCTTACTCAGGAGCGTTGCAAACAGCTAAATTTATCTCTTATGGTTGGCGATAATGCAACCAAGCACGGCACTAACTT
>QZLD01000218.1 GCA_004796385.1 Gammaproteobacteria bacterium | reverse complement strand
TTTGTTAACTTTAAATAACATCTGAGCAGACCTCCGCTAGCCTAAGCACTGACTAATAAGTCTAGCAGAGAGAAAGAGATTTGTTTGTGTGGCGAATTTTAGTGGATTTGATAAGCGGTAATAATTTCCCGATAAAATGTGATTGCCTGGGAGATTAAAACGCATTAGCATAGGGCTTGCTATTCATTGTCACAAGCTATGGGTAAGACTGTATAGCAATGTAAGCAATGTAATTACGGGGATTAAATATAATAAAGTAGATACTGGGGAGGGGAATATCACAAAAAACATACACGCTTTACTGAAACAACTATTAATATAAAAATTTATAAAAAACCTGGAGGAGAATATTATGAAGCAATTTGGAAGGCTTCTTTTGCCCGTCTTTTTGATTTGCATTTTTGGATGCGAAGATAAGCATGAAGACAAAAAATATATTGATTCACTCACTAAAGACAGCAGGATTGCAGAAATTGATTTAGTTGATGATGCTTTGGAAAGATGTATTACCAGAAATAGCGAACAGAACGGCTGGGAAACACTGGAAGATATTACATATCTGATATGTAGTGATGAAAACACATGCAAATTTAATGAGGCAGGAGAAGTAATATGGGGTACCTGCAAGATATCATCCATAGAAGCTCTGACAGCAATGCCAAATCTTGAGTATCTCTCTTTGGGTAATAACTTCGAAAGTTGGGAAGATGGCAATGAACCGCTGAAAGTGATAGCTCAAATTCCATCTCTAACCAAACTGAGTATTACCTATATTTATTCTGAAGATATAACTCTTGAAACCGGAGCAAGCCTGAAAACTCTGGAAATTCTTGATGGTGCTGAACACATAAAGTTTACCGCCCACCCCAGTGTTGAAACTTTGGTTCTTAAAGCCGACGATGATTATGATCTTTCAGAAGAAGGATATGGCAATTCTCCTTATGAGCTTTATAGTCATTTTCCGAATTTAAAATCGCTTACAATAGATTCAGCAAATATGGATGCATTTAAGATCGCATCCAAAATGACAGGTTTGCAGTCACTTACTATTGAGGATGGTGTCGCCAAAGACATTTCTCAGATAAAAGACCTGACTAACCTTCACACGCTTATTGCTGAATACGGCCAAATAGAAAGTTTAGAGGGTATTGAGAATCTTAGCTCTCTGGTAATCCTGGATTTGTACAAAAATCTAATTGTTGACGTATCTCCAATATCACATCTTAAAAGACTTAAATATCTTAATCTTAGCTATAATGCTATTGAAATTATCGATGGTTTTTCAGAGCTGGATAATGTCACCGATCTATATGTCGAATATAACAATCTCAGCAATATTAATGAGCTGGTTGAAATGGAGAGCCTGAAAATATTGGGGCTTGGAGAAAATGAAGAAATTAACGATTTCACTCCCTTACTTGAAATGGAAAGTATTGAGACACTCAAGTGCTCTTGGGACTTTTATTCCGAAATTGATGATGATTTGATTAATAAGCTAAATAACAAGGGGTGCTGAGATGAAAATATTTACAGTAGGAATATGTTTAGTTTTGGTGAGTGTTTTGTCAGGATGTGATGGTGGACCTGCAGAAGAGAATCAAGAATATCTTAGCAGCATTGATGAAAGCCGGTTAATTAGCGAGTTGGATTTTGATGATAATGATTTTGAAGATTGTGTTAAAGCCAATGCCGAGGAAAATGGATGGACTAATGTCGGAGAGGTAATCAGTCTTGATTGCAGCGGTGAGGTTAGTAGTTCTTATTACAATACAATTGAGGCTATATCGGTTTTCAAAAATCTTAAAACGGTTAATTTAAACGACAATAACCTTGATAGTGATGATCTGTTGATATTCAGAAAATTAATGAACATCACAACCCTTTCACTAGCTAATAATAATATTGATCTGATAGATGATATCAGCCATCTGGATCTGGTTGAGCTGGATTTGTCGGATAATATCGGAGTGGAAATTATTGATAATTTTGCATCTTTTCAGAATCTGCAAAAGTTAAAAATGGATAACAATTATGGAGTAGTTGATTTCAGCCCCATTGGTTCCATTGATAGCCTGAAATATCTCTCTTTAAAGAATTGCGCTATTTATGACGCCTCTTTTTTAAGTGATATTGAAAACCTGGATTACCTGTATCTGGATAAAAATGATATTGGTTCTGCCGAGGGGGTAAACGTTAGAAAAGAGCTTTCATTATCATCGACAGACTTGGAAAATATTGATTCTTTAATAGAGTTTGATCATCTTGATGTCTTAAATATAAAAGATATTGATAACTTTACATGCGATGACTACGCACATATAAAGGAATTGCTTCCTGAGACATTCGTTGTTATCAGTGAGGAGTGTAGCGAGTAAATTCTGCCTTTACCGGCTCAGATATCTTATTAATATCTGAGCCGGTAGACTTGCTTTCCTAAACTAAACATACCATTCCTGTTTGATTTCACTATCTGCAATTGGAGCAATATCTGCGTAGTCCTGTTCACTGCCGTCTGCAAAGGTGATTTTGCCATTCACCTGTTCGCAATCCCTGCCTTTGCCGAATCTGGCGGTTATTGCGAGTATTAGTCTGGCATCTGCCTCCGATTTGATCTGTCCATCGACTATTGTAATGGGACCGCTATGGTTGGCAATTACTGCTGATGCGTGTGATTCGCGAAAACGTTTCAGAAACTGCGTTTCGCTGTTCTCTCTGGCGATAATCAGCTTAAAATCTGGAGACGGACGAATATGCCGACCAGCATTCATCAACATAACATCAGCTTTGCTGTAATCTTTATCACCGCGCGATTGCCACAGATCCTGCATCTTTCTGGATATATCCGGTTCGGTGAGAAGGCATCCGCCTGCCGGCTGCGGGTATTCTGTGATTCCCAATTCGGCAGCCAATGCCATTTGCGGTTTGCGTCCACGTCCATTGAAATCGTAGAGGTCTTCTCTTTTTATCCAGCCGCTCTCTTCAGGAATTGTGGCCGGGAGAAGTTTTGCAGACAGCGGTCTAACGATTAATCCTGTAATACCGGCATCTTTCGCTACAAGAGGAAGCACCTCTTTTCTTTGTGACATTGGACGTTGACCGATAACCTCTCCGGATATCATAAAATCAAAATCATTTTCCGCCATCCACTTTTTCGCCCGCGACATCATAAATGCCTTGCAGTCTATACACGGATTAAGATTACCACCGTATCCACGTTTCGGATTTATCAACACCTCTTTGAAATCTTCAAAAAGATCTATTTCATGCAGTTTTACACCTGAGCACTCTGCATAGTATCGTGGAGTGTATCGCACTTGTTGGTCTCTTTTTCTCTGTGGATATTCCAGATCGCCATTGTGAAAACCGATCTTGAAGAAAATCGCCTCGACCTCAATACCAAGGTTCTGAATTATTTTTGCCGCCAGAATTGAATCCAGTCCGCCTGAGAATAGTGAAACTGCCTTTATTGCCATCTGTAGTAAACGTGCCTTTTTTGAATTAAACGGAGGATTATAGCTTAATTTTGTGTAACTGATTACACGCAAAATTTATAATTGATTTCGTGGTTTGTGGCTTTATTCACCTCTAACTCCCATTACCATTAAAAACATGGTCACAAGCTATAACTAACGGCAAATCCTCTTTACTACACTTTTTAAGATTTTCTATTACAACTTCTGTTCTAATTTCATTATGCAATAAAGGTGTGCTGCAATAATGTGCTTGCAGCAGGGTTTCATCTGCTATGAAATATATATTGGTGATATGAAATTCATCACTGATGCTTGTGCTAATAGAAAGCCCATATTTTTTGACTTCGGTTCCATTTGAATCAACCAGAAAAAATTCTGATGAGGCATCAAATATACCATATGGTGGAATTTCAATTTTTCCCCAACATTCAAATTTCTTTCTTGTTCCTTCAATTAAAAACAAGCCATCACTTACTGTCCAAAACACTTGGCGCTTACCTCCCAACTGTTACCGTTATCATTTTTTCCGGATTAAGTGCCTTTTGAAATGCGGCAATAATATCAGCCTTGGTCACTTTGTTTATGTTTTCCTGGTAACTGTCGAGATAGTCCAGCGGCATATTGTAAAAGCCGATATTTCCCAGCCAGCCGGCAATAGATGAGTTGCTGGCAAAGCCTAGAGGAAAACTGCCGGAGAGGTTCATTTTTGCCTGTGTTAACTGTTTTTCGGTAGGCCCGTTTTTAATGAATTCCCTCAGGTATTTATTTATGGTTTTTAGCGATTCATCCTTGCGGCTGTTTTGTGTCTGGCAACCAATGATAAAAGGCCCTCTGTCAAGCATAGGTGAAAAGTGGCTGTAGACTGAATATGCCAGCCCGCGTTTTTTGCGTACCTCTTCGCCCAGAATAGATAGCAGGGCATTACCACCGAGGATATGGTTGCCGACAACCAAAGGGAAGTACTCTTTGTCGGTTTTGCGGATGCCGGGCTGACCGATAAATATGTGAGTCTGTTCGGAGTCGAACTCTATTGCTATCTTTTCTCCTTTTTTGAGATCAGCAGCAACCGGTAAGGTTTCAGCATGTTTGCCCTGCGGCAGGTTGTTGAAGATCTTATCTATAATCTGTTGCGCCTCTTTACGATCAACATCTCCCACAATAGCAACGGTGGCATTGACAGCAACATAGTATTTTTTGTAAAAGGCGATGATCTTCTCTCTGGAAAACTGCTTGATGCTCTCTTCCGTTCCCTGCGGAGGAATGCCGTAAGGATGAGAGCCATAAACAGCTTTGTAGAATTGCTCCCTGGCAATTGCCCCCGGAGACTGTTTTTTCTGCCGGAGTCCTACTTGCATCTGTTTGGTTAAGCGCTGAATGGCATCTTCCGGAAAATCCGGCTGAGTCAGAATCTGATTTAACTGGGTTATGGCTATATTAAGATGTTGCGGATCGGTAACGGTGCGGATATCGAGCCAGCCCATATCTCTGGCACTGCCGCTGGAAAAGTTTATGCCGTGGCTGTCAAATATCTCAGACAGGTGATTTGCACTTTTACCGGCAGCGCCTTCAGAGAGCATGGAGTTGGTTATGGAGGCTATTCCCGGCAGATTATTGTCGCGTGAAGCACCAGCAGCAAAGATTATGCGAATATCCAGAATGGGTAGCTCTTTAACCTGCGAGTAGACGACCGTTGCACCATTTGCTGACTTCCAGCGCTCTATTTTTGGTGACGCGAACAGGCAAAATGAGAGTGAAAACAGGGCTGTAAAGGTGATTAGTCTCTTATTCATTTTCTTCTCCCTTATCTGCTGTCGGTCTATTCTGTTCAGGTAACTCTTTCTGCTCCGGCAAAAGCGTAGCAATAGTCATGCGCTTTTCTGTAAGATATTTTTTGGCGACTGCCATAATCTGTTCCGCTGTTACCTTTTCTATGTTGTCGTAATAATCTCTCTCAAATTGCCAGCCAAGCCCGATAGATTCCAGCTGCCCCAGCTCATAAGCCTGAGCACTTATCGAATCTTTCTTGTAAATGCCAGCTGTTTTTATCTGGGTTTTAACCCGCATTAACTCAGCTTCGGTAACACTGGTTGTTTTTAACTCATCTATCTTTCTAAACAGCTCTTCTCTAACGGTTTCAATTTTTACATTCAGTGCAGGTGAAGCCCCCAGCATAAACAGCGTATTGAGCCTGCTTGTCATGCTGTAACCTGCCCAGGCGCCGGATACAATCTGCCGCTGCCGCACCAGGTCGGATATGATTCTTGAGCTGTCGCTGCCACCCAGTATTACCCCCATAACTTCAAGCGCATATGGCTCCCATTTCTCTTGTGCTGTAACCGCAGACGGGGTGTTATAGCCTATAACCAGCATGGGTACGCGAGCATTTGGCTGTATCACCTCAATCTCCTTTTTGCCAAGAGGGGTTATCTCTTTTGATATGGCTATTTCCGGGAGTTTTTTTGCCTTGATAGCTCCGAAATGCTTTTTTGACAAACTATAAACCGCATCCGGATCAACATCGCCAATAACTATGAGAGTGGCGTTGTTCGGCGCATACCAGTTC
>QZLD01000276.1 GCA_004796385.1 Gammaproteobacteria bacterium | reverse complement strand
TAGCTTGCCTACGTTCAAGGAAGGATCGTGCAAATATAGATTAAAGAACAAGCCAGAAACCGGATAGCACAGCATGGTTACAATTCGTTACGCACTTATATTCTAATGATTACTCTGTTAATCGATATGATACATAAAGAATTATGCGTATTTATGAAATATGCGTGTTAACCCCCACTAAACATAAATAATGGAGTAAGCAGATGATTAGAAAATCACCTTTGCAACAACTGTTGGTATTGTTGCTGTCTGTTTCTCTCATTCCGGCTATAGCATCTGCGGCTGAATTGGGAGAAAAGAGTATTCGCTCATATGATTTTTCGAGTTCTTTTATTCGTCACGCTGATGGCAACGGAATGCTAACCTCAATAAGCACCGTATTGGATCAGCAGGATGCAACATTCAATATTGTTGCAGGTCTTGCTGATACCGATGGCATATCTCTTGAGGCATCCAACTATCCGGGTTGCTACCTAAGGCACTCAAACTATCAGATCTACTTAAATTGTTATGAAGATAGCGATCTATTCAGGAATGATGCCACCTTCTATATCCGCGAAGGACTGGCCGATAGTGAGTACATCTCTCTGGAATCTGCCAACTTTCCTGGGCATTTTATTAGACATGAAGTTGGATTCTTATTTATTTCTCAAAACGATGGTAGCGATCAATTTGCGAAGAATGCAACATTTGAAATTCGTGCGCCACTTACCGAAGGTGATATTGATGGCATGAATTTTTACTTTGGAAACATCCATGGTCACACTAAATATTCAGACGGCAAGGAAACTCCAGCAAGAGGGTACGAATGGGCAAGATATGAGGCAGGATTCGCTTTTTATGCCGTAACCGACCACGCCATTCTTGTAAATAAAAAAGAATGGCATAAAACAGCTGAGCAAGCTGATGCCAATAATGCTCCAGGCTATTTTGTGGCTATAAGAGGTTTTGAATGGAGCCACCCCTTGTACGGACATATCAATGTGTTTAATACCTCCTCTTACACTAATTTCATCTCAAAACTTTACTTGCCATGGTTCTATGACTGGCTGGATGACCACAGAGGCTTAGCACAATTTAACCACCCAGGTAGAGAAGACTGGGAATTCGATGACTTCAAATATCAATCGGATGTAGCTGACGACAACTTCTTTGCGATAGAGACAGGCAATAAGGATACAGGTAATAATGATTTTGAGTTCTTGCCTTACTATCAAAAGGTTCTTGATAAAGGATGGAAATTAGCTCCAACAAACAATCAGGACAACCATTCGCTTTCAACCAATTCCCACAGAACAGTGATGATCATGCCTGCTCTTACAAGAGAAGATATTTATAACACCATGAAAGCAAAAAGGATCTATTCTACCGATGACCCTAACATGAAAGTTGTCTTTAAATATGGCAATGCGTGGATGGGTGAAACTGTAGATTTTGCAGGAGAACCTATTGAGTTGAAAATAGAAATTTTTGACGATGAACCGATTAAAAGAGTTCAGATTGTTTCAAGCAACGGAGCTGTTGTTAAAGATCTTAATCTTGAAGGAGAAGGTAAAACTTCCGTTGTGTGGAATCCGATATTAATGCCCGAGAATATAAGTTACTACTATGTACGGATTTATGAAGAAAATATCTTCGACGACGACCTTGACACTCAGATTGCAGTGACTGCACCTATCTGGATTAAGCAGTAGTAATTTTAATACGCTGTAACAAAAGGAAAGTCCCGAAGGCTAACAACCTTCGGGACTTTCCTGTTAATAGTTGCGATTTACTCATATTGATCCAGGCTCATACCTCCACCAAGACCATCATCATCACCGAAACGGTCGTGATCTGAGGAGTCAAGCTTGATCATCAGGCGCACTTCGTTGGCAGAGTCTGCGTAGCGAATAGCATCTTCATAGGCAATAAGGCCATCTTTATACTGCTGGAACAGACACTGGTCGAAGGTCTGCATCCCCTGTTCTGCTGAACGCTTCATTATATCTTTGATTTTGTGTACTTCACCTTTGCGGATCAGGTCACTTACATGCGGAGTATTTACCAGAATTTCCAGTGCAGCCACACGTCCTTTACCATCCGGGGTTGGTATGAGTTGTTGTGCGATTACCGCCTTAAGGTTTAGTGACAGATCCATAAACAACTGGTTATGTCGCTCTGGCGAGAAGAAGTTGATAATTCTATCCATAGCCTGGTTGGCATTATTGGCGTGAAGTGTAGACAGACAAAGGTGACCGGTTTCGGCAAAGGCAATAGCATGATCCATAGTCTCGCGCGTTCTGATCTCGCCCACCAGAATCACGTCAGGTGCCTGCCTCAAGGTGTTTTTTAGTGCCACATCAAAGGATTCGGTATCAATCCCAACCTCGCGCTGCGTAATTACACACCCCTCGTGATTGTGAATATATTCAATCGGATCTTCGATACTGATAATGTGACCGGTGCTGTTTTTATTGCGGTAACTTAACATGGAGGCAAGTGATGTCGATTTACCTGTTCCGGTCGCCCCAACAAATATAACCAAACCACGCTGCGTCATGGCAAAGTCTTTCAGAATTGGAGGTAGTCCCAATTCATCAATGGTAGGAATTTCAGTTGAGATTCTACGCAAAACCATACCGACATTACTACGCTGATAAAATGCGCTTACACGAAAACGTCCTAGTCCTTTAGCACTAATGGCAAAGTTACATTCATGGGTATTCTCAAACTCTTCCTGCTGTTCCGGCGACATAATTGAAAGAACGGTGGCAAAAGTCTGCTCTGAAGTAAGCTTTCTTTGGGTTACCGGGACGATCCGACCGGCAATTTTCAAACTTGGTGCCAAGCCGGAAGTTATAAAAAGGTCGGACGCTTTTTTTTTGAGCATCAGCGATAATAGCGAATTAAAATCCATTGTGAGTTTCCTCGGTTTTTAGTCTTTTTGTTTTATGCTGTTTATCCTGCAAAAAGATCTTTGTTTGCTGCTCTTGATCTGGCATCAAGGCGATTTATTATGCCCTGTTTTACAAGCTCTTGCAGGTTTTGATCCAGTGTCTGCATACCTACGCCCTGACCGGTCTGGATGGCAGAATACATCTGCGCCACCTTATCTTCTCTAATCAGGTTTCTGATTGCAGGGGTACCGATCATGATTTCATGCGCGGCAATACGGCCACCGCCAATCTTCTTTAGTAGTGTTTGCGAAATAACCGCCTTAAGGGATTCTGAAAGCATGGAGCGCACCATTGATTTTTCGGCAGCAGGGAATACGTCGACAATACGGTCGATGGTTTTTGCCGCTGAACTTGTATGTAGTGTCCCGAATACAAGGTGCCCTGTTTCTGCTGCGGTAAGCGCCAGCCTGATTGTCTCCAGATCACGCAATTCGCCCACCAGAATGATGTCCGGGTCTTCACGCAGAGCCGATCTTAACGCTTCGTTAAAACCGTGAGTATCACGATGAACCTCACGCTGATTTACAAGACATTTTTTGCTTTGGTGAACAAATTCTATAGGGTCTTCAATGGTAAGTATGTGTTCATACTTCATATCGTTAATGTAGTCAATCATGCCCGCCAGAGTGGTTGATTTACCTGACCCTGTAGGCCCTGTTACCAGAACAATCCCGCGAGGTTGTTGACAGATCTCTTTAAAAACCTCCGGAGCTCCCAACTCTTCAAGGCTAAGAACAGTGGAGGGAATGGTTCTGAAAACTGCACCGGAACCTCTGTCCTGATTAAATACGTTCACACGAAAACGCGCCAGGCCCGGAATTTCGAAAGAGAAGTCCGTTTCCAGAAACTCTTCGTAATCCTTACGCTGTTTATCGTTCATAATATCGTAGATCAAACCATGCACTTCTTTATGTTCCAGTGCCGGAACATTTATGCGGCGCACATCACCATCAACCCTTATCATTGGCGGCAATCCGGCCGAAAGGTGCATATCGGAAGCTCCGTTTTTTACGCCAAAGGCAAGTAGGTCTGCAATATCCATCAGTATCCCCTGTTGTTTTCTTAACGCTTGTGCTCTTTACATTTGTTATACGCTACGGTGTGGTTAATTATCCAATGCCACACGCTCAATAAAATCGGTAAGTTCAGAAAGCTGCCAGCTCTGCACTGGAAGACTCGGCAAAAATGCAACTTTTTATAACTACTCTTTATAATTTAGCTGTTATACAATCGTTTTAAAGTTTTTTTATTATTTCCTTGACGTAACTTACAGATTTATTCTCATCTTATCAATATGCACAACATAATATCTCAGCTAAATAGCGTAAAAAACCGGATTTATGCTGCTGAAAAAGCTAATAATCTCCCTCGTGATAGCATCAGGCTTCTGGCGGTAAGCAAGATGAAACCTGCAGAGGCAATAATTGCAGCCTACGATGGTGGGCAACGCGATTTCGGCGAAAACTATCTGCAGCATGCACTACCTAAAATCGAGGAGCTGAAATATCTCGATGGAATCCAATGGCATTTTATCGGCCCGTTACAATCTAATAAAACCAAAGCTGTAGCAGAAAATTTTCACTGGATACACAGTATCGATCGCCTCAAAATCGCATCCAGATTAAATGAACAGCGTCCCGATTATATGCCATCACTGAATATCTGTCTGCAGGTAAATGTTAGTGGTGAGCAGTCTAAATCCGGCATGGCTGTTTCGGATGCTGAATCGTTGGCGCAAAAAATCACGGCACTGCCAAATCTTAATCTGCGTGGTTTAATGACTATTCCGGCAGCTACGGCAGATAACGCTGAACTGCTAAAACAGTTCGGAATACTAAAAAACTGTTTTGATGATTTAAGACAGAAAGGATTCGATATTGATACTCTCTCCATGGGAATGTCGGCGGATCTGGAAACCGCTGTTGCATCCGGCTCAAATATGGTTAGAGTAGGCACTGCAATCTTTGGTGCAAGGTAGACAAAAAAGGTTTGATTTA
>QZLD01000158.1 GCA_004796385.1 Gammaproteobacteria bacterium | reverse complement strand
GCCAGACTTCCGGAGAACCAATAGGCGATAAATTTAATAAAAGTCAGTAATACAATTATTACCAGACTTATCAAACCCGCTTTAATTTTACCGTTTTTCAAATTACAACTTCTTAAATCACAAGATTCACTTAGAGAGAAGGATTGTTACAGATAAGCATTACATTTTTATGACTGAACTACAGTCACATAAACTTCATAAAAATGCCACAGAAGTGAAAGATTTCGCGGTTACATTGTCGGCGTATCGTGAATGGATGCGTAGGCAATACCTGAGCATTCAATTCCTAAAGTGCAATTCTGACTACTTATCAGGAGTATTATTATGAAAAAGTTTGTTAAGGGAGTAGCTGTTACTGCAGCTATAGTTTCAGCTTCCACTGCTGCCAATGCGGCACATTACGGAAATCGCGTAAAAAACGTAATCTTCATGATTCCTGACGGATGTGATGCCAGCGTACAGACTCTGGCAAGATGGATGAAGGGAGAAGCTCTTCAGCTTGACAGCATGAACAACGGCATGGTTAAAACAGAGATGGCGAACTCTGTTATTACCGGTTCGGCTGCTGCTGCCACTGCATTTGCAACCGGCAACAAAACAACAGCCAGATTCTTAGGTGTTTCTCCAAGGCTTGACGACATTATCTCCACCTTTACTCCAAGAGAAGACAAGGAAGAGTATGAGCCTGTTGCTTCAATTCTCGAAGCTGCCAAGCTTAAAGGCAAGGCTACCGGTTTGATCTCTACAAGTCGCGTAACTCACGCTACTCCTGCTGCCTTTGGCGTACATATTCATGACAGGGGCATGGATAACGAAATCATGGAGCATCTTGTTTATCAAGATATTGATGTGGTTTTCGGTGGCGGTAAAAGACACCTTCTTCCTAAAGCAGAAGGCGGAAAAAGAACAGATGGCGAAAATCTGGTAGATGTACTTGTAGATAGAGGCTATCAGTTTGTTGAGACAAAAGGTGATCTGGCAGCTATTCAGTCAGGTAAAACCTGGGGAATGTTTGCGTCCAGCCACATGAATGCAGATATCGACAGAGCAGAGTTTACTCCTGAGGAACCTTCCATAGCTGAAATGACAGCAAAGGCGATCGATATACTATCTAAAGATCGTGACGGTTTCTTCCTTATGGTTGAAGGCAGCCAGGTAGACTGGGCCGGCCATGCCAATGATCCTAAATATATGTTCACCGATTTCATCGCTTTTGATGAAGCAGTAAAGGTTGCCGTTGATTTTGCGAAGAACGATGGACAAACTGTTGTAATTGCATTTCCAGATCACAATACCGGCGCACTTAGTATCGGTAACGTAAATACCGACAAATCATACACAGCGCTTAGCGTTGAAGATATGATGGAGCCGCTTAAGGGCATGAAGATTACAGGCGGCGGCTTGGCCAGTAAGATTGGAGGGGATATGTCCCATGAAAACATTATTGCCAATGTTAAAGAGTGGTGGGGACTTGATATAACAATGACTGACGTAGATGAAGTTATCGCCCACATGAACGAAGGTTGGTCGCTAAGCTATGCTCTGGGTTATGTAATCAGCAAGAACTACACTGTATTCGGCTGGACTACTCATGGTCATAATGCGGAAGACGTGCAGATCTGGACTTACGGCATAAACAGACTTCTTGGAACTATCGACAATACCGACCTTGCTAAACTAGGTGCAGAACTACTAAGAGTCAACCTTGATAAAGCAGACAAAGAGCTGTTTGTTGATGTTAGCGAAGCATTTGCGGAAGATGAGTGGGAACTGGATCTGCTGACTGATCCTGAGAACCCTGTTCTTAAAGTTAAAGAGGCAGAGCTTCCTGTAAGTAAAGATATCGTTGTTAAGGATGGTGAAACTCACGACCTTGATGGAATAGTTGTTTATGCTCCAATGAGCGGCAAAGTATATATTCCTGAAGAGGCAGTTGCCATTATCAACGGTGAAAGCAATAACACCTGCCCTTGGCCTTGGCCTTGGTTGTGTGATATGTACTGGAACAAATAATAGTTGTTTAATACAGTTTCAGACAGATAAAAAGCCGGGGCAGATGCTCCGGCTTTTTTCTTGAGCTGAATTTTTTATGATAAGACCGTATGTCATAGACATAAAAGCAGATAACTCCCTTGAAAATCCAGCCCGGATAGCAAAGCATGGCTACAATTTGTTACGCACTTATATTTCAATAATTGCTCTATTAATCAATATTATACATTAAGAACGATGCGTATTTATGAAATATGCGGGCCAGGATGTTTACATTTGTAATACAAATCGGCAGCGCTACGCATATCTTAATTAAACTGTCATATTTATAGATTATAGTTGCGCTCCATTGAGTATTTACAAAGCAAGACATCCGTTAAAAGGGTGGAGGTTACATGAAGAGCGCAACCCATAAAAGAATTCTGTCTGTATTCACACTATTTCTTTCTGCAGCTGTTTTTGCAACAGCACTGTTTACAACAAGCGCCTTTGCCACAGAAGATGAAAAAACAGAAGCGAAAGCACACAAAGCAATAAAGAAGATTACTTCTGACAAAGCAAAAGAAAAGTACAAAATCCAACCGGGCGATATCATTACCATATCTGTATGGAAAGAGGAAGATCTGCAAAAAGATGTCTTGATAAGACCAGATGGATTCTTCTCATTTCCTCTTATAGGCGAAATTGATGCCGGCAAAAAATCCATAGATGAGATTAAGCAGGAGATTGCAACCAGACTGGATAAATATATCCCGCAACCTGATGTTTCTATAGCAATAAGGCAGATTAACGGCAACAAGATTTATGTTATAGGCAAGGTAAATCGCCCCGGCGAGTTATCGCTAACAAAACCGTTAGATGTAATGCAGGCACTGAGCATTGCCGGCGGCACCTCAACCTTTGCCGAACTGGACGATATCATTATTTTACGACGCGAAAACGGAGTTCAGCGAGCCATACCCTTTGACTACCCGGAAGTAGAGCGAGGCAAAAAACTGGAACAGAACATCATCCTTCAAAGCGGTGATGTTGTTGTGGTTCCCTGATTTTAAACCAAAGGTGACACAGTGAAGGCAGAACTCATTCTGGTTATGTGCTGCGCACCTGTTTGCGCCTCCGGCAGTGAAATTATGTGGAAACTTAACGGCAACAGCAGCGGAACCTATTACGAGAACATAAGCCTCTCTGCCAAACCCGGCAGGGCGGAAAACCGTATCAGAAGCTCTGTATCTTC
>QZLD01000201.1 GCA_004796385.1 Gammaproteobacteria bacterium | reverse complement strand
CATTCGGGAAACATGTTAACTATGTGACAGTGCAGATGAAAAAGATCCACCAGAATGGTGAAAGATCAACAGAAGAGGTGGTGATAACCCCTGAACTCTTTAACAATAAGAACAACTCATTTTTTATAACCTATGGTTGGAAAGGTGATGATAATCGCGAACAATGGCACGATTATCAGGTAAAAACCGTCTGGTCTTTTCATGGAGGCGTTCAGGTTGAATCAAAGTGGCAGGATTATGATCAGGCAGTACTGTCACTGTTGCCACCTCACAGATACAGAACCGTTAGCATAGAAGCGGATGCAGACAGATTAAAAGAGAAAAAAGTGCGCCATGTAGTGGTTTCACTTAAGAGCTACATTAACGGTAAACCTGTTCTTACCCAAACCACCATTCGCAATAAAGGTATCTCTCCATCTGCGTTGGTTGATGTTCCGGAATCAAAATCACAAATGCCGACGGTTGTCGATATGGTCTGGTATCTTGAGGGCGGGAAAAAACTTGTTGGCAAGCCGGGAACGGTTGAGGGCGAGATTCTCTATTGGGATGAACTGCCGGAGGAAGAGTAATGAGTTTTCTAAGAATTGTTTATGTTCTATCTATGCTCTTGGGCGCACTTAATGCTGCCGCTCTGGTTAATTATGAATCCGGTAGTCTGGAGGTGAACGGAGTATTGCTTCTGGCTGATAGTGCTAATCCCGACAGGTATTACTATTTGCCGCCGACGCCGAGAATTGCACAGCGCAAAGATGGTGGTTATGAACTGTCACTGGTTAAGTTTGTCGATCCGGCAGGCGCAACCAGTGGAGGTCTGCTGCATCTGTTAACCACTCTGACCTTGCCGACCGCAGAGCTGAATGAGCTGAAAAAGGCGGTGAAGGAGATAAACTCCAGGGCAGAAATTGCAGGGCCGGTACCGTTGTTGCAAAAAGAGGAAGGAAGCTTTTCGGTGGTTTCAGCATCACTCTCCGACAATAAATTGACCTCCAGCCTGATTACCAGCGGAAAGGCTCCGGTAACCCCTGGGGCAAGGTCTGCCGTTGCTGCCAGTCTGTCTCCGCAAGGGGCGACATTGCTGTGGGAATCGCTCTCAAAACCGACCTCCGATGTATCCATATCTGTTAGTGCTTACTATGAGGTGGCACTGCCTTCATTTAATGCCAAAATCAATGCAGATGTCAGTACTGTTTATGAGCACTTTTCAAAGCTGAAAAACAGACAGGGTGGTTATGATCGCAAACAGATCCGGGACATAACCGACGAACTGACCCGAACCGGAGTTATAAAGATAGATGTTATGGACAGACTGCCGGAGGCAACGGCAAACAAGGCGATGCAGTCACTGGTGGATATGATAAGCCAGAAACTTACCGATACAATTTTCGACCAGAAGACAGGATTTACCGCAATCCCCGAAAAGGAGACAGCGGTTGAGAAGGGGCAGATAAAAGATCGCAAAAAACGTGGCTGGTTGGCAAAGGTCTTTAAAGGCAGCGGCAACCAGAAATATGTCTCCGATAATCAATTTGTGTTAAAAAAACGGAGCGATATTAACCGGGCAAATTTTTCTATCAATCTTAATCGTCGTGCCGTTGTAAAGATTCCTCTGCATATCTCAGGTAATATCTCCGGTCTGTATCAGGAGTATAAAGATAACCCTGCAATGTTTAGGGTGGTAAATCTTGCAGATCCTGCATTTCAGAAGAGGGAGCTTTTTTTCAGGATTGATGGTGATTTTAGTGATCTGTTCGAGCAGGATATGAATTTTGCCGCAGTCTCAATCCGAAAAAAATATAAAGACCATGATACTGCAACCGGAGAACTCATCTTTACCAGAGAAGATCTGCGTGATGGTCTCTTTAGTAAAAACTGGACATATGCCAGATTGGGAGAGAAGGGATCGGACTGGCTTGATTATGAGTATCGTATCTCATGGAGCCTGAAAGGCGGCAGCACAGTTACCAAACAGAGCAGGGATGAAAACTGGATTGCAGTTTCTACCCCGATAGTGACAATAGCTCCGCCATTGCAAAAGACAACGCTGGAGGTGGATGCCGACCGCTTTCTGTTTGAAGATGCCAATATAGCCAGCGGCATGCTGGAGGTGAGGTATAAAGTGCTCGGGAAACAGAAGAAAAAGAGAGTGGCAGTAATGCGACCATCAGATGCGGAATCGCTGCTCAGTGCCACACTGTTTCACGATAAGGGTAGCACCATAGAATACAAGGTTAACTGGTACAAAAGAGGTGGTGGCAGTGAAAAGGGAGAGTGGCAGCCGCTTGAAGAGAGCTATCTGGTTCTGGTGCCGCCGGGATTGTGAAAGAACAGCTGTAAAAATAGATATTAGTTTTTTTATGGAGATAAAACAGTGAAAAATTCACCAGCACCGTCATTCCCCTGCGTAGGCAGGGGAATGACGGATTACTTTGTACGATGCTTTATGTTTTGCTGTTGCGACACAGCCTGTTCTCAGGAATGACGGAGTATATTTGTTGATGTTTTATGTATTGGTATTACGACACAGTTTGTTCGCAGGAATGACTGAGTAATCGTAAATATTAAGGAACAGTTCAGCTAAACAGTGAGAAAATCCCCAAAATCGCTTAAGGTTCCAAATTACTAAGGTAAGGAGATAAGAATGAAATTCACAAAAACTATTGTTACAGCATTATCTGTCGCTGCAATGGGAATGCTGCAACCGGTACAGGCATTGCCTAAGGTCGGC
This sequence comes from Gammaproteobacteria bacterium, assembly GCA_004796385.1. GTDB lineage: Bacteria > Pseudomonadota > Gammaproteobacteria > QZLD01 > QZLD01 > QZLD01. The sequence goes on along the minus strand of QZLD01000201.1, from coordinate 4,632 downwards.
AAGTTCAAATTTACCCCTATGAGAACTGTGCCGTCAGCATCTGTAGTAAAAGAGGTCAGTGGTATTCAGTATCGCCATCATGTAGATGTGCCTTTAAAAAACGGTTTGAGTGTGCGCTGTTTTCCCGCAGCAACAGATGATCCGACCAAAGAATCTAAAAACTGGTACTACCTGCCGGAAAATCCCCGTATAGCTAAAGCAGCCGATGGTACTCCTAATTTCTCAATGATCCGTTTTGTAACCAATAAATCCAAAGAAGAGGGCGGAGCCGATGGAGCTATTCTCCACTTTATGGTTGAGTATGGGCTTACCAAGGAACAGCGTGCCGAACTGCAAAAGGAGCTGAGAAAGGAGAAAAAAGGGGCGATTATAAAGGGCGCAGTACCTCTTGAGCATGGGGCGGAGGGCAGTAGTTTTGCAGTGGTATCGGCAACTTTAAATGACAAAGGCTTTGCCTCAACTCTTATTACCAGTGGTAAGGCTCCGATAATGGAGGGCAAGAAGGTTGCAGTGGCAGCTCGCCTTGATCAGTATGGTGCAACCCTTCTGGCGAAGAGTATGGAAAACTCTACAGCAGATATCTCCGTGGTGTTTAATCTGCAATATGTGGTTAAACTTCCCGCTTACGATGTTAAGGTGCATATTAACTACGATCAGTTCCGAACAGTATCCAACGAGATAACGGAATCGCGGGACAAAACATCCAAGAAAAGCACCAGGTGGACGCCAAAGGTCTACAACATCTTCCACAGAACCAAAAAGAAAACCTCCACACTTACAGAAAAAGAAGAGCAGGCATATATGGATTTTCTTGAGGAAACAGGAGTGGTCAAATTTGAATATGATCAGCATATTCCCGGAGAAGATAAAGAGATTGTGGAGAGCGGCTTGCACAAATTGGTAATGGAGCAGTTTTTCGAGATGCAGAGTCGTATCGGTACGCCAAGTGCCGAAGAGAGCGGGGAAGATGCAGGTGAAGATGAGGCGGCGGAAGACAGCAAAAGCCAGCGCAAAAAAGAGGCTGCCAAGGTAAATCATTACACATATAAACTTTATCAACAGAAGGCAGTTAGTCGCAAAGCCAAAGAGACACTGCACCTGAAAAAGGTTTCTGCCAGATATGAACCACATCAGATGGTAGGCAATATTGGCGACTGGTATAACAAATATAAAGACAACCCGAAGCTGTTTTCTGAAGTAAATCTGGATGACCCATTCTTTAAAAGGTCGCGTGCGACTTTTGTGATTAGTGGTGAGACCTACGATATCTTTAACGATGCAGTTAACTATGTTGCAGTAAAGGTAAGGGTAAAAAGAAAGGGGCAGAAGCCATATGTTGATGAAATTATAATCGACAAAAAATATCTGGAAGATAAGGGGCAAACGGCAACACTCTCATTTGCCAGAATGGGGGACGATACGCAAAATTATGAATATGCGGTGCAGTGGAGTCTGCGCGGCGGCAAGGTTTACCCTGCCAAACCTAAATGGATTGAGACGGATGGTACTACCGATGCAGTAACACTCTCTGCACCAGTTGTTCCGGTAACTATTGAGGCGGAGACAGACCTTGAGCAACTGGAAAAGCTGGGAATCGCCAGAGCATCTTTACAATTAAGGTACAAAAAATTCGGCAAGACATATAAAGATATAAAAGGGTTGGCGTTCTCGCCTAAAAAAGGCGACGACATAGTCTCTAAAACCATCTTTATAGATAAGGGCAGCGACAAAATAGAGTACAAGCTCAAATACCATCATAAAAAAGGCAAGATCGGTACCCTGCTAGATAGCGAATGGCGAGCAGTTGATGGTGTTTACCTATACTGTACCCCGACAGATACAGTTGTTAATAAGATTAAATCACTGATTAAAGACTTGGTGGATTAAAATATATACCTGGTCGTGGTCTGTTTATATCTGATTTAATAAAAGGAAGAGATATGGTTATTAAGTACAGCACTAAAGTAATACAAACAGCGTTATTAATTCTCTTTTTAGCAGGTTGCGCCTCGGTTTTTACCGAATACGGACGTTTGCAGAGTAGTGCAGAAAAGCATTATAAGGCGGGTAATTACGATCAGGCATTTATAGACTGCGCCTCATCTTTGGCGCTTAAGCCGGATTATGAAGAGGCGCAGGAGCTGATTATGCCGGCTTTCAGGCGTGCGACAGCGGCTCATATAGAGCAGATCAACCATCTGCAGCAATCTAACGATAAGTTTCGCTGGGACTATCTCGTAGTAGAGTATGATGCAATGAACACTATCTACTCATACGCCAGAAAAGTTCCGCCAATTATTACTAAAAAAAGCAAAACCAGAGTGGTTTTTGAGTATATAGATTATACAGCAGATCGCAGTCATGCCGTGCAAATGGCGGCAGCAGCACATTATGATGAAGGTATGCGTATGTCAAATTATGCAGATAAAACATCTCAGCGTTTGGCAGCCTTAGAGTTTAAAAAGGCAATGCAATATGTTCGTGGCTATAAAAATGCTCTAAGTATGTACCAGCAGTGTCGTGAAGCTGCAATGAGAAGAATTGCCATAATTCCTTTTGTGGATAAATCCGGCAAATACGGTAATTTTGGTGATGTGCCCGGGCTTATTGTAGATTTATCGCTGCAGGAAATAATGGCTGATAAGCTCTCAATGGAGTTTGTGGAATTTATTAACAGAGGCAATTTTCAGCATCTCCTGAATGAATACTCATATATACGCAGCGGTATAGTAGATCAGAACAGGGCTGTGCAAATAGGAAAGACTATAGGCGCTTCAGAGATAGTTGTTGGTACCATATCCCAGATAATCTACTCTCCGGTATCTCTAACCAGCCATCGTGAAAAATATCAAAGAACTGTAGTAACCGGGAAGCAGCGTTACAAAGATAAAAAAGGAAATCAGAAAGAGAGGGACATAACCCAAAAAGTTTCTGCCAGAGTAACAACGCATACGGAAACGGCAATGGTGCGTATTGTGGTCTCTTATCAGATTATAGATGTGGAAACCTCTCGCATATTGTCGAGTAAAGTAGTCGAAGGAGATTATGATTACGAGCAGCAATGGGCGACATATAAAGGCGATAAGCGAGCATTTGATAATGATGGCACTATTCTTGAATTGACTGAAAAGGTGAGAACATCGGCTCCGTCAGTAGAGCTAATGGTTAATGATGCAGTAAAAGAGATTTCCCACGATATCTCTACCGAGATAAAGGCGTTCCTGGATAGGCTGTATTGATAAGTTTGTGTGAAAAAAACCTATACTTTTGTGACGCCAAGTATCTCTAATGCAAAAGTAAATGGAGAGCCTATTTGTCGTTGGGGGCAAATAGTTTATTTCATCTTGGTGTTCGGTTTCATTAGGCCAGAACAGTTATTACCGAAGCAGGTGAGCCGGAGCTACCGACTATTCGGCTGATTTTAGCCCCATAACAGTATAAAACTATTAGTTTTCTTCCTTGTGAATCTCTTTTGCCAGTTTAACGGCTATATATAGAAGCCCCAATATAAATATTGAGATAATAATCCATAGTATTAGTGATTTGTATTTTTCAAGAACGGTTTTCTGAGGTTTTGGTGGTGGCGTTATTCTGTTTTCAGTTATTTTACCAATCTTAATGGCGTTACTTATGTCCATTTTTGTTGTGTAATTACTTATTCTTTGTTGCAGGTTGCCTGGTCTGTTTTTTATTGTTCGGTAGTTTTCTCCAAATGCCATTGTGTATGGAGGTTCTCCTTGAGCAAGAAATGTTATTTTATGGGGGCGCCATCTGTATTCTATGGATTCAAAGTCATCAATACTTATGTCATTGATGCTGTTTTCAAATTCAAGCAGCCAGAATTTTGCACTGTTTTCCGGTAGGGAGATAATCTCTTTTACCAACTTTTCTTCATAATTTTTCATGTAAAAGATATTTTCTCGGCTGTGATAATGCCAATTGTCTTTTTCGGAGTGTTTATAATAAAGTTTTATTGAGTAGAGGCTATTTTTGTCTTTTGGGCGAATTTTAATGCCGTTAATTATTCTATTGGATTGTTTATTGTTTGATATCTGAACCTGAAAAGAATTTTTTCTTTCTGTATTTTTTTTGAGTGTGGTCTTATGCCATTTTTCATATTTAATCAATGTGGATACTGAGCTTTTACCCTGTATGGACTTGATTGCAGGAGTTCGATTTTTATCAGAAAATCTGATTCGTATAAATCTATTTTGTTTTGAGTTAAGAGGGATGTTGTTTTCGATTACCTTAGATGAGCTGTTATTGAAATCAATTAGGTTTGAGGTGCAGATATGCCTCCAGGTAGTAAGGTCTGTAGAGTCTTCAAGTATTACCGGAAATATAAGATTATTGGCGTTATCTGTTGAATCCCAGTTGAGAATAATAGTGGAGATAATATTTATATCGTCTTTAATCTGTTTTGTATCAATATAGATTATTTCTGAATCGTCACTTTTCTCTCCAGAGATTTTTATGTCTACTGCCTCTCCGTTTTTGTTTTTGGTGGCAATTGATAGTTGTAGATCGTCAGCAGATTTAATCTCCTTATATGTTTTAAAAAAAGGAATTTCAAAGATTTTTATAGTGGTAGATTCTTTAGGGGCTATTTTTTCAATATCAATCGGAACAACT
>QZLD01000113.1 GCA_004796385.1 Gammaproteobacteria bacterium | reverse complement strand
TGCTGATACGTCAAATAATAACATAAATAAAAAAGTCGCTATTGGTGTTATAGGCATGGCTGGTGGTGCTGTTGATGCCATGAAACATTATCAGGATGAGTTAAATGTATCAATTTCAGCCTTGAAACCAGAACGTTTTAGACAAAAAAAACTTCCAGATTTATCAAAATATGACCTGATAATCACATCATTCACATCTTCTCAACTTAAAAAGCAATATCGTCAAGCCGTTACTGAAGCCAAAAAGAAAAACCCTCAACAAAAACTGGTATGTGTTGGTCCTGGAGTGATCTGTAATCAGTGGGCAGAATGGGTTGGACAACAGAATATTATTCGCGACCCTCAGATGGCAGCCTATTATGGTTTGTCTCATGAAGCGATGAGAGAGATGTTGCGTTATGCGTTGATCACTTGGTTTAATCACAAAGGTGATATAGTACCTCCTCCAACAGATAAGATTGTTAGAATCTGGCACCCGCAATATGGTAATTTTGAAACTATCGATGAATTTCTTAACCAAGCAAAAAAGGCTGGTTGGAACCTAAAAGATTCTCCAAGGGTTGCACTTGGAACATGGAGGCATCATGTATTGTTTCATCAGCCACGCGTAATTGAAGCTCTTATTAATGAACTGCAAAAGCAAGGAATTTTAGCTGTTAGTATTGTAGCAGACGCTCAAAAATTTCGTGAGAAACTTGAAAAATTCAAACCTGACCTTGTGATTATGAACTCTCACACCCGGGAACCACCTGACTTTTGGAAAAAGCTAGATGTACCTCGTCTTCATGCGTTGTGGTTTACTGAGGAATCAATAGATGAATGGCGAAAAAGCAATCAGACAGGCATGTCAAAATCTCAACAATTTCATCAAATTGTATCTGCAGAAATGAAAGGTGGCGCCGAAACACTAACTGCAGGAGGCACTGAAACAGGGCACGACAGTGGAGAAGAAATTATTCCCATTCCAGATAGAATTCGTTTGATTGCAAAACGAGCAAAACGCTGGATAAACCTACGCCACAAACCCAACAAAGATAAAAAAATTGCTTTAGTTATCTACGATCGAGAAGCTGATAAAGCCGGACTAATGAGTGGACCCGCTCATAATTTAAACGCCCCTCGCAGTATGGTGAAATTTCTTAAAAAAATGAAGAATGCTGGATACACAGTTGAAAACAACCCTATTGATTCAGACGATCTAATCAATAAAATCATGAATCATGGTCGACAAATGGGTAACTGGGAACCAGCAGAAATAGAAAGATTGGCACGCAGTGGTAAAGCAGCACTTATCCCTGAAAAACTATATCGACAATGGTTTGAAGAATATATTCCACAATGGCGTCGAAATGAAGTTCTGGAACAGTGGGGAGAAATTCCTGGTAAGATAATGGTATGGGAAGATAATGGAAAAAAATACATAGTCCTTCCAAAACTAGATATGGGAAATATCACTCTTTTCCCTCAACCACTTAAGGGTGAAACTCTTACGGCCTCAATGAAGGTTCAGGATACAAGAGAAAGTCTATTACCTCCAACACACCATTATTTAGCCTCCTATTTCTGGTTGCGGAATGGCTTAAAGGCGGATGCACTTGTTCATTTCGGTACACACGGTTCTGAATGGCTTTATGAAGGGAAAATGGCAGTGATGTCCAGAGCTGACTGGAGTGAAATATTTCTTGGGGATTTGCCTAATATTAATCCTTGGCTTACCAGCAACACAAGTGAACTTTTGCCAAGCAAACGCCGAGCTCATGCAGTCCATGTTGGCTTTATCCCCCCTCCACTAATGGATGCTGGCCTTTCTGATGAATTGATCAATCTTGAAACAGATATTCATCGCTTTCAACAATTGGGAGTTGGCTTTTTAAAAAAGAAATTTGCTAAATCTGTAACTGAACAGGCTATAGCAACAGGTGTTGATAAAGATCTTAATCTTAATCTAAAACCAAATGAAATAATGTCCGAATATCAAATTGAACAGCTATCTCTTCATCTTCATGACCTTATGAACGCACAGGTTCCATCAGGTATGCACGTTTTAGGGGAACCTCCATCAGATGAGCTAATCGTTCCATATTTAGTATCCAGCCTGGGAAAACGATTCCTAGAAAGCCTAAAAGAATTATATGATGAAGAAGAAAAGGACATGGATATTTTTTTTCAAAAAAAGAAAGGGAGAGCGATATTAAAATACATATTGGTTGATGGTCTCAATTTTGAAAGGGCTATTGAGGAAAGTGATGGCAAAGTACCAGATGCTGGTTTACCTACAGCTTTGGCGGAAGGACTAGAACTAGCAGTAGAAATGCACAAAGGGCTAAAACAGACTCATAGCGAAATTGATAATGTACTGGCTGCTCTTGAAGGTAAGTTTATTCCACCGGGACCATCAGGAAATCCAGAAAGAAACATGGCCGTAGTACCTGGAGGACGTAACCTATATATCCTTAATCCTGAAGAATTACCATCCAAGGCTTCATGGGATTTAGGAAAAAAACTTATCAACAGGCATCTAGCAAAAGAATTTTCTGACAAAGGGAAATATCCACGAAAAATTGGCTTCAGCCTAATCCCTTTTGCTAC
>QZLD01000328.1 GCA_004796385.1 Gammaproteobacteria bacterium | reverse complement strand
TTAGAGCATTATATTGCTTCTTTTCGTATGCATAGCTGTAATCAAGAATAATATCAGCAGCGAAAGCAAGCAAAATTATCAAGATAGCTGTTGCTGCAAATGCAAATACTTCCCTTTTCTTCCTTTTGCCTGCCAGCTGATATTTTTCAAGAGCTGTCATACACTCTTGTTCTGGAACTTTTAGAGAGGACGCATTTACATCAATTTCAACAGCATCACCAATATTTAGCGAAGTTGCCTGATCTGAAATGAATGTACCGCCTACTACCTCTCCGGTTTCCTGGATTACACCATCTTCCAGAAGTACAAAGAATCCGGTTTTGGTTTTGCGATTTTCATATATAATTTGAAGCGGATAATCCTTAGAAATCAAACCACTTTCAAGAACAACCTGCCAGAACCCGTATAGCTTTACATCTCCGAACTGTACCCTTAACCTGCGGATGTCTTCGTCTATAACGTAAACCGCAGGGCTGCCACTAATTGCTGGCTGCACTTCAGAATATGCACTATCAACCTTTGGAGGTTTACCCAGAAAGTCATTTACAACTACGACATCCTGACCCGCAATACTAATTATTGCAGGGGTGTCGATTAATTTGCCGTATACTTCCATTTTCCTGTTTCCACAATTCTTGGTACAACGGTTATTACAAGCTCTCTTCTTTGCAGATCATTATCTTCTGCATCAAATAATAGGCTTAACAGCTTTCCTGATTTTTTATTCTTCCACGGTAGGTAAGTTAGACTTTCTGAAACTTTCTTAGTTATCAAGCCACCAAGCTGAATCGGCTCCCCATTGCGAGTAATTACCTGGGTTGATAATTCCTGTAATGCGATTATTGGAGTATTAAAATCATAACCCTCAACTGTGAATGAGTCTGAACCCTGAACTGAGCTTACGACAGGGACAATATCAAGCAGAATGCGCTCGCCATCAAGAAGACGTGGTGTTACAGAAAGGGTTACCCCCACTTTTAAACGATCAAATTTAGGCGTAGTCTTAATATTGCCTAGATCATCCTGAACCGTTTCGATATCAGCTATATAACTGAACTCATCGCCGGTAGAAAGAAATGCAGTTGATCCATTAAGAGTGGTAATATTAGGTTGGTTAACCAGATCTACAGTTCCATATTGAGCCAGGAATCTTACCATTGATTCAAAACTACCTCGAGAATGCTCATATGATGTAGACATTGACCATACATTTGATGAGCTTGCATTTAACCCTTGATTAGAAATGCCACCTAAACCAACACTCCATAATTTGCCATCCAGAGTGCCACGGGCCAAAGCATTCCAGTCAATACCTGCTGCCCTTTCATCATTTAGCGTAACATCGTACATCTTAACGTCGATATTAATCTGTTTGCTCGAGGCTTCGCTATAGTTACGGATATATTCATCCAAAATATCAATTTTATACGGTGCTCCTGCTGCACTAATGATACCTAAAGAGCGCATCCCAATAACAAATGGTTTTAATACCTTGATCTGCTGTTGTTTTTCTTCTTTATTGCTATTTCTGCTGGAAATAGCACCTCCCGATTGTTTGTCGCTATCAGATTCACTGGCTCCAAGAATAGCCTTAGCGTTGTCTAATAGAGAATCCCAAGCATCATTATTATTTTCAACTTCAGACCAAGCATCACCAGTACTTTCATCTTTTTCAGTACCACCGCTTAATTTTTGGCCAATTTTAACCTTGGAGTTTCTTGTAGATGCTAAGGCCGCAGCATTCCACTGCATTTTTTTATAGCTTGATACATAAACCGTATCACCTCTAACCTCAAGGCCATATCCGGTTGCACCTTCAATAGTTTTTATGAAGTCAGAAACAGACATATTATCGGCCATGATAGATATCATGGTTTTAAGATCTACGCCAGGATCAGTTGGAACTACACTAACATTTGGGAATGCGTCTTTAACGATTTCAACCAATGCTCCATCTGGAAAACTGACGGTTACCCGTTTTTGCTTTTGCTGATCTGATTTCTTGATAATTTTGGTAAAAGTGCCTGAAGGTTTATCCGGCCATT
>QZLD01000154.1 GCA_004796385.1 Gammaproteobacteria bacterium | reverse complement strand
AGGGTTTGTTGCCATTCAGTATCTGTTTCGCCGGGGAAGCCTGCAATTATATCTGTTGATACTTCAAGATCGGGGATTTCATTGCGTGCCATGGCTAGTGATTTTATAAAGGTTGTGCTGTCGGTGCGTCTTCTCATTCTTTTGAGAACTGTATCTGAACCGCTTTGAATAGGCAGATGCAGGTGCGGCATCATCCTTTTATCTTTAAAGAGGTTTAGTAGCTCCGGTGTCAGATCCCATGGTTCCAGCGATGATAAGCGAATACGCGGAATGTTACTGTTTTTCAGAATCTCGGTAATAAGTATCGGTAGGTTTGAATTTGTATCACTACCATAACCACCGATATGGACTCCGGTGAGTACCACTTCATTTATACCGTTGTTGTGGAGATTATTGATTTCGTTAATGATCTCTGTTGTGGTGCGGCTGCGTTCTTCGCCTCTGGCAACGGTAACTATGCAGTAGGCACAGCTGTAACGACAGCCATCCTGAATTTTAACAAAGGCTCTGTCCATGCCTCTCTTAAATAATGTAGACTCATTTGCTTCAGCTGCATGTGCGGATACTGCCGCAATATCCAGTTTTTCTGAAACTATAGCGGCAATTTTGTCTTTATTTTTGTTGTCGATCACCAGATCGGCGCCTATCTTTTCTGCAATCTCTTCCGGTTTAAGGGTGGCATAACAGCCGGTAACCACTACTTTTATCAGAGGATTATCCCGGTAGATTTTTCTGATGAGTTTTCGTGATTTCCTTTCTGCCTCGGCAGTTACGGCACAGGAGTTTATTATAACGATATTTGCATCGTCTATGCTGTTGGTAATTGAGTGTCCCAGCTTATTAAAATCGCAGGCGGTAGATTGCAATTCTGCCTCGTTCAGGCGGCAACCTATGGATTTTAAGAGTATTTTCATTTGTCGTTATCCTGTTGGCGTTGCAGCTCTATGGTTTTAGCATATTTGGTAAAGCTGTTAACACAACCGATAACAACGTGTATTAGCCCCGGAATCCCATCGAGAAAACCTCTTTTAAAAAAGTAGAATTTTATAAAGCGTACCAGTGGACTGATAACCATTTTGGCTGCACCGATTTTTTTACCGGATGTGAATAATAGCTCAGCTTGCAGGGATGTATACCTGTTCTGTTTGTTAAGATAGTCTGCAATGCCGTCTTCGGAATTATGAAGAAGATCTCCTTTAAGTGTTCCTGTTTCATTATTTGTTACCACATGTTCATGCACCGGGTCGTTGCTCCATTTTGCACTATCTTTTTTAAACAGGCGGATATTGTAATCGGGATAACCTTCTCCGTGAGCAAGCCAACGCCCAAGAAAGATGTTTCGTCTTGGCATTTTGTAAACGGAGTATTTGCTGTTGTTTATTGCATCCAAGATGGATGATTTCAGTTCAGGTGATATGCGTTCATCGGCATCCAGGCAGAGTACCCAATCGTTTACAGACTGTTCTGTGGCAAACTGTTTTTGTGCGCCGAAACCAAGCCACTCCTGACTAACCACTCTCGCCCCCATTTTCAGGCAGATATTTACGGTATTGTCACTGCTACCGGAATCAACGACGATAATTTCATCAACGAAATCAAGTGACTCGAGGCACTCTTTTATCCGCTTTTCCTCATTAAGGGTAATGATTACTGCAGATATTCTGTTTTCAGACACTGATAAATTCCTTCGGGTGCAAAATCAATCGCCCATGATACCCAAAATTGATCATGCAGGTAAGATCATCATATGAATAAGTGATTTTTATCCATCAACTATCTATAATAGCTTCACGCTCAAACAGATAGGATAAAAAATGACCATCACCATAAAAACCGCAGAAGAGATTGAGAAAATGCGCGTTGCAGGACAACTGGCGGCAGATGTACTGGTAATGATAGAACCATATGTAAAGCCGGGTGTGACCACGGAATCGCTGAACAGTATTTGTCACGATTACATTGTTAACACTCAAAAGGCGATTCCTGCTCCCCTGAATTACAGGGGTTTTCCAAAATCTATTTGTACTTCGATAAATCATCAGATATGTCACGGTATTCCCGGTGATAAAAAGTTGAAGAACGGCGACATTATCAATATTGATGTTACGGTTATTAAAGATGGTTATCATGGTGATACCAGCAAAATGTACTTTGTAGGCGAACCGAAAATTCAGGCACAAAGGCTTTGCCGAGTTGCTAAAGAGTGTCTTGATCTGGGTATTGATATGGTTAAGCCGGGAGTGTGTCTGGGCGATATCGGTCATGCCATTCAGACCTATGCCGAGTCACACCGTTTTTCCGTAGTGCGTGAGTATTGCGGTCACGGTATCGGCAAAGAGTTTCATGAAGACCCTCAGGTCCTGCACTATGGTAAAAAAGGCACAGGGGATATCCTTAAACCGGGAATGACTTTCACCATAGAGCCAATGATTAATGCGGGCAAACGTCATACGCGTTTGTTAGGCGATGACTGGACTGTTGTAACCAAAGATAAAAAACTTTCCGCCCAATATGAACACACAATTCTTGTAACCGATACAGGCTATGAGATTCTGACTATTCCTGTATTGGCAGCAGAGTCATAAAACCGGAAGCAACAGTGAGTAGTATCTATGTCTCCCAATATCAGCGATCGTATCTCGTCCTTTGACTTTAAAAGCAAAGTCGACCTTTCTCATCTGCTTGAAGCATTCAAGAGCAGCCTTAAAACCATAAATGCACTTATGGAAAAACGCTTTGCAGAGGGAGAGCAGGCGGAGCTCTTAATAAATGAGAAGAGTCGTCTTGTCGATCAGATACTCACGGAAACATGGGGGCGATTTATTAATAAAGAAACCCTGGCGCTTGTTGCTGTTGGTGGTTATGGTAGAGGTGAGTTGCACCCCGGTTCCGATATAGATATTTTGTTGCTGGCAACCGAAGAGGATATTGAAGCACACAAGGACAGTATTGAAAAATTCCTTACCTTTCTCTGGGATATCGGTATGGAGATCGGTCAAAGTGTGCGTACCGTTAAAGATTGTGAGGAACAGGGTGCTCATGATATTACAGTAGCCACCAATCTTATTGAATCGCGCCTTATCTGTGGTAATCGTAACCTTTTTGAGGAGATGCTTACAGCGACATCTCCGGAAAAGATCTGGAGCAGCAAAGAGTTTTTTGAAGAAAAGCTGGCGGAACAAAAGCAGCGCCACAGGAAATTTAACGATACAGCCTATAATCTCGAGCCAAACATAAAAGAGGGAATTGGCGGGTTGCGAGATATTCAGATGATAGGCTGGGTAGCAAAAAGACATTTCGGCAAGAGCCATCTTTCTGAACTGGTTGAATTGGGATTTCTTACAGAGTCTGAATATAACGACCTTATAGACGGCCAGAACTTTTTATGGAATGTACGTTTTGCCTTGCACTGTATCGGGCGCAAACATGAGGACAGGCTGCTTTTCGATTACCAGAAAAAGATAGCAAAACAGCTTGGTTATGAAGATACTTCGAATATGCTCGGTGTAGAGATGTTTATGCAGAAATATTTTCGCACCATAACACAATTGGCACGTTTAAATGACATGCTATTGCAGCTATTTGAAGAGGAGATACTCTCTGAGGGAAAAGAAGAGATAATTAAGATTAGTCCTCGTTTTAGATGTGTAAACGGCTACCTCGAAACAACTCACAAGAACACGTTTAAGCGCTATAAATTCGGTCTGCTGGAGATTTTTCTGCTGATTATTCAGGACGAAAGAATCAAGGGAATAAGAGCCAATACCATTCGCCAGATCAGGGATCACCGCTATATTATTGATGACGCATTCCGCAATGATATCCGGGCGCAATCCCTGTTTATGGAGATTCTGCGCCAGCCGTCCGGTGTAAGTCACGAGATAATAAGAATGCACCGCTATGGTGTTCTTGGGGCATATATTCCTGAATTTGAGATGATAACCGGCAGGATGCAGTATGATCTTTTTCACGCCTTTACCGTTGATACTCATACTCTTTTTGTTGTTAGATATCTGCGTCGTTTTGCCGTTGATGAGCTTTCTCACGAATTTCCGTTTTGCAGCATAATCAGTAACAAACTGCCTAAACCGGAATTGCTTTATATTGCCGGACTCTTTCATGATATAGCCAAAGGTCGCGGCGGTGATCATTCGGAACTGGGAGCGGTTGATGCTTATAACTTCTGCAAAAGACATCACCTTAGTGAATATGATTGCAATCTGGTTTCATGGCTGGTCAGAAACCACTTGCTGATGTCTATGACGGCACAGCGAAAGGATATCTCACAGCCGGAAGTCATAATAGAATTTGCCTCTAATGTTGTCGATAAATACCACCTTGACTATCTATATCTGCTTACAGTTGCAGATATTCGTGCAACAAATGGTAATCTCTGGAATTCATGGCGGGATGCTTTGCTTCGTGAACTCTATATCTCAACAAATGCCACGCTGCGTCTTGGAGCAAAGGGAATTGATAGCGAAGAGCAGTTAATAGAGGAGACGGCAAAAACCGCCAGAAAGAAGGTATTGGCACTTGGTGTGCATCACATGAAGCTTAAATCTGTATTCAAAGATGTGCCGGAAGAGTACTTTTTGCGCTATACCCCTAAAGAGATAGCCTGGCAGGTGCAAGGCATTGCTGAGACAGCAGAGGAGCAGTTGCCGCTGGTGATGATTGAAAGCTCCGGCTTCAGGGGGGGGACAGAACTTTTTATCTACAGTCACGATAGACCGAATATGTTCGCGCTGGTCTGTTCTGTTCTCGATCAGTTACGTTTGGTGGTTATTGATGCGCGCATTATCACCTCGAATTCTCACAAAACTTTTGATACCTATCTGATAGCAAATGAAGACAATGAACCGGTAACGGAAAGCACCAGAAGAGAACGTATAATTACAAAGATACGAGAGGTAATTAACGATCCGAAAGCGCAGCCATCAGTTTCCAATAAACATGCCGGACGCAAACTAAAATTTTTCCATATTGAGACAGTAATCAATTTCAAGCAGGATGAAAACCAAGGGCATACTGCAATAGAAGTGTTTACCGCCGACAAGCCCGGGCTGCTTGCCAGAATCGGGGTAGCCTTCTCCAAATGCAAACTGAGTCTGAAAAACGCCAGAATTGCCACCATTGGCGAAAGGGCGGAAGATATCTTCTATGTAACTGATTTCGAAAACCAAGTGATAACCGCAGAAGAAGAGTTGAAAAAGATCAGAGAGATGCTGTTTAAATGGATAAACAGTGAAGATGAAGTGGAGAATAGCTCAGGAATTATCGAGATTGATATTTAGCACGAATATTTCACAAATACGCACAAGGTTTAATGTATCATATTGATTAATTTGAAAATTGGGTATGAAAATTTATCATGAGAAAATATCAAAAGTATTTGCTGCTAACTACAATCTGCTTTTCTACTGCCAGCCTTGCCGGGTGGAACAGTGCTGAAAGTGATAGCATCCATCCTGAATACATAATAACTAAAGACGATCATATACCCTCACAATTAATAACGGGTAATGACAGTAAAATGATCGGTTTTCCTATAGCAAAGTCATTTAGCGCACATCTCTATTTCACTAAAGGCTCCAAATCTATCGAGATTAATGGGGGCGGGCTTTATGCGACAAAAGCGCTAAAACAACAGGTTTTCGATCTTGCTAACGAAGTTGATACGGAAGAGGTTAAGCTAATCTCGGAAGATATCAACGGCGACGGTTTTAATGATCTGTTTTTTATAACATCGTCAGGTATAGTTAACTGTTATGGCGATTACTTTCTTTTTAATGCTAAAGAAGGAGGTTTTATCCATATTGGCCATTATCCAAACCTCAATATCGACAAAAAGTCCGGCAAGATCAGCTCTTATGAGCGCAACGGGCATGCCGGCAGGCTTTACCGTGAGGCCGAATACCGCTTTGAAGGGAATAAGCTGCTAACAACATCGGTGACGGAACAAATACTGTCGGGAGATGGCGAAAAATATATCAAAAAGAGATATCTGCTGAAGAATGGAAAACTTGAATTAGCCAGCTCTACACTTATTAAACGCTGATAAAACAAGACATAGTCAAATCTGAAACAGTTGAATTCTTTTCATAATGAATATAATCTGCCGATAACATTAGTGGATTGCTATTTCTGCGGTCTTTTAGATTAATCTAATAATTATTAAGAGGGAAAAATGAGCAAATTCGATTTTAAAGAGATGCCGGATAAAGATGGATATTTTGGTGAATATGGCGGGCAACAGATTCCACCTGAACTAATAAAAATAATGAACGATATCGACGATGCCTACCAGGAAATAAGAAATACAAAAAAATTTCAGGATGAGCTGGATTACTTTAATAAATATTATGTGGGTCGTCCCAGCCCTATCTATTTTGCTCAAAGACTTACAGACAAATGTGGTGGCGCAGATATATACCTGAAAAGAGAAGACCTTAATCATACAGGTGCTCACAAGATCAACCACTGTATTGGTGAAGCACTGCTGGCAAAACACATGGGTAAAACCAAAATATTGGCAGAGACAGGTGCCGGACAACACGGAGTAGCTTTAGCAACAGCTTGTGCATTGGTAGATATTGAGTGCGAAATCCATATGGGACAGGTCGATATTGAAAAAGAGCATCCGAATGTTACCCGTATGAAAATTCTTGGCGCAAAGCTGGTTCCGGTAACCAGAGGTACCGCAACCCTGAAAGATGCAGTAGACAGCGCCTTTGAAGAGTACCTGAAAGATCCGGTTAACTTCTTCTATGCCATTGGCTCGGTTGTCGGCCCTCATCCGTTCCCGATGATGGTAAGAGATTTTCAGAGTATTGTCGGTCGCGAAGCCAAAGAGCAGTTTAATGAGATTTGCGGCAAAAATCCCGATTACATTATGGCTTGTGTCGGTGGCGGCAGTAATGCTATGGGGCTGTTCACCGCATTTCTTGATGATGAAGATGTAAATATTGTTGGTGTAGAGCCAGCAGGAAAAGGCTTGGATACCATGGATCACGCCGCCACCCTTACCAAAGGTTCTCCCGGAGTAATCCACGGCAAAAAATGTTATTTATTGCAGGATGATAACGGTGAACCGTTACCTGTTTACTCAATTGCCTCCGGGCTGGACTACCCGGGCGTTGGGCCACAACACTCCTACCTGAAAGACCTTGAGCGAGTAGAGTATGTAAGTGCTACCGATCAGGAATGTCTGGAAGCCTTTATGACACTTTCACAAATTGAAGGCATTATCCCTGCCCTTGAAAGCGCCCACGCTGTTGCTCACGCCATGAAGCTGGCTAAAACTCTGGGTAAAGGCAAAAACATTCTGGTTAATCTAAGCGGTCGTGGCGATAAAGATATCGACTTTGTTGCAGAAAAGCTGAAGCTGTAGAAGATATTTATAATCGCCTCTAGTTGAATAAGTTAGAATTTTCTTTGATTTGCAATTGATGATTTTATCGTCTGGGAAAAGTAGGTTGTGGCTGAAGAATGAAGCCCAACACAAAAAAACAACAAACTTGTTGGGCTTCGCAAGCTCAGCGCCAACCTACAAAAGAGCAAAAACAGAACGGGTAAGTGGAAGTGCTATATCCGAGAATATAATGTGAAAGACTACTTGAACCTAACATTTGAGGTGGTTATAGTCGAAAATCCTTGTGTGAATTCACCAATGTTCAAGCGTTTCCTTAAATATTAAACGCATCTTGTTTTACCACCTGTTCAGCCCGGCTTATGCCTGATTTTTGAGCTATTTGTTGCCAGTTTTTTACAGCGCCCAATACCTCATCATAGATTTTTGTAGCTTCTCTTTGAGTTAAGCGAAAAAAATCAATAACATCAAAAGCCAATTGGTAATCGAGCGCATTTTCAGTATCGGTAATATTCAGGTGTAGTCCTTTGTTGCCGATTATTGGATTAAGGTCGTAAGCAGGTGATAGCCTCCAGCCTTTGTCTGATAGTAAAAAACCATGATTGCGAAGGTGATCATCTGTATTTGATATGGCAAATTAAACACGATTAGCATAAACCTCAATTGTCTCCCTGCTCATTTCGTACCTTCCAGTAACCTGATATTTTGTAATTTAATACCCACTTCATCGTGAGCTGCCAGTTCGGCAAAGTTATTCTCCAAGCCAAGTACAGACATTACTTTCAGGTAAGTACCGATTGCCACACCAGCAAAAACCTTGTTTACAGTTTTGTTATCGAAACCTGTGCGCTCACAGAGCATTTTTTTCGTAAAGCTTCGTCGTTTCATAGCCAGCAGCAGGTCTTCACCAAAAATATTGAGAACCTTTAGTTGCTTAGGGTATAAAATTTTATGCAGATCTCTTTTTGCCATATATTGCCACCAGTATAGGACTATATGCCTATTATTTCTTTAATAATGGGAATATAGTCCTGTTTTGGTGTTTTTTCAATCTGGGGGATTATAAAATGTCTCATGGGTTGAGTTTGCGAATCTTAAGGCACAATGGTGGTGATTCTTTTACAGGATTTCTATTCTGGAGTGTAGATATCTTATCGGTATTTTTTTCCGAAAACATCTAAATCGCATAGATTTGATAATACATTTGCTTTAAAAAGCAGGCAGATTATACATACCGATATAATCCGCCTGAACTCTCTGGGTTGGATTAGTTTCAATCTAAAAACTCAGAGTATCGGAAGGAAAAAACGCTGGAACCCCCACGGTTAATATAAGTGGGGGTTCCTTATTTGTATTACTCGTTAATCATAGATTTCAGTTCATCAAGGGCGGTTTCAAAGATTTCGTCGCGGCCTTCACGCACATCATCAATGGTTTTTTCAACCGGTATGTGAGGAGTAACACCAATTGTTTGGTGAGGTTTTCCGTCATAACCGGTTACTTCCATGCCGGTAAAGGTAACTTCAAACCCTCCTTCTTCCTGTGAACCCAGAACAAAGAAGCCGGTAATGTTTCCATTTGCCCCTGTTGTAGGTCTTCCAACTACAGTTACATTCCCTGTGGCCTTGAACATGGAAGCCTGTGTTTCCGCTGCGCTTTGCGTTCCCTGTTCTATCATCAGCACCAACGGTATGTCGATTTTCGGGGTCAGGCTTGGAAATGTCTGAGTGATCTCCTCTTTACGGGTAGCTGTTCTGTCGGGCATATTGTTTATGTGAATATAAAACGGTGGTGATGTATGTTCGCCATCGGCAATATAACTGATAAGGCTCCAGGCTGCACCGGACTCCGGATAGACCCGCATATCAAGCAGAGCACCTTTGGCCGATTGTAATGTGTCGACTACTTCTGAAACATCGTCATCAGTCAGTTTGTCGATATTTATGTACCAGATGCCGTCTTCAAGCTCTGTTATCTTGTCATATTTGGTTTCATATTTTGTATATACCACGGCAAGGTTGTCAGTATTCATGGTATAGGTTTTGTTGATACGACTGCCATTTTCTTTTTCTACAGTTACGTTCATGGTTTCGCCAATCACGGTTCCGTAGTTAAAAAGGTAAAACGGCGCGATATGACGTCTTTTGCTATATGCCACAGACAGAGTTTTTTCCACTTCCACAAGTGCTTTTTCAACAGGCTCGTTGTTTACCTCGACAATAATATCTCCGGGACTTAACTCATTTTTAACCGAGTCCATAACGTCGCGAATTACAACCTTTCCTTCTGCAAGTTCCGTTAAGAATGGCATAGATGTATATGTCATGCCTTCATACATCACAAATACATGGCCATCCTGCAGGTTTGCCAGCATGCGTTTAAGTACGGCGGCATACGCAACTTTATCGGTGGCATTCCGGGCCTCTTCGATATATTGCGGCAGTACTGCCGACCAGTCATCAATTCCGGTTACATAGAAATATGGATAGAAATGCTGGATTATGCCCCATGCTTCCATAACTCCGGCAATTCTGGCGTATTTATTTTTATAGGAGGTATCAACAGCAGACAGAACCAGCGGGCTACCTTCAGGATAGGTGGTGTAATTCTTTGTGACGGACGATTTTGAACCGGCAGTCAAAACAATCGGCATATCGATGGTTATTCCTGCGCCAAGATCATCTGTTACATAATCTACAGATGGAAAGTCTCCGGTTCCTGCTCCGGGAGCAACATATTCACGTTCATTTGTATAAAGGGTGTATTCCGATCCTTGCCAGCCGTAACCGTAGCCGAATCCGTAGTGATTCCAGGCAACCTGTTTTTCAATGGCAAGATCAGATGGAATTTCCGTACTTTTAATGGTGCCGCTGATCTCCATTGATGGTGCAATCGGATGGAACATTTTACGGAACAGATTTTTTAGTTGCAGATTATTTTTTACAGATTCTATTTGTGACACGCCGTAGGTAGCAAACATATCCCAGTCAATATCCTGTACTTCATCTGAAGGATGGTAGAATCTGACATAGGCCATCAGTTTTGCAAATGCCATCAGTGCATCTTCTTTATCAACATAATAACAAGCACTTGCATTGACAGCATTACTGACAACTTTGGTGGTTTTGCTGCATTGCTCTGTACTGAAATAGCCTTCCGGACTTTCATAAACGGTTGTGGTAGTAAAGTAGTTGTTGTACCCAAGCTCTTCGTCACTTCCGATCGCACAGGCATACAGATTGAATGAACCACAGGCAACAGCTCTGCCTTCACTGACATGTTTATAATTTGTTGCTGTGTATTCTTCGCAATAGCTGTCTTCGCTGCTACCTTCAAATACCCCTTCTTCACCTTCTACATATTCTGTGGTGGTATCACATTCGTCATCATATTCACCAATACCTTCTTCGATACCTTCTTCAATACCCTCTTCGATACCTTCCTCAGATTCGTTAACCTGTAGTGTGGCAACAGAACTTTCAGAACTATTTCCCGATCTGTCTGTGGCAATTGCCTTGAAATGATGTATGCCGGATATCGAATGCCATGTATAAGAATATATTT
>QZLD01000055.1 GCA_004796385.1 Gammaproteobacteria bacterium | reverse complement strand
GCAAGGAATCTCTTCAAGAATGGTGTCACCATTGGATAGGTTTTGGAGAATCTGTTTCATATTTATAAACCTGTTGATATTACTGAGGGTATGCACTCTATAACAGTTTTATTACAGCTTTCTGAAAAGCCGGGGAATTATTTTTTGGGGGGATAGTAAATGTCAAAAATCAGCTGCTGGGCCAGGTGTTTTCTTTGTGTAATCAATAATCATCATTATTGCATAATATGAATAGTAAATAGTTATTAGACTGCATGTTATTAATGAAAAGTGATGCCAGAAAGAAGGTTCGAACGGAAAAATAGCATCGTAAGCTTTAACAAAGAAGCTTTTTGATGAATTTTGTATGCCGGTTGAAATCGCAAAATTAACACCATAAAAGAAATTAGTGGCCCACGCAGCAGAGACCATAATTCCTATACCATAAAATAAGTAGCCTGATTTAAATGAAAGCAGAAGCAATGGCAGAATCATTGTGTAATATTCAGGATTTATGTGATAGAAAAGTGAAAATACCAAAAGAAGCATGGCAGACATCATAGTTATCATAATGGTTGCCCGGCTATTTTCATGGTTATTAAAGTACTCCTCTTTTGTGATAGCCTTAAATCTAATCCATAGTAATATGGCTGGTATAAGTCCTCCAATCAGCGCTAATATTGATGAATAGTTTCTGCAATCTGTGCTAGTTAAGTTAAATGTTTCAAATATTAATACCCATAAATTTATGCCAAACATTGCTTTTGGAGCAAAGCTCATAACCGTGGCTGAATCCTGATTTATTGAAAGAAGCAGCATTACTGTGTATACAATTACAATAGGCATTGCTCCTATAAGAATTTTTGTTAACAGTTTGCGTTCTTGAATAGTCAGGATAAGGCCTGCAAGTGGGATAATTAGAAAAATCTTGGCGCCAACAACACCTAAAGAGCATATTAATATTGCCCAGAGATATCGGTTGGAAAAAAGAAGCCATAAAACAACAGAAATATAAAACATGGCTACTATTTCATCTTGTGGCATAAAGACTGTTGTTATCCATCCTGCAGGAAAAAAAATGAATCCCATAATTATTTTTATCCTGTTTTTTACAGACTGAAAAACAATCAACAAGGCTTTCCATAAAAAGAAAAGGCTAAGAGCTTCATAAATAATTAGAGTTAATCTAAACGCGTAAAAATCAGAAAAAAATAGTTTTATAGGGATATAAAATATACTTAAAAACAATCCTAATAATGGTGGATGTTGTCCATGAATAGAGGTGCCCAATAATATTCCCATTGGCTCATTTGCTAGGCTTATGAGCATTTTTGTATCACTGGAGAAATTTTTTCCGTTAAAGAAATAACCAATCGAAAAAAGCAAAAAAAGTCTGGATAATACTAACAAGACAACAAAAAACGTTCCCTCATATGTCGATTTTTGAAATAAAATTTGTGGTCTTTGATTCATTTTTTTGTCTCGAAGAACGGTTTTATTTTGCGGTTAAATTATGGGGGGATGGTATGCTATTGATGTTTCACAGATATGACACAGATATTACACATACATTAAGGGGTATCTGATTAAGGATTATCTTTTGCGTATTATTTTTGCAGGGACTCCTCCTGCTACAGTGTTTCCTGGTACATCGTGGGTAACAACGCTTCCTGCAGCTATTACTGCTCCATCGCCAATGCTTACCCCGGCTAATATTATGCAGCTGGCCCCAATCCAAACATCTTGACCAATATTAATGGGGTTGTCTCTGTGACCAGCCCCGAAAATTGGTTGGTTTTCTGGAGGGATTATATGGTTTCTTGAAAGAATTTGTGTTCTGTAACCAATTAAGGTTCGGTCTCCAATTGTTACTCCTCCTGATGTGGTTATTAGTACTCCTAACGCACAGTCAACATCATTACCAATAATTAGATTTCGTCCAGGAGCAATCCATACATGGGGATAAAAAATAACTCTTTTTCCAATTTTTGCTCCCATAATCTTTAACCACTGAGATTTGATTGCATTAAGGAGTTTATATCTTGGAAGGCAGAAAAGAAGCTGCTGAATAAACTCGGTGGTAATTACCAAAAATGAACGGAACTGTCTTCGCATTTAAAAACCATGTATTTAGTTATGAAAGAATGATGTCCAGAATCTTTTCAGACCTATCGCTAGTATTATGAAGTGTTGATAATTTTGATTTGCCCGCCTCTATAAGCTTTATTTTTAAATTGTTATCTTTAGCGACGCTAATTAACTTGGATGATGTTGCTGAAATATCATGAGGTTCAATATATATAGCACTATCTCCACAGATATGCTTTGCAAAGTCTCTGTTGCTGGCAATTATTGGAATCCCTGCTTTCCATGCCTCCATGTAGTTATTACTAAAGCTCTCCAAGTCACTTGGTATCATTAGGAAATCGCATTTTGCATAGACGGATTGAATCTCTCTAGGATGGATTGTTCCAACAAACTCAAAGTGATTATTTAATATTTCATGATCAGCGGGTTCTTTTAGTGAATTAATGTAGCTCTCTTTTTTTACAGTTAGAATGAATTTAAAATCACGCCACCCTTTAGATACAAAATCTTTTGCAAGATTTTGAAGTATCCACAGATTCTTGTGAGGATCGCAGCCGCTTAGGAATAAGAATTTGCCAGTTTCTGAATTTGGGTTGTACTCAACTGGTGAGACGTATTCTGATGGGGCTGGAGGAATAATATTTATATTTTGCGAGTTATAATTTAGAGCCCTGATCAATCTTTCTTTCATAACTTCAGTTTCAGCAATAATTCTACTTGATGCTTTTAGTCGTTTTCTACGAAAATAATTGACAACGAGTTTCGGATATTTTTTTTTGAGAGGCACATATTTCCAATAAGGGCTATCAGGATAGCATATTATAGGATATGCCACTGTAACAATACTTTCTATTCCTTTTGGGCAAGGTATACCTGCTCCAAAGAAAGTGTAAACTCGCTGAATATTATTTGTTTTTAAAATATTCTGTAATTTTGTGTGTTCAAAAATAATTCTTCTGAGGTATGGTTTTGGTGTTTTGTATATTCCGCTGTATTGATTTGAAAAGTCCATATTTGCTAGAGGACCAGTTTCAGGTATTAACAAAAAAAAACTGTGCTTTGCAGTTCCCCCTCTTTTTTTCATATGGTCAAGAAAATTAAGAGCTAATTGAGCACCACCACCACTAACAATGGCGCCAAAATCTAACAATATATTCATTATTATTACCTAAGTTGTAAATGCCAGAACAGACCGATTTTAAATATATTAAGTTAAGATTTTATGAATATATTATAGATAATCAATACCATAAAAAATGATTTGTTTAAGGTTATAAATTAAATCATGAATTCATATAAGCTAAATATATGTATGGGATATTCACAGGCTAGGGCTGCAGTTTATTCTGCAGAAATTATGGGTGTATATCAGGAGTAATTAAATATGAAAAGATATTTGTTTGGTATGTCTTTAGTTTTATCGGTTTTTTTTAGTGCGGGAGCAAGTGCTGAAATGGTGCTGTATCATTTCGATGTTACAAT
>QZLD01000160.1 GCA_004796385.1 Gammaproteobacteria bacterium | reverse complement strand
TACTTTGCACTACATAGAAAATAGCAGCATAATGAAAAATGGTGATCTGGTACTGATTGATGCCGGAATGGAGTACAAGGGATACGCTGCAGATATCTCCAGAACCTTTCCTGTAAACGGAAAATTTACAGCAGAGCAGGCAGTAATCTACGATATTGTTTTGCTGGCGCAAAAGAACGCAATTGATAAGGTTTATGCAGGAAATCACTGGAATGAAGCCAACGATGCAGCTGTAAAAACAATAGTTGAAGGATTACTGGAACTAAAAATTCTTAGTGGGAATAGTGAAGAAATAATAGCAGCCAAAGGATATACCGATTTTTATATGCACCGTGTAGGACACTGGATGGGCATGGATGTCCACGATGTTGGTGATTACAAAATTGATGGAGAGTGGCGACTTCTTGAGCCGGGTATGATAACGACTATAGAACCGGGAATTTATATAAAACCGTCGGAAAAGGTTGATGAACGTTGGTGGAATATAGCTATAAGAATAGAGGACGATATACTGGTAACCGCTAAAGGGCAGGAAAACCTCACCATATCAGCAATAAAAGAACGTGATGAAATAGAAAAAAAGATGAAAGGTTAGGTGAATAAAAAAGGTTCTGCAAAGAGCAGAACCTGAAAAGGGGGAGGATAGTTAAGTAATGCTATTATTTTTGCGCAACGTTTTTTCTGTTGTTAGGCTGAGATCTTTCGTGCTCAATTCTGTCGAATATGGCATAACCCCTACAATTTGGAGAGTATCCCTTAATATCAAGCGTCTGTTCCATTAACGTCATATTCTCGTGGCTAGTGGCGTTACAGTAATTGCAATGAGCTTTCATGGTACACCTCCTTCATGGTGAAAATACAACCTGTGTTTTTTCAAACTCTGTAATTAAATCTTATAAATAAATAGCTGATTGTGCAATGCACAAATAGTTATATCTGTTATTCATGGCGTGAATAACAGGCGCACCCTTATCATATCAAAGTTAAATCATTATTAAGCCTTTATGAAACTTTTATGAATTTTTTGTGAATTAATATGCTCTTTTGGTTATACTTGCCGCGAAATTTTCAACCACCAGTTTATAACTGTATTAGCAAAAGAGGATATCTCAATGATAACAGGAAGCTACCTCTCCAAAATTTTTGGCAACTCCCCGGTTCATCCACTACAGCAGCATATGTATAAGGTTTACCAGTGTGCTAAGTTGCTAATCCCTTTTTTTGAAGCAGTCGCAAAGGAAGATCTGCAAGAGATGAGTGCGCTTCAGGAGCAGATTTCAAAGATGGAAAGCGAGGCAGACGATCTCAAAAGAGATTTGCAGATGCAATTGCCCAAAGGGCTTTTTATGCCGGTTGACAGGCGAGATCTGCTTTCGATTCTCAAAACGCAGGATAAAATAGCCAACAGATCAAAAGATATATCCGGGTTAATACTTGGAAGAAAGATGAAGTTGCCCAGTCCGCTTGGAGAAAAGTTTGTCGAGTATGTTACGCAAAGCATAGAGGCATCGAAACAGGCTCTGAAAACAGTGAATCAGCTTGATGAGCTCGTAGAGACAGGGTTTTCAGGCAACGAAATAAAATTTGTGCAGGAGAGAATCGTAATATTGGAAGAGCTGGAAAGCGAAAACGATAGAAAACAGGTAGAACTAAGAGCAACACTCTTCGAAATGGAATCGCAGCTGCCACCTGTAGATGTAATGTTTATGTACAGAGTAATTGACTGGATCGGAACCCTTGCCGATCTGGCTCAAAGAGTAGGGCACAGACTTCAGTTAATGCTGGCGAAATAAATTAAGAGGTGTAGTTGTGGATCAGATGACAGTATATTTGATATTGGCGGGTGTTTTCGGGCTATTTATGGCGTGGGGTATTGGTGCAAACGACGTTGCCAATGCCATGGCAACATCAGTAGGATCAAAGGCAATAACAATAAAAAAGGCAATAGTAATTGCCGCAATATTTGAATTTAGCGGAGCAGTTCTTGCTGGTGGTGGCGTTACCAAAACTATCCGCAAGGGTATAGTTGACCTGAGCTATTTTGAAAGCTGTCCCGAACTATTGGTTTTCGGAATGCTGGCTGCTCTTCTGGCGGCAGGTATCTGGTTGTTAGTAGCAACCAGAGTTGGTTGGCCGGTTTCAACAACCCACTCAATTGTAGGTGCTATAGTAGGTTTTGCGGTAGTTGGTGTCGGTACCTCATCTGTAAGTTGGGGGAAAATCGGAATTATTGTTGCTACCTGGGTGATTTCGCCATTAATGTCAGGTGTAATAGCATTCTTTATATTTAAAAGCGTACAAAAACTTATACTCAATACAGAAAATCCCATAGAAAACTCAAAGAAATATGCTCCGGTGTATGCATTTATAACCGGTTTTTTTCTGGCGCTTGTTACCCTTTTTAAAGGACTGAAACATATTTTTAAAGGTCTAAAGGCCGATGCGGATATACCTTCGGTAATTAAATCTGTTGTGTTTGTTGAAAATGAAAAGGGAATGTTACAGATTCCATGGTATAACAACGTCATTCTGGCAATTATTTGTGGGCTTGTAGTCGCAGTTATTGCAGTATCGGTTATCAAAAAAATACATATCAAGCCAGAAGACGACAAAAGATTCTATTTCACCAATGTAGAAAGAATATTTGCAGTATTAATGGTTATAACAGCCTGTGCCATGGCGTTTGCTCACGGCTCAAATGATGTTGCCAATGCTATCGGGCCTGTGGCGGCAATCTTCAGCTATGTGGATAGCGCCGGCGAGCTTACTAAAACCAGTAGCGTTCCTGCATGGATATTGCTGCTTGGTGGCGGCGGAATAGTACTGGGTCTTGCTACCCTGGGCTATAAAGTGATAGCAACTGTAGGAAAAAATATAACAGAACTCACTCCAAGCAGAGGGTTTTCCTGCGAACTGGCTGCAGCTACTACAATCGTAATTGCCTCTGGCACAGGAATACCAATATCAACAACACACACACTTGTGGGGGCAGTACTTGGTGTTGGGCTTGCACGTGGAATCGGTGCTCTTAACCTGGGCATGATTGGCAGGATATTTGTATCATGGATTGTAACCCTGCCAGCAGGAGCAATACTGTCTATACTATTTTTCTTTATGTTTAAAGGGATGTTTTCCTGATATAGCAGTCCAAAGAAAACTGGTAATTAACCAATTTGGGTGTAGAATTACCAATTCAACAAAGCAAAACGACAAACGGGGGCGACTTGGCTTCGACGTGGGTCGCGAAACCTTTGGTGCATGCCGAGTACGATGCTAACTCGTAAAAATTGTGTCAACTTAAAGTAGTTGCAAACGACGAAAACTACGCTCTAGCGGCTTAATCCCGCTAGCCCTTGCCAATGCTGTGCTTGTGCACGTTGTCCAAGGGTCACTATCACAAGATCGTGCGCTCTGGCTTGTCTGTGGTCAGACCATTAAAACCAAAGCAGAATCGCCGGGTGTCTTCCTATCCTCACAGGTAGCATCAGGTTAAAACAAAGCTGAGGATAAGCATGTAGATCTAAAGATGTAGGTCTTGCGGACGGGGGTTCGATTCCCCCCGCCTCCACCATTTTTATGGTGATAACCCGTCTCTCCAGAGTAACTCTCTGGGTAGACGGGTTTTCTTTTTCCCCTTGTATTCAAAGGGTTTCGGCCGTTTTGACATCGTTTCGGAACCTCTCTCCAGCCACCTGATTCTCTCCATTCTCCCGACGTTCATTCTCTGTTTGGGCCGGTATTCTCTGTTTTCTTCGGACAGGGTCCGACACGCGTCCTGTTACAGATATCCTTTCAGATTAAGCATTTAGCCGAATGACTGTATTTTGCGGTTGTGTTAAGACATCGAATGGTCGGGGCAAACCACCCGTTTTCACATGTAATGGTCAAGCCAAACCTGACCACCCTTCCCCCGGATATCGTAGAAGCCATACTGGACGACCAATTGCCGCCAACCGTGACTCTGTTTGATTTGGCGGTTGATCCTCCTAGATTGTGGAGCCAACAAAGGCAAAAACTGCTAGTTTAGC
>QZLD01000198.1 GCA_004796385.1 Gammaproteobacteria bacterium | reverse complement strand
TTTATCTGCGACAACTTCTTGAAATTGACCAGCAAAATAGTTTTGCAATTGAAAAGCTAGAGCTGATTAATGAAATTTATCAGAAACAGACATTGATTTTTATAGCTGAAAGAGACTTTGATTCTGCCCAAAAAACTCTTAATAATATTGATAAAACAAGTGCATTATACAATGAAACGGCAACCTTTATTACAAAAGCAACCGAATCGATAAATACCCCCGATATTACAGAAAAACCAACAGAAGCTAAAACTCCAATAAAAGATAACAATAAAGATCGCGTTCAGACACTGCTGTCACAAGCTGAAACGTCAATGAATGCGTATAACTGGACTGAGCCCAAAAAAGACAACGCACTTTACTATTACAAACTGATTCTCAATATTGACAGTAATAATAAACAGGCAAAAGATGGGATAGAAGATATCTTTAACAAACTTATTTATTCCGCAAATAAACATATAGAGCAAAATAAGCTATCAACTGCGGCCAAACGCATTAATAGCGCTAAAGAGATTTACCCTAATCACAATGATATTACTGAGCTTGCCAATAAACTAAAACTTGCCAGAAAAAATCGCCAAAATATACAGTTGGAACAAAACCAAATACGGCAACAGAAAATCAAACAGCTTCTAGCAGAGGCAAAAAAACAAAACTACAACAATAACGCCAAAGAAACGTATAAACAGATTCTTGAACTGGAACCACGAAATACCCAAGCCATACAAGGTTTGAAAAAGATTGAAGACAACAATAATATTCAACTGGCCAAAAAAGAGATCGCTTCAGGCAAATTTGACAGTGCCAAAAACAGACTTGCGCTTATTTCCAACCACCCCCAGAAAACCATTTTAACAGAGCTTCTTAATAAAAAAATCGATGAACAGTTAGCCGCAAAAATAGAAATCGCCAACCTTCTAAAAAAGGCTGATGGACAGATCAATAAAAAACAGTGGGGAAGTGCGCGAAAAACATATAAGGCGATCCTTAAAAAAGATCATAATAATAAGAGCGCAAAAAGCGGACTTAAAAAAGCTGATGATGGCTACTATTTATCACTGGCAAAAAAAGCAATTGGTAACAAAGATTTTGACAGAGCCGAATCACACCTGACGAAAGTTTCACCCAACAACCGCGAATTAGATAAGGTACGGAAAAAAATTACAGAGGAAAGGAATAAAAACAAAAATAAAAAACCGACAATTCAAATCTATTAACCGAATAGCACATAGCAAGGCAAATGTGCTATTCGGTTTTTATAGCTCCCTCTTTATAAAAACAGAGACAACCCAAAAGATAGCGTTGTAATAGACTCTTCAAATTCAACATTTGCAGCCGGTATACCAGAGCCCTGATAATCCCCACTAAATGTATAAAATTGGTCTTTAAGATTAATTGAATATGACAGGTTATCTGCAAGAGAACCACTCCATTTAAAACCAAAGCTAAATCCGGTACTGTCTCCCTCATAATTATATCTTTCAGCAGCAACTCCATTATCCTCAAGCGAACCATCTAACCAAGCATAGGCCACCATCATGCTTAATGATCCTGCTGACTCTATATACACTGAGTAACTATGCCCAAGATAAAAACCGCCTTCATCATACACATAAAGAAAATCATCCGGTTTTTCATGTCCAGCAGGAAGCAATTCGGTTCTGGATGGTTCCAATTCAGTTTCGCCGTATTTATAACCACCGAAGGCCGAAAAACTGTGATTTCCTATAGAAAAATAACTGTACCCTGCTGTAATTGAAAAATCGGTTCTGGCAATTTCAGATACAGGCTCTGTTCTATCTACAGTTGAACTAACAGGATCTGTAAACAGTGATGTATCGTAACTTACTGCTGCATAAAAATCTTTATAGGCAGCAGCAATACCCAGATTCAGATTGCCGAATGTACCGGAAATTTTGCCGGTTTCCCTTCCTACAGTGTTATCAAAGGTAAGAGTTCTCAAGCCAAATGAAGCTGAAGGAATAATAGTCACCTTGCCTCCGGCAATACTCAAAGAGCAAAGAAAAAGCGATCCAATAATAACTGATAAAATTTTTCTGATCATAATATCTATCCCATACAATGTTTAACAAATTAGGCGCGGATTGTATCACCACATAGTGATATATTCCCAGAAAAACTTTTCTTTTTAGTAAGATAGAATTACAACAAATACTCTTTCATCCTGCTAACGCCGACCCTGAGATTTTTCATGGAGTTAGCATAGGCAAAACGAACATACTTATGCGAATTGTTATAACCGAAATCCTTACCGGGAGTTATAG
This sequence comes from Gammaproteobacteria bacterium, assembly GCA_004796385.1. GTDB lineage: Bacteria > Pseudomonadota > Gammaproteobacteria > QZLD01 > QZLD01 > QZLD01. The sequence continues at coordinate 1,099 of QZLD01000198.1, read as the reverse complement.
CAACACCTGTGTGTTTTATCAGATCAAAACAGAATTGATAACTGTCATTAGTAAACAAAGAACAGTCGGCATAAATGTAAAATGCCCCTTCCGGTACAACTTCTATCTTAAAACCAATTTCGGTTAGAGCTTTTACAAGAAAGTCACGCCTCTCTTTGAATATATCTCGCCTGTGATCATATATTTCAATCTGTTCCTCCTCAAAACAGGCGATAGCAGCATACTGAGCAATTGTTGACGGGGCAATAATCAGATTTTGCGACAACCTCTCCACCACATTAACCATTTTCGAAGGCACCACCAACCACCCCAAACGCCACCCTGTCATGGAAAAATATTTTGAAAAACTGTTCACCACAAATATATCATCACTAATATTCAAAGCGGTTTCCATATCATCTTCATAGGTAAGCCCATGATAAATTTCATCCACTATCAAAATTGAACTATTTACACTTAGTCTTTCATACACCCTTAGCAACTCTTCTGCCGAAATCACCGTTCCTGTAGGATTTGACGGAGTACTCACTATCGCAGCACGCACATCTGCTGTTAGATATTTTTCGAGCAGTCCCGCACTTAGCTGGTAATTTTCTGTTGCGGTCACGGCAACAGGGATATCTTTAGCTCCAAGTGATCTAACTATATTTCTATTGCAGGGATATCCGGGATCGGTCACCAAAACCCCATCTCCCACATCTACTGTAGCAGCCAATGCCAGCAACAGAGCTCCTGAAGCCCCGGGGGTTACCACTATTCTGTTGTTATCAACCTTGTAATTGTATCTTTTGACATAATATTCTGAAATTTTCTCACGTAGCTCAGGTAAACCAAGAGCTGATGTATATCCTGTAGCACCACCCTCTATAGCTGATATTGCAGCATTTTTCACTGCATCAGGAGCCCGAAAATCAGGCTCTCCTACCTCCATGTGGATAATATCCATGCCCTCTTTTTCCAACTGTTCAGCAAGAGCCATGACCCGCATCACATGAAACTCTTCCATACCTCCAACACGATTACTTTCCATTACAGATTCCATAAATTATTCCACTACAACGGGCGAACGCTCTTTTACCCATAAGAAACTGACGAATAT
>QZLD01000085.1 GCA_004796385.1 Gammaproteobacteria bacterium | reverse complement strand
GGTGAAGGAGAGGGTGAAGATGAAGAGGGAATTGCTGAGCAGACAGAAGGAAACAGCGAGAAAGGATCTTCCGGTTCAATAGGATATCTGCTGTTAATTATTCCGGGCCTGATAATGGTAAGCAAGAGATATAGGTATGCACAATATTTGCTACCTGAATTCAGATTTATATAGGTTCTTTTGTTTTTTGATTTACCTGATTAAGGAATCGTTAAAAGATTGGTAACCAATCAATACAAATAATTAAGAGGTATAGCATGGTAAAATTTAAAATTTTTATAGCTCTATTTATTGCTCTTAGTATGCTTGCCTGTTCAGATGCAGATAACATAAGTAGTGATCTTGCATCAAAGTTGAAGAAGAATGAGTCATGGCCATACGAAGTAGTTGGAGTAGTTCACTTTGATGAAGGCTCAGGATTTGACGATGATACCTATACTTGGGGTGTTGGATACATGAACACAGATTCAGAGTTTTCTGCAATAGGTGTAATTTATGACCAGAAGCATTATAAAGGCAAAGCTTTTGATTTTGAAGGTGAAAAAGTTCGAGTATGGCTTGACAAGCCAAATGATGAGCATGGCGCTCTATATGTAATAACAAACGTTGAAAAAATCTAACTATGCGATCAACACGGTTCTTTTTGCTCTCTGAACTCACACTCGCACGCGAGTGTTCACCGGTTATCGAAACGTTAGAGAAATTGTCTGAAAGATGGGGTTGAAAATTTTAAGGAGTCAATAATGGGGAATAATAAAATGAAAAATAGAATCTGCTTCATGGAAGTTAATGAAAGTCAGCGTATTAAGAATATTTTTACAGCACTGCTTCTGCTTTTTATGTCTGTTAGTGCTGGCGCTGTAACTCCTCAAAGATTGCTGGTTAGAATGTCTGCCGACTATTTTGATTCAGCATCTAAGCTAAAACGTCAGTCATACACTGAAAATGATTCCCGGTTTAAAAATACCAGATTGCTCAATAAGCAAAGGATTGGTCACAGCAAGATGGCGATGACTACTGCATCAATTCCAGCTGTTTATCGCTGGTTGATTGTTGAAGTTAAGTCGCATGAAACTGCGGACGCAGTTATAGAAGAGCTCAAATTAAATCCATCTGTAGAGTACATTGAAAAAGATGTTCCAGTTCAATCATTAATGACACCGGATGATCCCAGGTATAGCTCGCAGCATGGCTTAGATAATAATGGCTCTACATTGGGGTCGGTAGTCGGGGCTGACATTGATGCTGCAAGAGCCTGGGATATAGAAACAGGTAGCGATGAGGTCATTGTCGCAGTCATTGATTCTGGAATAGATGTTGATCACGAAGATCTCAAGGATAATATTTGGGTAAACACAGGTGAGATAGCAGGGAATGGAATTGATGATGATCAGAATGGATATATAGATGACGTGTACGGCTGGGATTTTTGGGGAGATGATAATGATATTAATCCAGAGAACACCAATACAAAATGGGGTCATGGAACTCACGTTGCCGGAATTATAAGTGCGAAAGGTAATAATGGAATAGGGGTAGCCGGTGTTGCCTGGAATGTGAAGCTGATGGGGGTGAGATTTTCAGAAGGTGATGCCAATGAAACTAACATAGAACAAGTAACCAGCAATGCAGTTCAGGCGATAGTCTATGCCGTTGATAATGGGGCTCATATTATCAATGCCAGTTTTGGCGGGGCTGTGGATACAGTGCCGCAGTTTGTTACTGATGCCATAGAACACGCAAGAGAGAACGATGTGCTAATTGTATGTGCTGCGGGTAACGCACCAGTAGATATAGATACTTTTAATTTCCCCCCGGCTACAATGCCTCAGGAAAACATTCTTACAGTAACAGCCACCGATAGAGCTGATAAATACCACTCGGACTATAGCTATGGATTAACCTCTGTAGATGTAGCTGCTCCAGGAATAAGCATTCTGAGCACCTTTCCCGATAATAAGTATAAGCTCTCAAGTGGAACATCAATGTCCGCACCTTTTGTGTCAGGTTTGGCGGCCTTACTTCTCTCGCAAGACCCCAGCAGATCTGCTCTGGATCTAAAAAGGATCATAATGGATACGGTAGATCCGATACCGAGCCTGCAGGGAAAAATAGTAACAGGAGGCAGAATAAATGCCTACAAAGCCCTAAGCTACGAAGATGTAGG
>QZLD01000178.1 GCA_004796385.1 Gammaproteobacteria bacterium | reverse complement strand
TACTGCCCTCTTGCCAGGTCAATATTTAACTGCCCGATATCATGGGCAATTATCTTCGCATGAGCTGTTATTCCTGAGGTATTGCACTTATCCGCCAGTTGTTGCCATAAACCCGCATTTTTTGCAGCGCGCTTTTCACCTGTCACAACCAGAATATCGTAATCGGAGACATGACCGGAAAGACGATCATCTTTAAGATCTTTCTCTTCTTTCCATTCTCCTCGCGCGTACGAACCAAATAGAATAACCATTAAAGCATCATCACATCTTTCAGTGATGATATTGGTTATTTTATTCAGGTCTTCCTGCTTTGTCTGTGGCAGATGGTCGATGGTGTTTTTCATGAAGTTAATATTAACCAACAAGGTTGGTAAATACTAGTTTTGCCTTGGAATGCCAGGAAAGCGGGTATTCAATTATATATTGAGAGAAAAAATATTAATTGCTGACATGATATCTAATGTTTAATCTAAGGAGTGGCAGGGAAGGCAGTGTCCTTGGCTTCCAGTGTGCGAAGAACAAGGCCTTGAGCGCAGTGTTATCTCGTTTTGAATGGATTGAGATATAAGCAATGCAGGTGATCGTATAATAACAATATCTTGCAAAAAATCATCTGATTCAAACAGATCGTTTTCTTTTGTTTGGATCAAAAAAGCTAGCTTAGATTTCTTTGATTTCTTTGCTTTTATTAGGCGTCCAGCAGCTTCATATAATGTTTCATTGTTCTTTTGTATTCTTATTAATATTGGAGCCTTTTGATACTGCTCAACTAAAATTGCATCTATTCCCTTATTTCTATGTACTGGGTTATATGCAATTCCCTTTAGTAAACTAAGAGCGTCTTTATCTGCATTTATATATGAGATTCTACCGTTTTTTAATAAATTAGATTCTGTTTTGACAGGATTATTTATTCTTTTGTTTGCCAGCTCAACAGCCTCTTTTGAAGTATCGATCCCCAAAAATTGCCTACCGAGAAGTTTTGCGGCAACACAAGTTGTACCACTGCCACAAAATGGATCAAGCACAATATCACCTGCATCAGATACAAGCTCAATTATTCTTTCAAGCAGTAAAAGAGGTTTCTGGGTTGGGTACCCAACTCTTTCTTTTGCTTTTGGGTTTAAATATGGAATTTCCCAGACATCATTTAGGGGAACTCCCTTTTTTTCTTTTCCATGTACAAACTGACCTTTATCATCAGTTTTATATACAGACTTATTATTCTCGTCCCGTGTTCGATTTTGTAATATTTGATCAATATTTGTTGTTTCGGAATATGAGGTATAAAAAGTATTAAACTTAAAGTTCTTAGTGCGAGAGTAGAAATATATATTTTGGTGACTGGGCATTAAACCCTTTTTTGAATTTGACCACCTTTTATAACTCCATATTATTTCAGACTGAAAGTTATTACTGCCAAAAATATTATCCAATATTGCTCTGATAATATGTTCTCCGCTTCTATCGCAATGAACAAATATTGACCCTGTTTCTTTTAATACCTCTTTCATTAGTTTAATACGCTCAAATAGAAACCTTCCATAAGCGAGGTCTGATCCCCAAATATCATCGAAACTGAACTCTTTTGTTCTGTCTCTTGATTTTAGGGAATGCGTTTTTTCTGTAAAAAAGGGAGGGTCTAGGTATATTAAATCTATAGAGCTTTTCTCTATGGATTTCAAAAAATCTAAGCAATCCGCATTATGTATTCTATTGATAATATTATTCATCTTTTTGAGAGTTCTCTTCCGCAATTTGTTTTAACAATGATTTAAGATCAAATCCTGTTCTACTTAAAACATAGTCCCAAGCGTCACTTCCCCAATAATACTCCCCACCTATTCCTTTATAAAGAGTCTCCAGGGTTTCTTGAATTTTTTTTGCTTGATCTCTATTGGGATAGTAAAACATTACCCTGATTGGTTTATAACCCGCCGCAGAAATTACTTTGATTCTTGTATGCTCTTTACTAATGTGATCACCATCTGTTGTAGCATCTCTCCATTTGATTTCGATAGCATCATTATTAACGAGGCAATCAATTTCAAATGTTCGAGGTCTTTGGCCAATTGTATTAGGGATTTTCACTGCGCCAGAATCTGGAAACTTATTTTTGAAGCAAATTTTAGTAGCCTCTTCTAAGAGCGAACCTGCGTATTTATACAAAAAACGACCTTTGTTTTGGTACAGGTCAATTAATTTACCTTCTCCCGTTGTTATTCCAAGTACTCTATAGATAAGAAAATGTGACTTATCATCATCTTTCATTTCTTGCATACGACTATCAATTTTTTCACTGAGTTTTTCAGAATACTTACGTGCTAAGGATCTTAGTTCATTTTCAATTGTCATGTATTCTCCTATATCTATCCGAGTTCACAAAAAAACTAACTTTTAAGTCAAATGGCCTCGAGCACAGAGTCATGTTTCTTCAAATTCATAGCACCAAGGGTTTTGTCTAAGGGGTTTAATTGACCAGCCATTTTGTATGTTACTTGGATTTTTTAAAGGTTTTTTCCAGTCATTATTATATTCATGTGTTTTTTTGTGATAGTCGCCGTTCTTTGAGTTCTGCAAAGGAAAAGAATCGTGAATTTTTTTGAATTCATACAATAGATCTGTCTCTACTTCTTTGAATGCATTAGCTGAGCCTTTGACTTTTATTTCTGTCATCCAAATATCTAGCGAAATATCTTGTAAGGAGTCAGATAAATACCTTACCCAGTGTTTGAAATGATTAGATATCCTATTTCGGATTTGACCTCGCCCAATATATATTACTTTTGATGGGTTTCCTTTGTAATCAATAGAAAGATTATCTCCTAATGTTATTACATAAATACCTTGTTTAACCTTTGATAGCGGTTTTGTTACTCCATAAGCCTCATCCCAATATTCATCAAGAGTACCCATAATACTATTGCGAATTTTAGCATCAATTTTATTCCAAATTTCGCTAGAAATTCCATAGTAGTTGATTGTTCTTAAGTTAAAGCCGATATCATTTGCGTATTCACTTATCCGAATTGGTTCTTCGGTCTTTACCCATTCAATGTGTATCTTTGACATTAGACCTCCTAATCCTCATGACATTTAAGCTAAGGGGCGGCTGCGTAGCAGACGTCCAGTGACCAATCCACTCATGGTGGAGCTTCCTCAAAATCATAAAATAACCTCGTTGAATATATCAGCTTTTATCATGTGCTTTGAGTGGTTGGGAACGGCCTTGAGCGCTATTTTTATCAAAGCTCTTCGTATTCAGGGTAATTACTACCAGCGGAATGCTTTGATATATAGGCTTGTTTCAGGTCTTCAGCTGCTTGATCGTAAGTAAGAAGCAACTCTTGAATCTCTGCTTTATCCCGGACTGTTTCTGAATTTAGAAGTCCCTCGAAATACTCGATTTGCTTTTTAACCGACTGAATACTTACCAGTGGTGTAGATAATGCCAACTCAGCCATTTGATAGTTTCCTTTTCTGTGACTCTGCATTTTTCGCTCGTTGGGTGAAGTTTAGATGCAGTCTATATTAACCTGTTTTTCCTTGCTTTTCAGGCTTTAACGGCATTAATTATCCTCATGAAATTACGGATTCAGGTTTATATTAAAACCTCATCATTACGTTACAAGGCTTTGAATTTTATCTAAGCAAGCTTTTTCAGTTATCTTTATAAGCTCATTTACTCGTTGCGACAGGTATTCCAGATTTTCTTTGCTGATCGAATAATCAGGGTTATAACGAGCGCCAATATAGGCATAGTTAAGTAGATCGAAAAGATCTTGTTGTTCACGTGTTTCTCTTGGAAATATTTCTTTTATGTTTTTTATATGATCAGAAGCCATGCTTTCAAGTAAATGAAGGTGATGTTCGTGTGGACAATAACTGGAAAAGACAAGAAGAATGGTTTTATAGGAAGTTTCAGAAGCTTGGTTAAGTGAAAAAGCGGCTTCATTGTATTTTGATGCCTTAAAGCATTGTTCAAAAACCCAATAAAAATTTGATGTTCTTTCAAACCAATGATCATAGTATTCTTGTGCTTCGCGCTGTAGTTCCTGTGGTGTTAGTTGTCGCATATCCGCCAGTTCGTAATCGCAGAAGTTATAAAGAACACATCCCTGTTCTTTTATTTCGGTGTAAAAATACTGCCCTCTTGCCAGGTCAATATTTAACTGCCCGATATCATGGGCAATTATCTTCGCATGAGCTGTTATTCCCGAGGTATTGCACTTATCCGCCAGTTGTTGCCATAACCCCGCATTTTTTGCAGTGCGCTTTTCACCTGACACAACCAGAATATCGTAATCCGAGGCATGCCCTGAAAGCCGATCTTTTTTAAGATTCTTTTCCTCTTTCC
>QZLD01000298.1 GCA_004796385.1 Gammaproteobacteria bacterium | reverse complement strand
ACCAAGGCGGGTGGCAATGTATCTGGCTCAGGAGGCAGGCGATTATCGTCTAAATGATATTGCAGAACGGTTTGAGTTGGCTCACTATGGTGGTGTGGCAAATGCGATTTATCGAGTTAAACAAGAACTTATTGATGACAAAAGATTAAAGAAAGCAGCAAAAAGCATTATAAAAAGACTTGATCCCTAGGGGCTCCAAAAAAAGGTAGGCTATTACGAAGTCAAATCTATTGGTGAAAAGTACCTTGATGATGTAATAGAAGAAACACTTTCTCGTGAGAAAAGAATTTTGACTGAAGCTGAAATAAAAGGCTTGGCAGCAAAGCTTTATACCCAAATATTGATGAAAACTACCAACCGCGGTCTTTCGTTATTATCAGGGTATTATTCTCAGGCTAATCAAATGTCCATGAAAGATCTTATGAGTGAAAAGCGTAAGCCTTCTCGTTTGGCTAGGCATATGAAGTATGTTGGCAAACATAGGCCTGCTAATGTAGTCGCTCATGCAGTTGTAAGTGGAAATCATAGTGAGGCTATAGCTGCAAGGCGTATCCTTGCCAAATGGAAAATCCGCATTGATGATCCTGATAATGGTGTCTTTTTACCAAGGGATGCACGATTCATACCGCATGACGAGTTGCCAAAAGCGGTAAACCATGCAAAGCTACACACAAATGAATACTATCTTAATGTCACTAACGTTTTAGGTAGATCAAAATCTCAAAATGAATGTCGTGCTGCGTTAAGGTTAATAGCGCTGGAACTTCAAAACGGAGAGTTTAAATTCTGATATGAAAGTTTACATAATAAAACCAGATACTAGTTTTAGGTTATTGAACCCCGATGAAGACGTGTATTATTCTGAGTATTGGGAATTTAAATGTGAAGAGCTTGCAGGAAAACTCCCTAAGTTTAAGGCAGAATTTGATACAAAATCAGATAATCCTATTCCTGATATAGCTTGCTTTGGAATGACTACTTTTGCTTTCAGAAAAGATGTTGCAATAGAGCTGGTTGGTATTTTGGAAGAGTCCGGTGAATTATTGCCGTTTTATGTTGGTGATGATCTTTGGTATTGTTTTAATGTCACAAAATCCATAGATGCGCTTGATGAAGATAAAACTACCTTTAAAGATTTTGAAGGGGCAAATAAAATGTTTCCTACAAACTATGTCTTCAAGGATAAATTATTACTCGAATCAACACTATTCAAAATCCCAACTGATAACTTTACCGATATTTTTTGCGTCGACAGAAGAGATACAGATGAGCAAGTGATGGAAAATTTCTTCTGTGCTGTTTCTTATCATGGGTTTACAGGCATTAAGTTTGAAGAGGTTTATTCAAACTAACCAGATCAAAATAGATAATATTAATTCACTACCATAAAGCATTATAAAAAGACTTGCCCCCTAATCCCCTAATAATCTAATAAATACATTCGGAAGCCCTGTTTCAGAAAGCAAATCACAAGCAGTATCTCATCGCACATAGTAAGCTTCCCGCTGGGCTAGTATTCACAGCAGGCCGGTAAATATTAATTTGAGCATCATGGGCGAAGTCGGCTATGCTATCGCCTATGTTGTCATTGAAGAGATATAGAGTACAAATATGGAAATATCACCAATCCTGTTATCAGTAATAACCATAACCTTCTTTATTGGTGGCTGCGTGGCGGGTGTCATCTTTATGAAATTTATATCTAAAAAAGAGCTGCAACAGCAGCAGCAAAGATATGTTGAGATTGAAGCCAGTCTTAAAGCAAAAGAGCAGGAAAATAGCGATATATCTGCCAAACTGGGAGAGGAGGCACAACAGCGGGCGCGACTGGAAGAGAGGGTTTCAAGAATAGCTGCTCTGGAGCAGGAGCTGTCGGAAAAAGAGATAGAAAAAGAGGCGCTGCAACAGAACAATGCCAGAAACAGAGAGAGAGTGAGCGAGCTGGAAACACGGCTCGAAGAGGAAAAAAAGCAGGCGGAAATCACCCATAAGCAGATGCAGGAAAACCAGAAGGAGCTGAGCCACAAGTTTGAGAGTCTTGCTAATAGAATCTTTGAAGAGAAGGGCAAAAAATTTGCCGATCAGAATCGCGATAACCTTGATTTGATTCTTAAACCGCTGAAAGAGCAGATTGGCGAATTTAAAAAACGGGTGGATGACGTCTATGATAAAGAGCTGCGTGATCGGGTATCGCTGAAAACGGAGATAGAAAATCTGCGTAAACTCAATCAGGAGATAAACACCGAAGCCAAAAATCTTACTAAAGCACTCACCAGAGATAACAAGGCGCAGGGCGACTGGGGTGAGCTCAAGCTGGAGAGGTT
>QZLD01000277.1 GCA_004796385.1 Gammaproteobacteria bacterium | reverse complement strand
TCCTCACTGAAAACAAATGGCTTGCCGATACCATCAGGATGGCCTGGCGGGTTAAACTACTAACCCGTCTTGATACTGACATTAAAAGCAGTATTAAACAAAGTGCTGAAGAGGTTGCCATAAACGTTTTTGCAGAAAACCTGAAAGACCTGCTACTCTCTTCTCCTGCAGGCGAGAAAGCGATATTAGGGCTCGATCCCGGAATAAGAACCGGGGTAAAAGTGGCCGCTATAAATAAAACAGGTGCAGTTATTACCACAACAACAATCTATCCTCACCAACCACAAAACAAGTGGGATGAGTCGATTGAGACCCTGCAGAAGATCGTAAATGAGCACTCAATAGAGATTATCGCTATCGGTAACGGTACAGCCTCAAGGGAGACTGAGCAGCTTGTTAAAGATCTTAAAAAAAGATACCCACAACAGCAGTTCAACAGCATTATTGTCTCTGAGGCAGGCGCATCAGTCTATTCAGCATCGGAGATTGCTGCTAAAGAATTCCCGGATCTGGACGTATCCCTAAGGGGAGCAGTATCCATAGCCCGCCGCCTGCAGGACCCTCTGGCGGAACTGGTGAAAATTGATCCTAAGTCGATCGGTGTTGGCCAATACCAGCATGATGTTAACCAGAGCAAACTGGGGCGCTCTCTCGATGCTACAACAGAAGATTGCGTAAACGGCGTTGGCGTCGATCTCAACACCGCATCGGCAAAGCTTCTGGAAAATGTATCAGGACTTAATGCAACTACAGCAAGCAATATCATAGAGTTCAGAAACAGCAATGGTTCATTTAAGAACAGAAATGAGTTAAAAAAAGTAGCTCGCCTTGGCGACAAAGCCTTTGAGCAGTGCGCTGGGTTTCTGAAGATAAGGAACGGAGATAACCCTCTTGATAACTCTGCAGTTCACCCGGAATCTTACACAGTTGCAGAAAAGATAGCGGCATCCAGAAACACTGCTATTACAAATATCATCGGCAATAAGGAGATATTAAACTCGATTGACCCTAAAGAGTTTGTCGATGATAATTTCGGGCTACCAACTGTTGTCGACATCCTTAAAGAGCTGGAGAAGCCCGGCAGAGACCCTCGCCCAGAGTTTAAAACTGCCGCCTTTAAGGAGGGGGTTGATAAAATTGAAGATCTGAAAACGGGCATGAAACTTGAAGGAGTTATCACAAATGTCACTAATTTTGGAGCATTTGTCGATATTGGAGTTCATCAGGATGGATTGGTACACATATCTCAAATCGCAGATAAGTTTGTAAAAGACCCGCGAGACATTGTGAAAACCGGAGAGATTGTAAATGTAACTGTTACTGAGCTCGATATTCCCAGAAAAAGAATATCATTAAGCATGAAGAGTCAGGCAACTCTCGAAAGTGACAAACAAAAACCAGTGAAAGATCAGGCTAAAGCACAGAAACTCACAGGCAAAATCAATAAACCAGCAAATGTCAAACCCGCAAACAACGCTTTTGCGGCAGCTTTTGCAAAGGCCGGAATGAAAAAGTAAAGCAAGCCAGAAAAGGAAGATTACAGCACCAGGTGGTAATTTTCCTTTTTATAGAAACAATCCGGTTTTTCTAATCATCCTTAAGCTTATAAATGACACCAGCGTTGTATTTCACAAACTCATATGATTTAGAATGAATCCCTAAGGACTCCGATGACCCTAAAACCAAATATCCTCCTTTATTAAGGATTCTTGTCATGCCTCCGATGATTTGCGCTCTAAGATCCGATGAAAAATAGATAAGAACATTTCTACAAAATATTATGTCAAAACGCCCCAACAAAGAATAACTCTCAAGCAAGTTAAAATTCTTAAATGAAACTCTGGATTTAATATCTTTGGATACACACCAGCTTCCATCACCATTCCTTTCAAAAAACCTATTGCGTCTTTCTGGAGAAAGCCCCCGAGAAATAGCTGATGACTGATAAATTCCATTCTTAGCCTGCTCCAGAACTGTTGGAGAAATATCTGTACCTATTATAGTGCCATCAAATAATGCACCACCACTAACACTGCTACGAAATTCATCAATAGCCATGCTTATTGAATATGGCTCTTGACCAGTAGAACAAGCAGCAGACCATATCTTTACATTCCTGGTTCCTGAATCCATAAATTGAGGAAAAATAGTGTTTTTTAATACACTAAAAGGATACTCATCTCTAAACCACTGAGTTTCATTCGTGGTCATCTGATCTACAACTTTACCACGCAACTCCACGTTACCGGGCTGATTTAACCTGTCAACCAACTCACCAAGACTACCTAAACCATATTCCCTCATCAATTTATTCAGGCGACTGGAAACAAGATATTGTTTATTCGGCCCCAAAACAATCCCACAAAACTCTTCAAGCAGAGCCTGAAAAGCCTGGTAGTGTTTTGGATCAATACGTTGCAGTGGCAAAAAACTGTCTCCCTATATTATTTTTGTTATAAACATATATTAGCACTGGTTTATACTTTTTCACTGAAATTGATCTCATTAACAGAAATTAATCTTACATCCCGGCCTCATGCAGACTTTTTATTCTCTGCATTACAGCATCAGCAAGATCATCAGCATTAAACTTTGCAATAAATTCATTTGCTCCAACAGTTTTTATCATATCCTGGTTAAATACACCGCTCAAAGAGGTATGAAGAAGAACATACAGGTGCTTTAACCTTTCATCGTTACGAATTTCCGTTGTTAAGGTATAACCATCCATAATCGGCATCTCGATATCAGAAAGAACCATGGCAAGTTTCTTAAAGGGAGATTCAGAATCATTGCTCCAGTCCCGAATTTGCTTTAAACCTTCTGCTCCATTCTTGGCAAGAGTTATTTCTACACCAAGAGCATCCAAAGTTCTCTTTATCTGATTACGCGCTACCACGGAATCATCAATAACTAAAATGTGATATTTTGCAGCAACCGCTGTAAGTGACTCGCCCTGAGTCTTGGACTCATCAGAAAGAGCAACCTCTACATCAGTAACCTCTGACAGAACCTTTTCAACGTCAATAATCTGTACGAGTTTACCATCAACCTTGGTAACAGCCGTCAAATAACTGTCAATAGTCGTCTGATTAGGAGGAGGCATAACATCCTTCCAGTTCATATTTACAATTCTGTCAACGGACCTGACCATAAAACCCTGCACACTTCTGTTATATTCTGTAATGATTACCGAATTAGACTCATCCTGAACAAACTCGCGCCCACCAGTTGCTCGCTGCATATCTATAACTGAAATTGTGTGGCCTCTGTAATTGGTTATTCCCATTACGGAAGGATCTGAATGTGGCACTCTTACAAGCTTGGGAATTCTTATAACTTCCCTTACTTTAAATACATTTATGCCAAACATCTGCTCTCCTCCCAAAGAAAAGAGAAGCAATTCCATTCTGTTGCGACCAGCCAGTTGAGTTCGCTGATCTACCGATGCCATAAATCCGGATGCCATTACATCACCTCATCTGTTCTTTATATAACTTTACCGCTACATTATTAGATGGCACTATAAATGCACGCATATTATTCAAGATAAACCAAAAACGTCTATTTTCTACATTGATGAATAAAAAAATGTCACTTTTTAAAAAAATATCCACCACCATAATCCTTTCTTTAATGATCTGTTCTCTTTATATACAGAATTGCAGTGCATATTCAAATCCAGAAAAACAGTTCCACTCTCTCCAAAGTATAAGAGAAATTTCTGAATTTTTTCTAAAAAACACCTTTTCAGAAGAGTTTTTTGAAATAAAAATTGAAATTGGCTCACTGGATAACAGACTTAAGCTCAGAAAGTGTGATGTAACACCTGATGTTTTCTTTGCTAATGGCAATAAAAAAATCGGCAACAATATTATTGGTGTTTCTTGTAATTCAAAACCCGCATGGAAGATATTCATCCCTGTAAAGATAACCGTTATCGAAGAAATAGTCGTAGCAGCAAATTCTATCCGCAGAGGCAAAATTATTGAAAAAAAAGACCTCGAAATAAAAGAGATGGAAATCTCTAAACGCAATAATAATTCAGCAAATAACATTAAAGATTTGATCGGCAAAATTGCATTAAGAAATATCTATAAAGGCAGCGTAATAAATTCTTTTAACGTAGGATTACCTGATCTTATAAAAAAAGGTCAGGTTATATATGCTGAAATCACAAAACCCGGAATCACAGTAAGAGTAAAAGCCCGGGCTTTAAGCAGCGGCAAAAAAGGAGAGCTTATAAAAGCGAAAAACAGTAAAACAGACCGCATTATTGAGGGAATAATAATCAATGAATCAACAATAAAAATTAACTAATAACAGTATTTCTGAATAGAGAATGTAATAAAAAGGGCGGGGAAATCCACCCTTATAATACCCGCAAACAAAACATACAACCTTACATTTTCCTATATAACTTGCAGCTATTCTTATCCCCTAGCTTACAAGCTTTTTTGTAATATTTTTTGGCCTTCCTTAAATCTTTCTTTCCATGCTTTGCCGTGTGATAATAATAACCAAGCGACATACAACCCAAATCACTATTTAATCGACATCCTTTCTCAAATAGCGTTTTTGCTTGCCTGGCATCTTTTTTAATGCCTTTACCATAAAAATAATGAGCTCCTGCTGTTGCACATGATTTACCATAACCTTTTGAACATCCTTTTTTAAACATTCTCATAGCTGTTGACATATTTCGCCTAACACCTTTACCTCTTTTATATAGCTCCCCCAATAAATAGCAACTTTCACCATCTCCTTTATTACAAGTCTTTTCTAATTTTCTTGTGGCTTTTAGGTAATCAAAATCTTCATCATCAGATTTGTGTCCCCGATCATGCTTATATTTATGCTCGTAACTTGAACTTATGTGACCACAGCTCTTTTTATAACCATACTTACACCCTTTTTCAAAATATCTACGCGCTTTTTTCTTATTCTTTCTATAATAAGTGCCATCTTTATACATTACTGCCAAAGCATAGCAACCATAGCCATCTCTACCATCACACCCTTTTTCAAATAACTTAGCTGCCCTTCCTGTATTCTTTTTAATTCCATTGCCTACAATATACAATGCCCCCGCAAAGGAACAATTCTCACCAGAACCTCCAGCATATTTACATCCCTTTTCAAAATACCTGAGAGCACGTTTATGGTTTTCTCTAACCCCATTACCATTTAGATATTTAGAACCATAGTATGCACAACTCTTTTTATCATGGCACTCATCTTTGCGTCTATCGTTTCTATGACTAGATTCAACATGATCACAGCTCTTCTCATAATCATATTCACATCCTTTTCTAAAATATCTGTCAGCTTTTTTCCTATCTTTTCGATAATAAGTACCATCTTTATACATTACTGCCAAAACATAACAGCCGTAACCACTTCCTCTATCACACCCCTTACGAAGCCATCTGGTAGCTTTCTCTTCATCCTTTGGGACCCCCTTACCAATAAGATACAAACCACCTGGAATAGAACAGCTATCACTGTAACCATCATCATAATTGCAAGATTTTATATAATATCTAACCGCCATTTCATAATTTTTTACTACCCCATCTCCGGTAGCATATTTGCCCCCATAGTACGCACAAGTTGCTCCGCTATGACAGTCATGTGGTAAATCCCCATATTTATCATGTATAAATGTTTCTTTTGCTGATGTTGAACTATGAGATGAAGAGCTATAATGTTTACCATTTGCTATACATCCACAAAACAAAACAGTCATAATTGAAACCATCAAAATTTTTAATCTCATAAATATCTCCAAAACAAATAAAAAAAATCGAATCAAATTTAGAAAAGCTCATAATAGGCTATAATTCAGGTTCACACAAATTATTGGCATAGCTATTAATATGTTTTATTACAATCATACAAAAATCATATTCTAAACAGCATCAAATCAAATCTATCAAAAAACATAACGACAAATAGCAGAGTTTCGGTAATTGAGTTCAATCCAGCAATCGAGACCTGGAACAAAACCGTAAATATTGTAAATAAGATCTGAAGCAAGAAATCTCTGCTAAACCTTTACAGAAAATACAACCATCAAATATGCAGTCTTAATATATCAAGCGGTCTGCTCGCCCTATACCAGAAATTCTCAAACCATTTTTCTGTTTCCAATGCTGCCTTGCGATCTGAATATACTACCTTTCCGGATATTGGGTGATAATTTGTGGTTTCGTAGAAGCTGCTTACATCAACCAGCAAGATATTTTTGTATACTTGTTCAATATCTTCCCAAGAAAGCACCCGCAGCTCAACACAGCTGCTCATACGCTCCAGAAGAGCCACTATTCTGTGACCCTCTTTGATCACTCTTTCTGCTCTATGCAGCAGTATTCTTATGCGTGCGCGCCTGCTCTCTATGGCAACACGTTTAATATTGGCTAATACCTGCTCATTTTCAAATATCAATTTATCTAAATCATAATCAAGTATATCAATATAGTTTCTGGCATTTTGAAAAAGATTTTGAGCCTTCTCAAGACATTGCTCTTTATTGTTTATTGCCTCTGTTGTCACTTAATAGTCCAGTTTAACAGGCTCAAATGCCCCTGAGTTTTTAAAAGCAATTTCCAGTCGATTACTGGTTGTTTCATAAACAATTTGCTGTTGTGTTCTTGAGTTTGTATAGAGAGCGGACTTAATCTCATCAAAGTCGACCTTTTCATCATCTACATTAGAAATTTTCAGGTTATTAATATATGAAAGCCATCGTCTCTTGTTATAACCTGAACTATTGTGATTATCAAAGTTACCTTTTAAAACAAATGAGTTAACAGCAATTATTGCCTCTTTTATATCTGTTTTATCTGTAAAATTCAGCTTTGAATTTCTGTAGCGGATCTTTCTGTTCTGCGGTGAACTTAGATCATTTTCAACGACTAATCCAACCGTTTTGTCAGTTAAAAATATCAAGTGAGAAAAAGTATATTCTCTTTGTGATGCGATCATATATTCACCAACTTCTTTTGCAGAGCCGAAGTTCTCCAGTGCATAACGCAGATCCATGGTATATGAGCGTCGCCCCTGAGATTGATAGCCGTTGCCATTAGGAGAATCAAGTATTCCCGCAAATACTCCTTTTTCATTTATTGCGGTTATTACCCCGCCAAAACCAAGAAAGCCAATAAAGGCAGCAGAATTTCCTCTACGGTTTTTTATTGTTGTTATCGAATGAAGCTTAGTTAAAGATTTATGCGGCATCCAATCCAGCACCCTGCCGGTTATGGTATTTCCGTTTTTACTACTATTGCCAAATACTGCAACTGCAGAGCATTGAGTTGCTCTGGCTATATCGGGAACAAGATTAAGAATAAACAGCTCTGTTTCCGAAATCTCTCCATCATGCTCAAACTCGCCTTTGATTTTACCACCTGATTCAGCATAACTTTTTGCCATTCCCTGTATTTCATGCAGATAATTCTCAGGAATATTAACCTTTATATGCTCTGCCCTTTTAATCAATTCATCCCCAAAATAGAAACCGAGATGAGATACATAATCATCTAAAAGCTTTTCTATTTTACTGTTTTTATTGATGATTTTCTGCCCAAGGGTATAACCCATGTCATAGTGATTGAGTCCAGCATTATAGTCGAGCACAACTTCATAATGAGTTCCTGCATCACTTTCTCTTACCGCTACAGCTCTATCTGCCAAATTTTCCCTGGAAACTACTAACGCGTTCGAGTTGTTATATACCAGAAACAGTAAAACTAAACTAAAAAATATTTTATGGACTATTTGCATGTCTAACCTTTAATAAAGCTTGCCTTCGGCAGCAAGCATTCTGGAATAAACTATACCTCCTATACAACATGCCAGAGTTATAAGTTCAGTTATATTTATAATCATAAATAGACCATAACCATCAAAAAACATCATCGTTAAATTATTAATCACATACATGACTAGAGAAATAATGAAGTATTTTGTTGCCGATAGCTGCAACTTGAACAACTTAAAACCTGCCGTAAACAACAGTGCAGCTTTAGCTATGGCAACCAGGCTGGTAATAATCCCACCGAAACTACCAAACACAAATACATAGCGAAACAAATTTATGACTCCCAAAAGGTTATGACCGGATATCACTATAGAAGCTATAAATATTACCCATATTCCGGTTGTCACTTCACCAGTAAAACCTTCTTCTGAAATATTTTTAGTTCCATACTGCTTTTCAGGTTCAGGTTTATCGGCATAACGTTTTAGATGTTCCGGAGTAACATTATTATCGTTACAGGAACGGTTATAGTCCTCAAATACCTGCTTGACATATTTAACTGCCTTACCACCAAAGAAGAGACTCAACCATCCGAGTATCAACCTTGCCAAAAAACTTGGCGGGCAGGAGTTAAATTTTATCAAAGTTGCTCCTTTTTTTGGCACTGGTTTTACAGAGATAAATGCTCCGCTAAAAGGAGATGCCTGCACATAGATATCTCTGCCAGGCAAAACAGCCCTTCCTACTTTCCAACCATAAGGCAACCGCTCCTCCAGTATGGTTACTGCATCATCAATATCTATTTCACTTTTTAAGGCAATTGAGTGGTACATATTTTTTCCCTGGTAGTCTTTCGATGTTATTTTTACAAATCAATCATTAATGGCTATCCTTGACATCAAGCATATCCCTGAACCTGTCTCCCAGCAGATTAACTGCCAAAACCACTGACATTAGCACCAACCCCGGGAATATTACCATATGCGGTGCAACCAGAAGGTATTGCGAACCATCACGAATCATACTCCCCCATGACGCTTGTGGCGGCTGCACTCCAAGCCCGAGGTAAGATAGCCCCGCCTCGGCAATAATGATGCTGGCGATACCAAAAGTTGCCTCAACTATTAATGGCGCGGCTATCAGCGGCAGGATATGCCAGATAAGTATGTTATGCGGCCGTGTACCCAGTGCAACTGCTGCCTGCACATGTTCGCGCTCTTTTATACTTAACACCTGCGCCCGTGACAGTCTGGCAAATCCAACCCACCCAACCAGAGATAGAGCTATGACGATATTTTCTATGCCCGGCCCCATTACCGCAGCCAGTGCAATTGCCAGCAGTATTCCGGGAAAAGCTAGAAAAATATCTATAACTCTGACGAGGATCATATCTGCAATACCGCCTATATAGCCGATTACTGACCCAATACAGGTGCCGACAACTACGGAAACAGCAGTTACCGATACTGAGACAATAAGCGAGGTCTCGGCTCCTGCAATTATTCTATCTAGAATAGAGCGGCCTATATCGTCTCTGCCAAACAGTGCTGCTGAGTTTGGTGGCGCCAGAATTGCAGCAAGATCAATACTGTCCGGATCAAGCTGCATTAAATATCCTGCAATGACACCACCAATCCAGAGAAGTAGAATAAATATTGGAAGAATTATTCTAATCACGGCTCCCCCTCCTGATTCTCGGGTCAATCACAGCATAGACAATATCTGTAAACACATTCACTCCAACATAGGTGATACTGATTACCAGAACACACGCCTGCACCAAAGGATAATCGCGCTTTTGAATTGCCTCTACCGCTAATAGTCCGATTCCCGGCCATGAAAAGACTTTTTCTGTGATAACCGCGCCCGCCAAAAGTGTTCCCAGTTGCAGCCCCACCAATGTAATTATCGGTAACAGGGCGTTTCGTAGCGCATGTACGTATATAACCTTGCTTTCAGACAGCCCCTTAGCACGTGCAGTGCGTATGTAATCTTCATTCAGAACTTCCAGCAGCGTGCTTCTGACCATACGTGCCAATATTGCCGAGAGAGCTGTTCCCAGGGTAATTGCAGGCAATACGATTGAGCTGAACCCTGAATAGCCGCTCACAGGAAACCACCCCAGCCCCAAAGCAAAGATTATTATCATAATCTGCCCCATCCAGAAGTTGGGGATTGAGACACCCAATAGTGAAAATGTCATGGCTCCGTGATCGGCAAGAGTGTTTTTTCTGGTTGC
This sequence comes from Gammaproteobacteria bacterium, assembly GCA_004796385.1. GTDB lineage: Bacteria > Pseudomonadota > Gammaproteobacteria > QZLD01 > QZLD01 > QZLD01. The sequence goes on along the minus strand of QZLD01000277.1, from coordinate 2,643 downwards.
AGCAATTGCTCCCAATGGCAGCGCTATCAATAGCGCAATTACCAGAGACACCAGCGCCAGAATAATAGTTGCCGGATAGCGCTCCAGAATCAGGTCAACTATCGGCTTGTTCTTGTAAAATGATTTGCCCAGATCCAGCGTCACCACACCCTTTACATAGGCCACAAACTGCTCCGACATAGATTTATCCAAACCCAGCTTTTGGGTAAGTGCTATCTTATCTGCCGCCTTTGCCGACTCCCCCAGCATGATCTCCACCGGATCACCGGGTATAAGATGAATCAGCAAAAAAACCAGACAGGCAACGCCAACTATTGAAAACAGCGCTCCTGAAAACCTTATCCCAATATATCTGAGCATTAACAGATCTCCACCTCAGTTCCAAAATCAACCATATCAAACAACTCCATTACGTCCTTGTTACGCATACGGATACAACCATGCGATAACGGTATACCCATAGGCTCTGAAGAGGGTGTTCCGTGAATATAAATATAGCGCCGCATACTATCTACATCACCAAGGCGATTCCTGCCTCTCTCCATTCCACTAAGCCAGAGTATGCGTGTTAAGACCCAGTCACGCTGTGGATATTGCCGTGCCAATTCATCGCTATAGATTTCGCCTGTCGGCCTGCGAGCGACAAAAACTGTGCCTTCAGGCTTGCCCGCCCCTATCTTGGCTCTTATGATATGTCTCCCAGTGGGAGTGCAGCCACTGCCATTAAGCTCACCTGCTCCATTTTTTGCTGTCGATACGGAATATTCAGCAATAATTCCCTCGTCGCCAGACAGGGTTAATATTTGATCAGAAATACTAACTTTTACAGAGACCATCACTCTTTTCTCTGTACATTTATGAGACCATCAAAATTACCACCGGGAGAAAGGTAGTAACCGCTAATCCTATTGCTGGTTGCGAAGAAGTTACCTTCGTACCACAAAGGAACATATGGCAAATCCTCAAACACCAGCTGTTCTATCTTTCGATAGATAGCGATACTCTCTTCCAGACCAGACTCATGCTTAGCCTTCTCAATAAGTCTGTCAACCTCGGGGTTGTTATAACGTCCTCTGTTGGCGCCGTTATTTCCTTTTTCCTTACTACTTTCATCTCTGGGAACGCTTTTGCTGTGAAATACATACTCAAAGATATCGGGAGATTTTATCCCCACCCATTTGAGGCTGTACATCTGAAAATTGCCTTTTTTGATATCGCCATAGAAAGTTCCCCAGTCGTAACTCTGAATATCGATATTTATCCACGACTCCTTCATCTGCTGTTGCAATATAGCCGCGACTCTTAACCTGAATGAGTTCGTAGAAGTTTTGTAACTTAGTAGCAATGGATTCTGTTTGCTATAACCCAGCCCGGCAAGAATCTTCTGTGCCTTCTGCGGTGAGTATTCATAAGGAATAAGCTCATGATTCCCGAGCCAGTGATCTGCCGGAAAAAAAGCCGTTGCTTTCTTCTCCTCTCCACCAAAGAGATATTTAAGAATGGCATCGCGATCAATACTGTAGGCTATAGCTTGTCGTATTTTCAGGTTGGAAAGCGTTTCATCCTGCATATTGAAACCGATATAGGCAAAGTCGGTTCCGGAAAAATCTTCCACCTTGACATTATCCTGCTTACGCAGATAACGCACCAGCTCCGGCATCAGTCCGTTTTGCAGGATATCTATCTCGCCCCTAATCAGCTTCATAGCACGCACTTCAGGCGCTACCACGCGGATAAAATCAAACTTCTGCCCATCCTTTATCCTCTCCAGAGTCAGAGACTCAACCCCTCCCCAACCGCTGTAGCGAAAAGCACCGCTACCAACCGGATTGGCTGTAAAATCAAAATTATTATCGATAAGCTGCTTTGGAAGAATACCGATTATGAGATAACCGGGGAAGAATGGATCAGCATATTTAAGAATAAAATCTACAGTATTACTGTCGATCACCTTTATCTCATCAATAAGTGCCACAGAACTTCTATGTGGCGATTTCTGCTTTTCATCCAAAACCGAATCATAGGTTGCCTTGATATCTTCAGAGGTCAACCTGTCGCCATTATGAAATATATGCTCTCCATTTATGGTAAAGCGATATTGAGTCGGAGATAACAGCTGCCAGGAGGCAATACCCGGAACAAACCGTGCAGATTCATCAAAGTCTACAATACTTGAATAGATAAGGCGGTTAATGCGATAGGATACCGCATCCGTAGCATGTCGCGGGTCGAGATTATTAGGCATATTATCCAGCCCAAAGACAACAGCATCACGCTGCGTCTCATCGCAGCTGCAGATAAACATAGAAAACAGCAACAGCAAAACTATACGCATTACCAATCCTTATACGGGTGCTTGACCAGGCAGACATTATAGTAACGCGGATCATCCGAAACCTCTTTCCCCAGCCATGCAGGCTTGGCAAACAGTTCATCCTCACTACCAAGTTCAATCTCAGCCACTATAAGACCTGCGTTATCCCCGCAAAATTCATCGATCTCCCATTTATGACCTCTGTCCGCAGGAACTATATGCCTTGTCTTCTCGATAATCGGCTTCTGACAGAGATTATCCAGCAGCTCGCCGGCATCATCCAAAGGGATCTCATACTCATATTCAAGGCGGCTGATATCAAGCGTTGC
>QZLD01000004.1 GCA_004796385.1 Gammaproteobacteria bacterium | reverse complement strand
ACCAGGGATTTGTTTTTTCGAAATTTGGGGAAATTTATCATTAAGAATAATTGCAATATAAACCTTTTGACCAGTGGAAAAAACAATAATTTTATCAAAAAATTTACTGGAAACATCTTGTTAATACTGAATTTGTCGCTAACTATCAAATTAAAGAGTTAACTCTTCGTGAATGGTTCCATTTTCTCCCGCCACCTTATTATCCTTGAATAAACGTTAGCAATAATCTACTATCAGCACGCATCTTATAGCACAGAACATGCGATAATAATCAATTCTTTTTGATTGAATGCAACCAAAATTAAATTGAAATGAGTAATGCCTTTCTGCTATTTAGCGAATAATTAACGCTTATACTTATGGGCTTCTATTAGATGATATGGGAGTTATTTACTAAAAGAGCTCATCTAATAAATTGTGGTTTTCTATTGAAAACATAAATTACACGGGGTAGAAAAAATGAAAAATATTAAATTTATAAAATTAATGAGCCGGTTTCTAATATTTGCTTTGCTGTCGATAATAACTTCTCCAGCTTTAGCTGTATATGCTGATGAATTAGCAAAGGTTACTCTTGAAAGTTCGTCACAAAACCAGCTAATACTTGAAATTGATGTTCCTGAATTTACAACAAAAGATAAAGAAGAAAATGGTGAAACGTATCAACTATTAACTATCAAAGGAACTGATACAACAGAAAATATTGGCGATCCTCAGCTTCCTTACATATCAAGATATATTGCTGTTCCAAATGGGGCCAGTGTAAATTTTGAGCTTTTATCAGTCGAAAGAACGGTTCATGAAAATTTGTATATTTTCCCTGCTCAACCAAGCGGTGTTGAAGAAACAATAAAAAGTGATGTTTATTCCCAAGATCAATTATTTCCTCAACAAATTGCAAGTATCGAAGAAACTATAACTATGCGTGGACAGGAACTCGTTAGAATAAATATCTATCCAATCAAATTTAACCCTGTAACTGGAGAGCTCAACAGATACACTAACCTGAGGATTAAAATTACTATTTCAGGTGGTACATCATATCAAGATAGAAAATATGCCTCAAAACCCTTCAATTCGATACTAAGCAAATTAGCAATAAACTATTCGGAAATTGAAGCGGCTCAATCTTCTTATGTCGCAGAAGATAATCTACTCATTATCACTCCCAGCAAATTTAAAAATGAAGCAGATAGACTGGCAAAATGGAAAAAACAAAAAGGAATAAATACTATTGTTAAAACAACTGACGGTGACATGAATGTTTCAGGTCAGGATGTTGATGGCAATGCAGCTAAAATCCGCAACTTTATTCAAACAGCCTATAGTACCTGGGAAGTTCCCCCAACATACATACTACTAATTGGCGATGTTAGAGCCGACAATGAAGATAAAACTGATGATCTTATGCCAACCAACTATGGGCTTTCGGCAGAAGGTCTTACCAAAAATATCGGAACAGATTTATACTACACAACAATGGATGGTGATGGTGACACGACAGCAGATATAATCATTGGCAGATTAACAAATACCAAGCTTAGATATGTAACTAAAAGTATTGATGCAATTATTGAATATGAGAAAACCCCGCCAACGCAGGAAAACTTTTATAATAATGTTGCGTTATCTGGTTTTTTCCAAGATGAAAACGGCAATGGCAGAACTGAACGTAGATTTGTGCAGACAATCGAGGACATAGCAATATATCTTTCTGATAATGATTATCTAAATCAATACTCTATTGACAGGCTTTATGATAGCAACCCTGATAATGGGAGATCTCCATCATGGTGGACGGATAGATCCTATTACTTTTTTACAGAAGGTTATGCCGCAAATTGGTGTGATGATTGTGGCATATCAGATATTCCCGACTACCTGCTGGAAAGCAATGGCTTTGTCTGGGAGACAGTGGAAACTAAAGACGAAGATGGCAATATCACTGAATACTCTCCAATATTTGATAGTATTAATGATGGTCGTTTTCTTCTTGTGTACAGCAGTCATGGAACCAAAACAAGCTGGAAAAATGAAGGATATGGTGGTCATCTAATGCTTAGTCGTGAAGCAGTCATGGATCTTTCAAATGGTAGTTTAAGGCCGGTTGTTTGGAGTATGTCCTGTGAAACGGGTTGGTTTGATGGAGAAACAGATACTGATAGCGGTTACAAATTTAGCTTTGCTGAGGTTTTTGGAGGCCAAAGAGATAACAATGTAACTGCTATAGGTGTAATCGCTGCCAGCAGAGTTAGTGATGGAGATATGAATGCCAGATTACTTTGGGGAATGACAAATGCGGTTTGGCCCGGATTTCTTCCAAATGAACCAAGTGATGCTGTTTCAGATCAGCCAATATATCAAATTGGAGCTGCCCTGAACTATGGCAAAATGTATATGAAATCACATTACCCATCTTCAAATCAGACAATTACTCAGATGTTTGAAATGTATCATTGGTTTGGTGATCCAACAATGGAAATGTGGACTGATGTTCCCCAATCAATAACTGCAGATTTGATAATCGACACAATTGATCCGTCTCAAGTAACGGTTAATGTTGATGAAGCTGATGCAGTAATAGCGGTATCTGTTGATGGAGAACTCCTTGGCAAAGCGATATCCAATGGCTCACAAACCACAATTCCATTATCTCCAAATCTTAATATTGGCGATACCATTGATATTGTTATCACTAAGCATAACTTCAGACCAAAGATTATCTCCTACAAATGGGAAGATAAAGCACCTGTAGCAAACCTGTCTGATCTATCTGCATACGACGATAGTGTACTTGCTACTGGAACTGCCAGTGATTTTAATAGAGATCTAATTTCTGTGTGGATAGAAGCTGATGGTCAAAGCGCCCAATGTTTAGGCACATCCAATTGGACATGTTCGCTTTCCGGATTAAGTGCAGGAGTATATTCAGGTAATGATGCCATTGTTTATGCAGTTGACTCCCAAGGTAACAGAAGCACTAATCTACAACTTGAGTTTGAAATAATTCAGGAACAGGTTTGCGAACAATACACAGAAACGCTTAATGAACATTACGCTGATGGAAGGGTTTGGTCTAAGTGCACAGGAACAATATATGGCAGCTACTGTTTTTTTGGAGAGTGGGAAATATATACAACTGGAACAAACCAATTTATAAGTAATAACGGTAATGACTCTGCAACTCTTTATGAGATAAATGGATCTGGTGATTGGAATATTGGCAGCTGTCCTTCAGATCCTGAACCGCCTGTAATTGAAACAGTCAATACTCCCGTTATTACAGTAACAGGACAGTCTGCGAATACTGTTACATACACAGCCACAGTTACCGGAACAGCTAGCGATATTAATAATGATATTGATGAAATTCGTATTGGCGTTGATACTGGTTACAATGCTTGCAGTGGCACAACATCATTTACATGTACCATTGAAAATATTGTGATGGAAAAAAGTGATTTACCTTTAGTGGTTAAGTTTTCCATGTACGCTACAGATAAAGCCGGCAATTCCAGTGCTTCAGGAATCTCACCTGCGGTTACTCTTGAAGTTCCTCCTCAATGTGAAGAGTTTACAGCTGACTTAAACGAACACTATGCAGAAGGTCGAGCTTGGTCAGAATGCACTGGTACAATATATGGTAGCTACTGTTTTTTTGGAGAATGGAGAGTGTATGCTATTGGTTCTAATGATTTTCTTAGCAACAATGGCAATGATATAAAGACTCTTTACCAAGAAAATGATTCCGGAATCTGGCACGAGGGTAGCTGCCCATAGGTCAAAAGTGGTGTAGACGAAGACTCTTATTTAGTTCCCGTCCGGAAACTGCCATTTTCTGGACGGAAACTAACTAATCAGAGTTTCCCTATACTTTAGGTAACCCAGCCTTTTTTCATAAGATAGTTCTGTCCAAAATGTGTTAAAAGATACCCCATTATTACGCACAGTACATTATAGGGAATCGAACTGAGAACAATAATCCATCCAAAATCAATCGAGGCATTCGCTGCCCAGGCAAGCTCTTTCCACAATATTTTCCCCATACAAATATACCCCCAGTTATCATGAATCCCCCAGAGAACTCCTCCAGGAACTACCGCCAATACAAACACCAAAGGTATCATTACCGATATGCTTAAAAAGCGCCTCCAACCATGCGTATCACAAAATAATCTAATCCATACTGTTGCACACAATCCATAGGCTACTGCCACAACCAGAATATATTGATATGGATGCTCATGGTGATAAAGAAACATTCCGTACACAGCTCCAAAAATAAAGCGACTGAATCCGATAAGTATTAAGAAAGTGTAAATAACGGAACCAAGAACCCAACTTGAGAGGGTATAAAATAAAAATATCTTGATCTGTGTTTTCATGATCACACCACCTATTCCAAATTATTTATTAAGGCGACTAAACTGCTCACAATCAATTATTCAGATTTTCCGGAAGAGCTGCTTTTTGTAATGCCTGTTGGACACATGCACTTCCATTCTCCATCTGGCATTGATATACACTCTTGCAAGCCTAAACTGTAAAAGTTATTCTTACTGCTGAAATTCACAGCCATATTAACTTTTGCAACCTTCGATCCCTTAAACAGCGAATCTGGCTCACCTTCAAGTTCTTTCGAGACAAACTCAGCTTCATCCCAGTTAATTCCATCTTCAATCCCATATCTTCTGAATTCTTTCCACTGCTTACTACACCTCATAAGCATCCCATCCTCCATCTCTTGCATTTTCTCTTCCGTTAGGTTTTTAATATCACCCGGAATCTTTTCGCCATTATTATCTAGAGCATAGTCATGAATTTTTTTCCAATCTTCCGCCTTCAACAAAACCTCTTTGGCATATTTCTCATAACTGTTTTCTTTAAATGATGCCAAAGCGTTCTTTGCAGTTGTTTCAGCTCCTGGTTTCTCGCTACAGCCAAAGCAAAACAATAAAACAATTGCTACAACAATATTAATCTTTTTCATTTATCTCTCCTTAATTATTCCCGTACACGTCACTATTTATCTTTTACGACCATATTGAATCTATCTATTGCCTTATCAGTGCAGCCTCATTACCTTCAACCTTAACGATTAGACGATCTTTCATATCAATTTTCAAATCTAAAGAGGCTTCCTGCTTCCCATCTACCATAATAATTAATTATGGTATTCTTCGTCACTCTTATTTTCAAGGGTAAAAGTTCCTTCACGATTAATACTACCATGCTCCCACTCGAATACCTTTCCATCCCGAAATTCCAGCCCCCATTTATGCTCAGGGTTAATCCACTTACCTGTAATGTCAGGTTCATTCGCACTTTCGCATGCAAACATAGCAAAACCTACAGTGACCAGATATAGAACAAATATGTTCTTTTTCATGTGAACTCCATTAATTGAAAAAATCATCAAAACATTAAAATTACACTGCTATCTTCATCTTGCGTCAAATGAGATAATAAAAACCGAATAATCTGTATTGCAGATTTATTGACCTTACCTTGGGATACTATCAAAAACCCTGTTTTAAACAAATTGTACTTTTGGCTACTTTTTAACTGCCACAAACGAGACGAAGTTCAGGCATTGGTACCATTTATACGCCTCAGCAAAACCGCAGCGCTGAAAACGCCCGATATGTTCAGAGATGGTTTCTGCTATGAGGACATTTTCCAGAGCCGTTCTTTTCTGGCTTATCTCCAGTTCGCTATAGCCGTTACTTTTTTTGAAGGCGTAGTGATTTTGTTCGATAAAGCTTTGCTCTTTCTCTGAGTCAAAGATGATCTTTTCTGATAGCATCAGTGCTCCGCCGGGGTTAAGCCCTGCGTAGATCTTCTTTATAATTTCGTCACGCAGTTCCGGTGCGATAAATTGCAGGGTGAAGTTCATAACTGCGAATGAGGCGTTATTGATATCGGTATCCATTACGTCCATACAGCGAATATCTATTGGTACAGTGGTTATCTGTCTCTGTTTGATTTTTGCAAAGCGCTCTGTCATCTCGGGTGAGTTATCGACTGCGATTATGCTGTAGTCGAAGTGGTTAACGTGATTGGCAATGGCAAAGGATGATGCTCCCAGGGAGCAGCCAAGATCATAACAATTTGTTTGAGGCTGAATGTAGCGATCGGCAATAATTCCTGAAAAGCCGATCATGGTTTCGTAACCGGGAACTGAGCGATTTATCATATCCGGAAAAACATCGACAACAGAGGCGTTGAACCTGAACCTTTCAACGCTATCCATCTTTTCTGAGTAGACCCGGTCCTTCATTGCTATAAAACAAAGTCTATATTGTCGATTAGTCTGGTACTGCCAAGTTTGGCAGCGACAAGAATCACCAGCTTTCTATCATCAATAGTGGCATTGTTAAGCGTTGCCTGCTCTCTTACTGTAAAGTAGTCGACCACAAAGCCAACACTTTCCAACTCTGCTCTTCCTGACTTTTCTATTGCTGCAAAATCTTTATTACCTGACTCAATTTGAGCTTTTGCTTTTTTCAGATTCTCACTAATAGCAATGGCGGTTTTTCTATCAGGCTCACTCAGAAATGAGTTTCTGGAGCTCATTGCCAAGCCATCGGCTTCGCGCACTGTTTCCATACCTATTATCTCTATTGGTAGTGACAGATCTTCGGTCATTCTTCTGATAACGGCAAGCTGCTGAAAGTCTTTTTTGCCGAACACCGCAATATCCGGCTGCACTATGCCAAATAGTTTGGTTACTACGGTTGTTACTCCGGCAAAATGTCCCGGACGAGATAACCCACAAAGGGTATCTGTTATCTCAGCCGGTGCTATTACATTTGTTACCTTAGCTCGCGGATACATCTCGGAAACCGGTGGTGCAAAAAGCAGATCGCAACCGGCATCTTTGAGTTTTTCCTGATCTTCCTTTAGTGTGCGAGGATACTCGCCGTAATCTTCACCTTCACAAAACTGCAAAGGATTAACAAAGACACTAGATACCACAAAATCACCGGCCTCTACCGCCTTTGTGATCAGAGAGATATGTCCGGCGTGGAGATTACCCATTGTCGGCACAAAGGCTACCTTTTTACCATTGACCTTCTGCTCTCTGATTATTTTGTGTATCTGCTTGATCTCACCTACTGTCTGCATCGCTATTACTACCCGTTCAACAATTAGAAAGTGTGTTCCTGTGCCGGAAACTCTTTATTCTTAACCTGCTTCACATATGCAGCCATTGCCTCTGCAATAGAGCCTGCACCTGCCATAAAATCCTTTGAAAATTTCGGGCGTTTTCCAGGAGTTATTGCCAGCATATCCTGTAATACCAAAACCTGCCCGTCGCAGTCCACTCCTGCACCAATGCCTATAACCGGAATAGCCAACTCTGCAGCAATCCTTTTTGCAAGCACTGCCGGAACACACTCAAGCACCAGCATATCTATTCCGGCTTCCTGCAATGCCAAAGCCTCCGCAACCATATGGTCCGCCTCTTCCTGCTCTCGCCCCTGCACTTTGTAGCCACCCATTTTATGCACCGACTGCGGCATAAGACCAAGATGACCACAAACAGGAATACCGCGAACAGCCATTGCCTTTACCAACTCTACCAGCTCTTTTCCACCTTCAAGTTTTACCATGTGAGCGCCGCTCTCTTTCATAATGCGCCCGGCATTATCAAGACCGTCATTGAGATTGGCATAACTCATAAACGGCATATCGGCTATTACAAACGCTGTTTCATTGCCGTTCATAACACAGTTGGTGTGATAGATAATTTCGTCGAGAGTAACCGGGATTGTGGTCTTTTTTCCCTGAATCACATTCCCTAAAGAGTCGCCGACCAGGATTACATCGACGCCCACATCGCTGCACAATTTAGCAAAACTTGCATCGTAAGAGGTGAGCATGACGATTTTTTCCGCCTCGCGCTTCATCTTTGCCAAAGTACTGATTGTAACCTGTGTAGTGCGTTTTTTATCTGCTGCCGAATACATGCAAGCTCTCCGGTGTGGTTAAATAAACAAGGCAGCAATTTTATCAGGATTGAGACTGGTTTGGTATATTTGCCAATTTTATACGCCAACAACCCGAGGATTAAAGTAGTGTTTACCGCTACTGATATTGCGAATATGTTCCAACAGCAGCTCATAATCGTCCGGTTTGTTTACAAAATCTATTTCTGAAGCGTTAACAATCAGGAGAGGGGTCTGATTGTAGTAGTGAAAATAGTGGGCATAAGCATTGTTGAGATCGGACAGATATGATGGACTGATGCCTTGTTCGTAATCTACTCCTCGAATGGAGATTCTTTTCTGAAGCACATCTTCCGGTGCTTGCAGGTAAATAACCAGGTCAGCCTGCGGTATTTCCAGATTAAGTTCACGATAAACCTTTTTGTACAGCTCAAGCTCAGGATCGCTAAGGGTTAGTTCTGCAAACAACATGTCTTTCTGAAACATAAAATCGGCAACTCTAGGCACACAAAGCATGTCGCCTCGCTGCAATCCTCTGATCTGTTCAGCTCTTTGCAGTAGAAAAAACAGTTGAGTATGGAATGCCATTGCCTTGCTGTTTTTGTAAAAATCTTTCAGGAATGGATTTTCGTCTACATCTTCCAGAAGTAATTCGGCTGAAAATGATTCTGCAAGCCTTTTTGCCAGACTTGTTTTACCAACACCAATTGCTCCTTCTACAACTATAAATCTGGGATTTTCCAAATCACTCACCCTATCTTTTTAATCTTTCCAGTACATTTTGCTTTCAGATCAGCCACTTTTCCGAATTCAGGTATTTCCAGCTCCGGCGCAACTTCTGCCAAAGGATACAATACAAATGCCCGTTCTGGAATACCCTGGTGCGGTATAGTTAGCTGCGATTCTTTTATTACTCTGTTTTTATAAACAAGGATATCCAGATCAATAACCCTTTCACGCCACCTGCCGGTTTTTACCCGCCCCATCTGTTGCTCTACGCCTTGCAGAAATCTCAACAACTCCAAAGGTGAATAGTCAGTTGTGATTGCAACTACTGAGTTGATGTAGTCCGGTTGATCCTGAGGCCCTAACGGAGGAGTTCTGTAAAACGATGATTTTCCGGTTATATCGATTCTGTTATCACCAACAAGATATCCATAAGCCCTCTCTATTTGCTGCTGCGGATTATTGAGGTTACTACCAGTACCAATGTAAATCACAGAACTAATTCTTGCGCTTTTTAGAAGACACTGATTTAGAGAGCGAAGCCACCATAATTTTGCGCTCTTTTTCACCCTTTTCCTGAAAATGTGTCCACCAGTCACAAAGGTCCTGATCTGCATCGCCTCCTTGAGCCCTTAAAAGCAAAAAATCATATGCCGCACGAAAACGCTGATGTGCGATAAGCTTGAAGGCGCGCTGACCATTACGTCTTGGCAATCTTATTTGCAGGCGCCAAATCTCTTTCATGACAATGGAAAATCTTTTAGGAATAGATACATGCCTTATCTGCTGCGACATGACATCTTCTATCGCCATATTAAGTGCCTGATATTGATTTTCGCCTCTGGACTGATGCTGTTTTTGCAGATGACTAACCGCTCCCCATAAAAAAATAGCTAACAAAAATGCAGGGGTTACGTGCATATTATTTCTGATACGCTTATCAGTATTTATCAGTGCCTGGGTAATAATCCTGTTGGCGATATCTCCATCTTTCCCATTTAGCCATTTGGTGGCAAGCGGGAACATCATCTCAAAAATACCGTAATTGTTAATTGCTTTGAAATTTTCCAGTGCATCACCACCCATAAACAACTTAAGGTTCTCTTCAAAAAGTCTCGCGGGAGGAATATCTGCAAGCAAGCACTTTAATTCATGAATAGGCTTTTCGCTTTTTTCTTCTATCTCAAAACCCAGTTTTACCGAAAATCTTATTGCCCTGAGCATCCTTACCGGGTCTTCTCGATATCTCTTTTCAGGATCTCCAATCAATCGCAAAAGTTTATTATTAAGATCAGTAACACCACCTGCATAATCAATTATCGAAAAATCAGCAATATTATAATAGAGAGCATTTACGGTAAAATCTCTCCTTATTGCATCTTCTTCAATATTACCGTAAACGTTATCGCGCAGAATTCTACCATCTTCACTAACTACACCGCCTTCATTCTGATTCTGATGAGAAGCTCTGTAGGTGGCAACCTCTACTATGTGCCTACCGAAATGAATATGCGCCAATCGAAAGCGTCTACCAATAAGGCGACAATTTCTGAAAATTGCCTTTACCTGCTCAGGGGTTGCATTGGTGGCTACATCAAAGTCTTTTGGCTCTTTATCCAAAAGCAGATCGCGGACTGCGCCACCAACCAGATTGGCCTCATAACCATGCTTGGAAAGTGTGTAAAGCACACGCAGCACCCTGTCATCCAGATTTTTTCTGGAGATTATGTGCTGCGATCGTTCTATTATCTTTGGTTTAATCTCGATTTACTCCAAACCTTTTTATTTCATACTTTCTATTTTTTTATAATCTACAGCTGCTGCATATTTTTCGATATCTGCTAAAGCTACACTGCTGCCATTTACAGTAACCAAAACTTTACCATTAATTACAACGTGCAGGTTACCAGACTTACTGTTGGCTTTATATTCGATTATTGCATTGTGCCCGCTGATCTTTTTAACCTTCATACCACTTGCCGAGGCCATCATTGGATTTGAGACAAACATCATCATGGTTTGCAGCAATGGCGAATCTGTCATTACATTAATATTAACCACACTATTACCTTTGGTGTATTCTCTTGCTGCAGAGACCATTCCGCCCATCATTGCCCCACCAACTGCCTGAGACTCTATATCTTTTGCCTTCCATCCACTTAATGGGGCCGGAAGATAATCACCCAGACTGGAACTTTTCTTTTGCCTTACCAGCTGAGCCGCGAAGTCAAGATTGGTTATAGCCTCAGAATATTCTCCGTTTTTATAGCTTTTAAGTGCTTTGTTTATTGAATCTGTCACATCATCGGCAAATGAAATATTACTAACAAGAGCCAAAACAGTAATTAATAATAATTTTTTCATAAAATCATTCCTTTATAAGATTTAAATTCAGTCTGAAAACCGCTCATTTTACAGGTGTTTTATAAACACAAGTGATATTCAAAACAAGGTTTTGACCATTGAATCAAAACAGGTAAGAATAGAGCAGGGCTAAAGAATATATGTTATGGCTTATTTCGTCCAGATTATCGCGCCAAAACATTTTAAATACAGGAAATTATTAATGAAGAACATAAAAATATTTTTGGTTTTTCTGTTTGTTTTTCAAAGCAGCTTCATCTATGCAAAAACATTTATCTGGAAAATAAACGGTAAAAATAATACTGTGTATCTGGCTGGATCTATTCATTTATTAAAGAAAAGTGATCACCCTCTTAGCGCCACTTATAGTAATGCCTATAAAGATTCAAAAGAACTTGTTTTTGAAGCTGATATTGATGAAATGAAATCGGCATCGCTACAGTTAAAAACGCTTAATATGGCCATGTTTACTGATGGTAAAAAGCTAAGAGATGTAATTTCAAAAGACCTTTATAAAAAAACAACGGATCTTATCAGGGAAAAAGACATACTGCTTCCGGGGATAGATATTATGAAGCCGTGGTTTTTAAGCATGTCTATTCCTCTTATGTATTTTGTAAAACAGGGATATTTAACGGAAACAGGTGTAGATTATCACTTTTATCAAAAAGCTTCTGATGATAGGAAAGAAATATCATTTCTGGAAAGCTGCGAATTTCAATTAAATGCGCTTGCAGGCAATAGCATACAGGAACAGATCAAGATGCTTGAGATTACAATTTCAGATTTCGATAAACAGGTAAACACAATGCCGAAAATGATAAATGCCTGGAAAAAAGGAGACAGCAATACAATAAATAATATTACTATAGAGATGTTCAAAGACTTGAAAAGTTATCAGGAAAATTTGCTTTATAAACGCAATAGAAACTGGGTTACAAAAATCGAGGCTCTATTAAAAAAGAAACATAATGTAATGGTAATTGTTGGCGCCGCTCACATTCCCGGTAAAGAAGGGCTTATTGATCTGCTGCAAAAAAGAGGTTACAAAGCAGGTCAAATGTAAAAAACCGTATAGTAAAAAATATAATAATATTGAGCTGTTTAACGCAGCTCATTAGTGCTGTTCATTAGCAATGAATACACCAATGCTATAATCGGTAGGAAAAATGGTGAAGAAATACGCTTTATAACCTCTGAAAGAGTTTCATCTATCAAGTGATGCCCTATAATCAATGTTACGATAAATAACAGCAGTTCCAGCACAAAAAAGACAATTGCAGATTTTCTAAGCAGATATAGCTCTATTGTGCCTGCCATAAAGAGAAGATGATTCCCCAATCCCAAAATCGTAACCAAATACAGTTTAAACTGCATTTGGCTCATATTTTCATCTGCAAATATATGTATTGCTCTCCAATGCCCATAAAATGCAAAAAAATCAAACGCAAACATCATTATTGACAAAATCAATAAGCACAAATTAAATACGCTCGGTTTGGAGTTAAAAGTGGTTAACTCAACCTCACTATGATCGGTGTTGCTAAATACGCTTACAATAAATTTTTCGGTGCTTATTCCAAAAAACCATAACCATCCAAAAATAATCTTAAAAATCAGACTTGAGGATGCAGCATTATAGGATATCAAGGTCGTCATACTGTCGCGATCCCGCTCAACAGAAACGGATATCCTTTTGAAAAAAAGGGTCTCCACAATAAGATCTGCATCTTCAGATTCAGATCTGTCTACTCTCCAGCCAAACGGCAGTTTTTGTTCAAACATATAATAGGCCTTATCTACATCGACAAGGCCATTTACTCTATACAATTTATATATCATTCCCCCCCCATATTCATACTTTTGAATAATAAATACAATCTATTGATTTTAATAATAAGTTGCTGCCACTCAACTTAACTGCTGGAAAAGTGTATCTTCTTCTGTGTCCACAGATCAATCGCAGAAGAGAAGGCTATCTGTCGATACTCTTCATCCTGCTCCATATCTCTTATGGCAAAGGCTTCATGCTGGGTATTGCGGGGTATCGGCTTCGGCAGAGGTGCTCCTCGTGGCCCGACAATGCTCTGAACAATAGGGGTAGTAGCATTCTTTCCTCTATGAGTAACCATGGCTATATCACCATTCATAAGTCGCACTACTGCCCCTGGCGGGAACAGCCCCATCTCGCGGATAAATATCTGAGTTAATTCATTATCGACCTTGTCGCCCCTATTGGCGAAAAGCTCAGAAAGAGCTGCTTTGGCAAAAGATCCCTGACGGTGAGCATGAGGCTTTGTCATTGCAATATAGGTATCTGCAATAGCTATCATTCGTGCTCCAAGAGATATATCTTCAAGAAGTAGTCCATATGGATAACCAGATCCATCCAGCCTTTCGTGATGCTGCTGCACAGACATCATCCAGACTTTTTCTGTAACTCCTGCATCTCGAAGAAGCTTTACGCTGCGAATAGGGTGAAGTTTAAGATCGGCAAGCTGATCCGGGGTAAGCGGCGATTCCTGATATTTAAGAACATCTATTAATGTGTGCATACCGATATCATGAGTAAGAGCAGCACAAATAACCTGATTACGATCCTCATAAGCTATCTTCTTTTTTACTCCAAGAATTTCACAGATAACCGCCGTATAAAGAGGATGTATAAGCTCATACTCATCCTCCCTGTTAAGCTGAAAATAAGCCAGCATCAAATCTGCATTTTCTGCACAGAACGCCTGAATAGTATCTGCTATTCTAATTACATTTTCCTTATATTCAGACTCAAGCAGTGCCTGATCAAGATAATCCCAGTAAAAAGAAGCGAAATCTTCCTTCATGGAGACCAGTTTTTCCAATGCCCCAATTTCGTCTGTTGACTCTTCAACAACCTCTACTTTTTTCTTTCTTCTTACTCTTGTCACAAATAATGCTTCCGTGTCAGTTATTATTAAGATTTCTTGCTATATAACCACCAATTAAGAGTATAGTAAAAAATAATATCTTTGTGGTAGTCAGCCGAAAATATTAGATCTCAAACCGCATTGATAAATCTACCGCTTTGACATTCTTTGTTAATGCTCCTATCGAAATAAAGTCCACCCCTGTATCGGCAACTCCAGCAAGATCACTCTTTTCAAGACCTCCTGAAGCTTCGGTCTTTATTCGACCGTTTACAATCTTAACGGCTTCTCGCAACTTTTCATTAGAGAAATTATCGAGCAATACTGAATCCGCTTCAGAATCAAGAACTTCCTGCAGCTCCCGCATATTCTCAACCTCTACTTCTACTGGAATATCCGGATTAAGCTCTTTTGAGCGGACAACTGCAGCTGCAATAGAACCTGCCGCCATTATATGATTCTCTTTTATTAATACCGCATCATAGAGACCAATTCTGTGATTAACTCCTCCTCCACAGGCAACAGCATATTTTTGAGCCAAACGTAAACCGGGAATAGTTTTTCTGGTATCCAGAATTCTGGTTGTGGTACCGGATACTTCTTTCGCATACTCAGCAGTAACAGTAGCAGTTGCTGATAACAACTGCATAAAATTAAGAGCGGTTCTCTCTCCTGTAAGAATTTTTGCTGCATTACCCTTTAACTGACATAACCTGCTATCGGCTACAACATGATCACCATCACCAATATCCCAGCTTACCTCAACTCCACCAAGCTGCTTAAAGACTTCGTTAAACCACGGAATACCGCAAATAACCGCATTCTCTCTACATATTACCTGCGCTGTTGCTTCATTCTGCACAGGAACCAAATCGGCGGTAACATCTCCCCCTCCAATATCTTCAGCTAACGCAATCGCAACCGTTTTTTCCAGTTCTGCCAGTAATTTTTCTTTCATGTCTCCACTCTAATTTTATTTTAAAGACGAATAATAACCTCAAAAGCAAAAAAGGGCGATTCAAAACCGCCCTTTTCTCATTAAATGGAACTATATTCGACAAACTATAATATATCAATCCACTATCAAGGATGCTCAAAATTCTGTGTAGGCATATTTGAAGCGTAAACCAACCCGCTTCGCTTGTTTTTCGCTAATAAAAAAATCATCATACCCAGAAGAAGCATAAGACTATTACTTCCGCTACCGCCCTTACCTTCACTATCACCACTACCTTCATGTTCTTCCGATTCACTTATTCCCTCTTCCTCTGAACCTTCTTCTACACCCTCAACTGCACCCTCTTCAGAACCTTCAATAGCTCCTTCTTCATCAACTCCTTCATCAACTCCTTCATCAACTCCTTCATCTCCTCCCTCTTCATTAATCCCTTCAATTTCACCTTCTTCGGAAGCCCCTTCATCAACAACTTTGGCGACGTAGCTCACAGTTACCGTTTTATCGCCAGATACTGTTACTGTGCACTCCTCTTCACTCACAGAGTCACACCCCTGCCAGCTTTCAAATTGATAATCACCACTCTCTTTTTCAGCTGTAAAAGTTACAGCTTCCCCATCTTTTACCGACAGAACAAAATCAGTTAATTCTGTGCCAAAATCGCCACTTATAGCTGCTTGCGCCACCCCTTTTGCAATCACACTTAAATCATATTCCGGAACAGTAATAATCTCTTCAGAAAAACCGGCTCTCACTGTTTTTGCCTTATCCATGATCACTTCGCAGCTTTTGCTATCACCACTGCAAGCACCTCCCCATCCTGCAAAATATGAACCCGTCCCGGCTGT
>QZLD01000072.1 GCA_004796385.1 Gammaproteobacteria bacterium | reverse complement strand
AATAGATATACTTTCCTCAAAACCAAAACTATTTTTCTTTTTCAGAAAACTAACACTGCCACTCACTACATCATTAAACAGCCGATAAATGTCTTTTGAAGCTTATTCATAAGTGCCGGACGATTTTTCTTATTTATATTTCCGGATATCTCCAGCTCTTTGCCTTTATTCTTAAAACAACTCTTAACAAGGCCTCTAACAGTTTCATTCAAACTTTCATTGTAATCCGCCCTGCCCTGAATATTTATCTCACCGTTTTTAAATAACTTAACATTCAAATCGAGAATAAATGGCTGCTTTTTTCCTGTACCGCTATTAATACTGATTTTTACAGCTCCGTTATCGTTTGCACCCTTAATCTGAAAATCGCCAAATACAGGACTAAAATTTGAATACGCCATACCAAGACCTTTAATATCAATCACTCCCGACAACTGAGTTGGAATAATCACATCACTACCTGATTGCCATTGAGAAGGATTCGCAATTGAAAAACTATCCATATCTATAGCAAAACTACCTACTCCATCAAAACTGATAACTTTATTATTTCGATTTTTTTCTTTTCCAAGCCTGTTAATTAAACTAAACAGGTCATCAACCTTAAGCATCCCGGTTTTAAATCCATGCAAACTGACATCTCCACTACCAAAACCATCAACAGAGACCTCTCCATGAAATTTTTTGCCTAAATAATCAAAGGAAACATCTGCGGAAACCTGGCCGATAAACAATGAAAACAGAGACAAATCCCAACGTACATTCTCAAATTTTTCACTGTTCACAGTAACAATCTGAACACTGCCACTCCATGCCGACCCCTGAACCCCAAACAGTGAAACGCCTTTTTGACCGGAAGCTATTCCGGCAACAAGAGATGCCGGTGCAGTAATTAATAAGCTTATGAATAGAAATAGCAAACCGACAATTGAGTAACGAAAGTACTTTTTCATTCAACTGCCTCCAAAAATATCTCTTTTACCTCTACATAACCTTTTTTATTGCTCTGTTTTTTTATGTTCGCCTGAACAACCGATATATTATGCCTATCTTTTAAACGTCCTAACCAACCGGAAAGATCGTCAAATTTTACTGATTTAATTGTAACCCTAACTCTCTTATCTGCTTTTTCTTTAGCCTCAAAACCACTACCTACAGCAGCTTCACGAATCTTTTCCATTTTGCTCTTCTTATTTCTCCCCTTATTTTTTTTACCTCTGTTTTTATCATCTTTATCTACTTTTCCTAAAGCCTCTTCAATTATTTTGATTTTTGCCGACGCGTCTTTCATCCACAGAAGTTTTTTCTCTTTTTCTGCCACATTACTCTTTAGCTCACTCACATCACTACTTATCGGCCACAAAAAAACCAGGCACAAGATCATTAGAAAAAACAATAACGTACAGATGGTTATCATCATTCTCTCCTGTGAGCTTCTCTCCGACCACCACTGCTTCATTTCGACACCCTCTTGATTATATACGTCGCCTCTGTCTTTCTTCCTGAGTTACTTTTTATCTTATCGTTGGTTACTTTCATCCCGGATATCCCTGATAACTCTTTAAGCAAACGCTGCTGATCACGCTCTCTTTTAGTCTCTACAACAAGCTCAAGAACCATCCCTTTACCAGACTTTTTATCTTCCCCAAAATTTATTGAGATAAGATCAGCTCTATTACGCTCCAATACAGGCCCAACAGAGTACAGATAATCCAGCAGATCATCCTTACTAGCCAGCTTATTCAGCTTCATCAATCTTGCTTTTACCTTGCTTTCAATCCGTTTTACCCTACTTTTTTTCTTTAAATTAAGAGCGGTTTTACCTGTTTCGCTTATCTGATTTTTAAGCACGCTCAACCGTTGTTCTAAAGAACCTTTTTCGATATGCCCGGAAATTATGGCAATAATCACAAGCATGAAAAGAAAAGCCACAAAAGGACGCCAGGGAGCCCATATTTTAGAATATTCCTGTTCCTGACTAAATTCGCCTGAAAGCATATTTACCGGTGGTGGAGTGGTTATTCCTCTGGAAAGAATATTTATTGCCTGCAAATCATGCACTGATTCATCAAAATCTATCTCAATTTCAGGAAGCGTCTCAAGCTCATCAAGATCAAGTGAACCATTACTGAAATCGAAAATAACCAGCTTTTCCGGCCGATCTTCCTCTTTAATCTGGTTTATGGATAACGCCACAAGATCAGCAAAATTCTCACGATCAACAACAAAACCATAAAGATGATCTTTTCTTACTATCACTTGATCGGTTTCTACCAGAATACTCCATGAATTTTCAAAAAGAGGAACAGAAAGTGTTTCCGGAACTATTTCATGGACACGCAAACCTGATTCAAGAATTTTTTCATGCCAGAAAAACATGTAATCTCTGGAAGCAACGGCAGTAAGCAATTCACCTTCTTCATCTCGAACTCCCATGCCGAAATGAAGATCATCAATATCTTCGGCAACCTTATCTTCAAGAGCAAAAGGCACCATCTGCTGTACCTTGGTTTTTTTTGTTTTAGGTACATTTACTTTATTGAGAACTATATCTCTTCCTGAAGCGAGAATTATGACATGCCTTCCGGAAGCCAATGCAGTCACATCATCCAGCGATCCAAAATGTTCATCAGACAGAAAATCTCCGTTTTCCGCCATGGTAATCCAGCTGATATTTTCTGATTTCCCAGCGGATAAACGTATTATTAATTTATCTCTCATATTTTCCCCGGAATCTGGGTGATTTTTCCATTTTTATTTTGATAAAACCTGCCTTCTATAGCAGTAGTACCCTTTTCATTTTTAACGCCAATATACTAATAACTATACTTCACTTTTCCTGAAACTAAAACCAGAAGAGATACGCATACATCTATATACAACCATCTCCTCTGACTATTACCATCATCTCGCCCTTATCAGAACGATATATTATGCTGTGCAACCTGGAGTAACTTCCTGAATATTCCGTTTCTATCTCGAGATAAAAGTAATTTGTAGTTATTCCAAGCTTACTGTTCTTTACCAGATTATCTATGCTCTTCTTTGCTGCCAGTCCCTCTTCATCACTACCAAAAAAGCTTTTCAGATTATTAGTAAAATCATTTACCTTTTGAGCCGGCTCTTCTTTTAAATCGTTTACCATTGTCTGAGCATCTGCCAAATCCAACCCCTTGACAAGAGCCGCTATAACCTCCGGCGGTGCGATATTCACATTTATATGAGTACCATTAGGAAGCGCGGTTATATATGGCTCAAGTTTTTTAAGCACTGCATCTCCATTCTCAACTGTATGAAAGCCATCAACCATAATCAACTCACTAAGGCTCATAACCATACCGTTCGCAGCTTTATATGGAGGCATCTGAGCAGAATACACTTCATCTTCCGCCCCCATACCCATATCATCAGAGGTAGCTACATCGTCAGAGTCTATCCAATCAAGAACTTTATGAGGCAAATCGCGTGGTATTTCTATATCTTTATAAGGATCATCCTCACGGGGGTTTTCATTAATAATTTCAACCAATCGGTAAAAAATAAGAAAATCTTCTTCCGATTTTATATATTTACCACTCTCTTTATCATATTTAATAAGGTTATTTATATTAAATTTTCCCTGAAGATCAAATAGTTTTCCCGATAATGAACCGTTATCAATGGGAGCCTGTATTCCCTCTGCTCGCAAAGATACTTCTTCTGCATCATCTATCGGTTTTCCATCTGAATTTTCAATATCATCGGCAAGAATTGTCATTGCCCAGGACTCTGCTGCAATTGAATAGTAATATGACTGGTCGTTTTTAATAATATTATGCAGGTGCTGCCTGTTAAAATATTCCCGCTGATACATAGCTGCTGCTGCAATTACTGCTATAGAAACTACCAGTAACGCGGTTATTAAAGCCACCCCTTTTTGATTTTTTTTTCCAGACAAGTTATTCATAATCCGTTATTCGCTTCCGGGCTGCGCTCCGGCAATGGCAAAAATCCGCTTTACTTCACCTAAATCACTAAAGGTTATCGCTATTTCTACTGCTTTAGGTAACAGCGCCATCTTCCGCATATCTTCTTCATCGCTATCTATAGGCCATGAATCACTCCATTTATCATCAGAACTGAGGAATCTAAACGAAAATTCAGATACCTGTGAGAAGAGAACAAAATCACGCCTCTGCTCATCACTACCGCCATCAAGTGTATTCCAGGCACCTCGCATCAGAGCGCCGTCACTGAACATATAACGCACCCTTTGTAAGTGACTACGCTTTAATCCAGCAGGGTTAAGTCTTCCTGTTCTGGTGAAATCGAGTATCTGCTCTTCTTTATTACCGTGCATACTATATAACAGATCTCCAAATTCCCCCCGCACCGGTCTTGCCACAGACTGCTCAATATCACGCTGAAGTACTCTCATTCCTTTTCGCAACTCTATCATTCTATCAACATTATCTTCTATTACTTGTCGCGACCTGAGCACCGATTGCAAACCTGCAAAAGCAATTACACTTATAGTAGAAAATATAAACAAAGCGACCAGAACTTCTACAAGAGTAAAACCTGAATAATCCTTTTTGATATTACATTCAGAACAGATCATTTTATGCCGCTCCTTCCGGCACTTAGTGCCGACGGATCAACCATATAATGGGTCAGGCTTGTAAGCATCTGGCTATCCGACCTTTTTTCTGCTTTATAAACTTCGACTGTAACTTTTCGCAACATTTTATTGGGAGTATCGGTAGTTCTGATTATCCACCACATCTTTCTTCCTGCAATCTCATCGCTACCTTTGTCTGTACCGGTACTTGGCCAACCTTCGCTTAACCTGAGCATAGTCACCCGATTTAAAGCAACCCAATGAGCAATGGTGGTATTCTGCATTCTTGCCGCAGAAGCCTTCATTGCAGTAATTCTGTAAATAATTGAACCTAACGCCACTGACAAAATAAATAATGCAACCATAACCTCAAGAAGAGTAAATGCTCTGGAAACTTTTATTTTGATTCTGGAAAGACTGCTCATTGCTACTCTGCATTCAGCTCTTCAGCAGTACGAAACTTTATACCACTGGCAAGATTACCACTAATTACATAGTAATCATCACTACCCTTCTGAGTTAAGGTAACCTCAAAATCACTCATCTCCCCACTGGAAAACATAAACACCTGAGGAAGAATTTTTTTCTCTTCCTCTGTTTCAATATCAACTTTGTTAAGCTCTTCTTCATCTATTATTGTTAGTTCTTTTATTGTGCTGGATGACATAATACCTGTTTCAGCACCATCAATATTAAGTTCAAGTTTAATATCATCTTTCAATGTTTGCGGTTTAAACATCTTTTCGCTGCCTGAATATGGCTGCCACTGACCGCTCTCTTCATCCAGCACCATAAACGAGTAGCCATCCTCTTCAAAAACAACTCCTATCTGCATATATTTAAAGATTGCCTCCTGCGAGAGCTGATCCAGAACCAATGCCAGACGACGAGCCTCTTTTTCAAATTTGGCGGAGCGCCCCCTGCCGGTTACCATCATAGTAGAAGCGCCGGCCATTATGGCGATTATCACCACCACCACCATTATCTCTATAAGGGTAAAACCTCTGTGGGAAACGGGAGAACGCTTCATACTAATACAGCCTGTTACTCTTCATCCTCACCGGAACCATTTGCGCAGATATCAGCAGCCTTTCCGGTACCACCCTCATTACCATCCGCGCCATAAGAGCAGATATCAAAAAGCCCTTCAGCCTCATCTTCAACTATATAAACAAACTCATTACCCCAGGGGTCTTTCTGAATTCTTTGCACACATTTATCCTTTACTATTACATCAAGCCCCTCATCTTCAGTTGGCAATGGAGCCTTCATGATATGCTCCATAATACAACCTTGATAAATTTTGATCTCCGCCTTGGCACTGGCAACATTGGCATCGTGAATTTTGTTAATAATCAAAGGAGTCGATACCCCGGCAAGAAGGGCGATAATAACCACTACCACCATTATCTCTATAAGAGTAAAGCCGCGCGATAAAGAAGATGTAAGTTTTCTGTT
>QZLD01000016.1 GCA_004796385.1 Gammaproteobacteria bacterium | reverse complement strand
CAGTTTTCTTGATGAATATGCCTTCTTCGTTGTTTTCATCTGCTGCGGACCAGATAAACTCGAAACTTTCCATTCCGGTGTCGGGGTCTGTGGCTTCTGCAATAATGCAGACATCTGTTTGTTCATTTGCAGTTTGGTTTTTAATAATGGAGCTATCTACTTCGAAACCTGAGTTTTCTGTGGAGAATATAGGCGCTTTATTTGCTGTTTCGGGAATTATTCCAATAGTGATTTCTTTGTAAGCACTATAGCCGAGATTGTTGGTTACGGTTAATTTGAATTTGAGATCTTTGCCTTTTTCTGCATCGGCTTCACTTAGTGCCGGCAGGGTGATATCGATATCTCCTCTTGGGATTTTTTCTCCTTCCGTTTCTTCATCCCATTTAGGAATAAGAGGGACTATGTAAGGTTCCTGAGGGTCGATCTGTTCCCACTTGTGATCTGTGATGGTGCCTTCGGTAAACTTACTGTTACTTCCTATAAGTCTGATGGTATCACCTGATTTACCGTTGGCAGTATTGGAGGAAATATCAACTGTGGGAATAACCGGTTTAACTATTAGTTCGAAGGTTTCCTTTGTAGTGGCACCATCTTTATCTGTGATGTTCAAGGTTATGTCGTATAGTGTTTCAATATCTAGTTTAGGTGTTGTGATTATTATTTCAGGAGATGTTTTATTGCCATTATGTCCAAATGGGATATCCCAGTAGTATTGCAGTGTTTCACCGTCGTAATCTCTGCTGCCGGAGCTATTCAGCTCAATTTTTTTATCTCCGGATATAGTAAAGGTGTTATCGGTAATGCCTTGTATTTTTATACCATCAACAGTTATTAAAGAGGGATCAATATTTGCGACCGGGGGAAGGTTATCTTCTGTGGGTTTGATTACAAATTTTGCTGTTGTTGAAAATGTTTTTTTACTGGTTACTAATGAACCTGTTATAACTACGCATTCTGGGTTGTCTTCAGGGCAAGGTTTTAGCGCAACAAGTTTTATAAAGCGGTTTTCTTCTGGTATCTCTTTAAGTTCAATATATTTTTCTTCTGTTTCTCCAGGGGACCATACAACATCACCAGAGTTAAAAGAAGAAAATGCTGAATCGCTGCCTTTTTCCCGATACTTTAATTCCAGTATTATGTCATTTTCGCAAGTAGTATTGTCTTTTTCCTTATCACAGCTTGCAGCAAGCCAGCTTTGATTCTTTTCGATCATTACTTCAAATTCGCCACTTGAGTCATCTCCTGAACTGGAACCTCCTCCTCCGCAGGCGCCTAAAGTTAACAATAGCAAAAAGACTGAAATAAATCGTAATGGCATGCTTTATCCCCCTCAACTTAGTTTATTTATCTAAATGATTCTATATTTTAGAGGAGCCTAATTTATATAAAAGTGTGAATTTGGTCAATAAAATATGGGCGATTTAATGATAAAGGCGCTGATTGCTATTTTGAAATAACCTTTTATCTTCTCTTGAAAAGCTGATTTTTGTCCCCAAACAGGACTAATGAAGTTTTTTACCAGGAATTATGAGAAGCAGGAGAGTAATAAAATGACGGTAGATGTGAAAAAAGAGTCGATGGAGTTTCAAACAGAGGTTAATCAGCTTTTGGATCTGATGATTCACTCTTTGTATAGCAACAAAGAGATTTTTCTGAGAGAGTTAATTTCCAACTCTGCGGATGCAATTGATAAGCTGAAATTTGCAGCACTCTCTGATGATGGACTTTATGAGGGTGATTCAGACTTGAAGATCAGAGTAGCATTTGATGAGAAGGCGAAAACTATTACGGTTTCCGATAACGGCATCGGTATGAGCAGAGAGGAGGTTGTTGATAATCTGGGGACTATTGCCAAATCCGGAACCAAGAGCTTTTTAAGTTCTCTTACCGGAGATCAGGCAAAAGATAGCCAGCTTATCGGGCAGTTTGGTGTTGGTTTTTACTCATCATTTATAGTTGCAGAGAAGGTTACAGTAATTACCAGAAAGGCAGGTGCTTCTAAGGAAGAAGGTGTTATCTGGGAGTCGGATGCCGGTTCCAGCTTTACAGTTGAGAATGCAATTAAAGAAGGGCGTGGTACAGAAGTTGTTATAAAACTCAAAAAGGATGAGAAGGAGTTCCTCAATGCCTGGAGGCTTAGGTCTATAATTACCAAATATTCAGATCATATTTCTGTGCCTATTGTGATGAAGAGTGAGCCAATAGAAGATGAAAATGGTGAGAAGCAGGAGCCGCAGGACGAAACCATTAATAAGGCATCGGCATTGTGGGTGAGGGCGAAAAAAGATATTTCTGCAGAAGAGTATAACGAGTTCTATAAAGGTATAGCGCACGATTTTGAAGATCCTTTGGCGTATAGCCACAATAAAGTTGAGGGCAAGCAGTCTTATACATCTCTTCTTTATATTCCGAAGCGCGCACCTTTTGATTTGTGGGACAGAGATAAAAAACACGGTTTGAAGCTGTATGTGCGTCGCGTATTTATTATGGATGAGGCAGAAAAATTGCTGCCGCGATATCTGCGTTTTGTAAAGGGTGTTATTGATTCTGATGATCTGCCGCTTAATGTATCCCGCGAGATTTTGCAGCATAACAAGGTTATAGAGAAGATTCGTGCGGCATCAGTTAAGAAAGTTCTTTCTCTTCTTGAAAAGATGGCGGAAAAAGAGCCGGAGAAATATCAGGAATTCTGGAATGCTTTTGGTCGGGTAATGAAAGAGGGGCCGGGAGAGGACTTCGACAATAAAGAGAAAATTTCCAAGTTGTTCCGTTTCGCCTCAACTAATACAGATACGGATGAGCAAAATATCTCTTTTGATGATTATATTTCGCGTATGCGGGAAGGTCAGAAGGATATTTATTACATTGCTGCCGATAGTTTTGCAGCAGCTAAAAACAGTCCGCATCTGGAGATCTTCAGAGAGAAAGGTATTGAGGTATTGTTGTTGTCAGACCCTGTAGATCATTGGCTGGCTTCACATTTAAGTGAGTATGACGGCAAGAAGCTTAAGCCTGTTTCCAAAGGTGAACTTGACCTGGGTGATGAGAAAGAGGCTGAAAAAGAAGAGAGCAAGGAGGAGAAAGAGCAGAAGCAGAATCTTATCGAAAAGATGAAAGAGGTGCTTGCAGATAAGGTTAAGGATGTAAGGGTAAGTAAGCGTCTTAAAGGTTCTCCTTCGTGTCTGGTGGTGGAAGAGTATGAGATGGATGTAAATATGCAGCGTCTGCTTAAATCTGCCGGACATGCTATGCCGCAGGGTAAACCGATACTTGAGATCAATGGAGATCACGTTTTGGTTAAAGGGATGGAGAAGGCTATTGATTGCGATGATTTTGAAGATTGGGCCAACGTGTTGTTTGATCAGGCTTTGCTGGTTGAAGGTGGTCAGATTGATGATCCTAATGATTTTGTTAAGAGATTAAATGCGCTTTTGGCGAAATCGCAGTAGTTGTATCTTCTTGTAAATGGAGCAGGAGTAGGTTTTTACTCCTGCACTTCTTCATAATTATATATTTCTTTAAATAGCCTTTTAATTTCTTCATGATCAGTTTCTTCAAATGATTTCAGTTTTATTTTTAATGACGGTTTTTCTCTTGAGGAATATATTTCAAAGATAGAGTTGTAACACGTTATTAAAGATATATTTGAGTATTGGATTGTTTTTGGAACTCCCATCATATTAAAGATTAGTTTGTCTTCTTTAAAAATTAATATGGGGCTCTGCTTGAATTTTTTATAGTTGGAAAATGACAACGCAGCGATAACTATAAAAAAAGTAAAGTTTCTGAATTTTATCTCTTCGGAGGTTATTAATAAAAATGCCAGCAGTACAACACAAACAACAAGCAAAAACCAGAATATCCATTTGTATGATTTTACTACCGACTTTTTAATAAAGAATTGCTGTTCCTGCATAAGAAGATCCCCCCATGTTTGTATGTAATCGGGTTATTTAGGAAGTGGAAACTGACTATCCCATTTATTTACAATATTGCAAAAGAGATCGGCAGTTACTTCGGCGTCGTAGATTGCAGAGTGGGCATCACGTTGATTAAATTCAATTCCGGCGCAGTGCAGTGCCTTTGCCAGAACAGTTTGACCATATGCTAAACCGGCCAGAGTCGCAGTATCAAAACCACTGAATGGGTGGAACGGGTTTCTTTTGATTCCGGCACGCTTGACTGCGGCAGTCAGGAACTGCATATCAAAAAAGATATTATGGGCAACGATTATTGCTCTGGTGCAGTTGGTATCTTTGATTTCCTGACGGATCGGTTTGAAGACCTTGCCCAAGCCACTCTGCTCGTTTACTGCCATACGCAAAGGGTGGTAGGGGTCAATTTTATTGAACTCCAGAGACTTCTCATCCAGATTTGCACCGGGAAATGGTTCTATATGGACGGAGTGGGTTTCGTGGCGGTACAGCTTGCCGTTTTCATCCATCCTTAATATAACCGCAGCTATTTGCAGCAGAGCATCTGTTTCTGCATTAAGTCCTGCTGTTTCCAAGTCTACTACAACCGGAAGAAAGCTTCGGAATCTTTTGGCTATTGCCGGATTTGGTGGTAATTCTTTAGTCATGGCGCAAAGCATATCCGATGCGACAGTTAATTTCGAGAAGTTTTTTTATCCCTTCTTGAATCCCCAGATAATATTGAGATCAACAGGGATAGTTAGGTCTGGAGTAGTATGGTAGGCAATATCTATCGCCTTGTGATTGAGGTCTCTGATTATAGGTTTGTTATATGGCTCACCAAAAGGATCAACATAGCTGCTTACTACAGGTCTTTTGGGATTTCTGGTTCTTCGGGTAACAATGGCTGTTTCATTGTTGCGTAGTTTTACAAAACTGCCCGGAGGATATACTCCAAGAGCGCCGATAAGGATATTTACCATGTGTTGATCGCATTCTGTGCCTCTGGCATGTCCAAGAGTTTCAATGACCTCTTCTGTAGGCATTCCTTTGCGGTGTACTCTACCGGAAAGCATTGCTGCGTAGCGATCCGCCAGACCGATTATCATGGACTCCTGCAGTATTTCATCCTGCTTAAGTCCCTGAGGATAACCTTCTCCATCTGGTCTTTCGTGGTGCTGTTTGATGATGTTAAGCCATTTTTTATCAGTGACTCCGCAGTATTTCAGCATTGTTGCAGAGGCTTCCGGGTGGCAATCGATAGCTGTCTGTTGCTCTTCAAATGGTCTCTCTTTCTGCTCTTGTAGCAGTTCTTGCAGGGCGTTCATGGATACATTTTGTGTCAGAGCTGCACATGCAAGCCTTAACTGACGATTAAAACCGTATTTGAGATGTTTGGATATAAGAATAGATAGGATAGTTGTATGCACTGGATGGCATAATGTGTAGTCATATTCGTGCATCTGTCTTACTGCGCCTATTACAACCTCTTTGTCTCTATTATGTAGTTGTATTAGTATGCGGGCGATTGCTGCTGTCTGCTGAGTGATTTTAACCGGGTTTTGGTCAATGGATTCAAACAGAAGTCGCAATCTGTGAAAGATATTGTGGATAATATCAAAAGGGGTTAAATTCAGCAGCGAAGAGGCAACCTTTATGGATGTTGAGTCTACAAATTTATTTGATTTAGGCTCAGGTGCTTCGGCAAGTGTATTTCTTTTAGGGTCTTGGTTTCTAAATGCGCCTCTGGTAAGTAGTGACTCTATTTGTCTTTCTGATGCTATTATTGCTCCTGGTTTAAATAGCAAGTGACCCTCTTCATCAAAGATATGCCACTTGAGAGGAGATCCTATTTTGAGCTCGCTTTTTTTTAGTTTGATCATATTTGCATCTGCCGTTTTCTAAGAAACAGTATAATAGGTTGTTTTTATAGCTATCTTTGCGCCATTATCTTTATAAAGTATAGACTGAAATAGAGGTTTTATGATTATTAATAATATTCAATTGGTTGTAATTGCTGATGATGCAGCCATAACTGACAAGGCAGGCAAATTGGCGCAGCAGTTTGGTTTTCAGATTATTGATGGTGGTAAAGGAGTGGATGGCAATGCAGATGAAATGCCTCTTCTGTTTCTGGAGGTTTCTGCTAAAGGGGTTTCTCTTTTTGATAAGAGTATTGCTGGTAAAAAACCGGTCTATGTTGATTTTTGTGAAGGTAAAATGGCTCATCGAACCAATAGTTTCTCGGTTAAAAATCAGAATCTGTTAAGGGCTATTGGTATAAAAAAAGGTAATCGTCCAACGGTTATAGATGCCACAGCCGGGTTGGGAAGTGATAGTTTTATTATGGCATGGGCAGGTTGCAGTGTAACTGCTATTGAGCGTTCTGCCGTTGTTTATGCTCTGCTTGAGGATGGTTTGTGCAGAGCGCGAACCAATCCTGAAACCGCAGATATAGCCGACAGAATAACACTGTTGCATGGTGATTCTGCGCAGCTAATTTCTTCTCAAATAAAAGCTTCACAAATTAACTTGTCACAAACTAAGGTTCCGGATGTGGTTTATATAGACCCGATGTTTCCGGAAAGAAGCAAAAAGGCGCTGGTAAAAAAAGAGATGAGGGTTGTTAAAGAGATTGTTGGTGAGGATGTCGATTCCGAGAGAATCTTTAGAACAGCAAGAAAGGTAGCAAAACAGCGAGTGGTTGTTAAAAGACCTTTGCGAGGCGAGTTTCTTTGCGGCGCAGAACCTGATTTTAGTTACAAGGGTAAAGCGGCGCGTTTTGATGTTTATTTAGGAAACTCTGATTAATTGCCAAACATAAACCACCTGTCCAATACCTGATGCGCCTCATCTATGCCGGTTTTTTTTGTAGATGAAAACAGAGACACAGATGTTTGCGGAAAATCCTTTTTCAAACGGTTAACTACTTTTTGTTTGACATTCATTGCTGCGCCACGTTTAAATTTGTCTGCTTTTGTCAGCAGAATATGTACTGCCAGATCAGAATGAGAACACCAGTCCAGCATTCTTTCATCATATTCACTAAAGGTGTGACGGATATCCATCATCAGCATTACTCCCTGCAGAGATTCGCGACAGGCAAGGTAGTCGGCCAACTCTTTTTCCCAGTGTTGTTTGATTTTTTGTGGTACTTTGGCGTAGCCATAACCGGGCAGGTCAACAATAAATCTGCTCTCATCGTTTGGATCTATCTGAAACAGATTAATAAGCTGGGTTCTGCCGGGAGTTTTGCTGGTTTTTGCCAGTGAATTCTGGTTGGTTATCGCATTAATTGCACTGGACTTGCCGGAGTTGGAGCGACCGACAAAGGCAACTTCAATTGAGCAATCCGGTGGTAGTTGCTCGATCTTATTGGCACTCTTGGTAAAACTGGTTTTAAAGTAGGTATTGTTAACCATTATTGATCTCCGGCTCTTTTGGAAAGAATATCGACTCCCGCATTCTTAAGCATTCTACATAAAATAATCAATGGCAGGCCTATCAAGCTATTGGGGTCATTGCCTTCGAGTTTAGAGAAAAGTGCAATTCCAAGTCCTTCCGATTTAAAGCTTCCGGCGCAATTGAAAGGTTTTTCCATATGCAGATAACTCTCGATTTCAGAATCGGTAAGATTGCGAAAATGAACTTTGAAAACAGACGTCTCTTCCTGAACTGTATTATTTTTAGAGTTAAGCAGGCAAAGTGCTGTGATAAATTCTACTGTTTTTCCTGATGCTGCTTGCAGCTGTTTTTTTGCATTATCAAAGGTAATAGGTTTGCCGATTATTCTTCCGTCCAGAACGGCAACCTGGTCGGAACCGATAATTAGTGCATCAGGATTGGTTTCTGCAATCCTTTTTGCCTTTAATAAGGCAAGTCTGGAGGTCAGTTCTGTTGCCGATTCAGTTTCGTCTGCCGTCTCATCAATTTCCGGAGGCTGCGAAGTGAAATCTATATGTAGCTTTTGCAAAAGCTCTCTTCTATACGGGGATGATGAGCCAAGGATAATCGACTGTGGTTTACTCATGTATTCAGACCTTATTCATTGAAGATGGTCGGGGAAAATAGCATTTATTTGCACAGTAGTCGACTAGATCTGTTAATGGTGATACCTTCATGGAAATTGAGAATTTGCATTTATGGAAGGGAGTAAAATGACAGATAGCAGCGAAAACAGCAGTGAAAAAATAGTGTTGACAGATATGCAGATAAGAGTGCTTGGTTCTCTTGTGGAAAAATCTACTACGACACCAGATCAGTATCCTCTTACCCTTAATTCAACCAAGGTGGCATGTAATCAAAAGTCTAGTCGTGAGCCTGTGGTCAATTATGACGATAATCAGGTGCGAAATACTCTTTATGATCTTGAAAAGATGGGTTTTGCCAGGCAGCTTAATCCCAGTGATAGTCGTGTTGCTAAATATGAGCACCGTTTTGGAAAAAGGCTGGATATTACCCTCAAAGAGCAGGCCATTCTCTGTGTATTAATGATGAGAGGATCTCAGACTGTTAATGAAATTCGCACCAGAGCGCAAAGGCAGTATGAATTTTCGGATAATCTGGAGGTGGAACGTATCCTTAAAAGAATGATAGATAGATTGCCATATCCGCTGGTGGTGAATATTCCAAAACAGGCAGGGCAGAAAGAGTCTCGTTACGCGCACCTTTTAGATGGCAAAGAGATGGAAGAGTTAGTGGAGCAGGCTGCAAGCAGGAGAGAATCTGCAGTTATTGATTCCGGAGTCAGCGATGATATTGCAGCTCTCAAAAATGAAATCGAGAGGCTGAAAGAGAGGATAGAACGTCTTGAGGAGAAAGGGTAAATTAATTACTGAGGAGGATTAATACTCCTCTTCATATTCTTCTTCTGAGTTTTGATTGGTTGTTTCTTCTGTATCATCTTGATATTCATTTGTTTTTTGTTGTTCTGGCTGGGTGTCACATTCAAGTTGCGTAAGGTTTAAATTTTCAAATCTGAGTTTTACAAAATCTGAGTAACGATTATTGCCGCTATTAATTTCCATAGCAGTTAAGTTCAGAGCATCCAGATTTACTTTGGCCGCAACATAAATATCGCGTTCTTCTTTATTGCAGGGTTTGGGCTGGGTAAAATCGACGGAGCTATATTTTTCAAGGTATCTCTCCATCAAATCTTCAGCAATATTTTCGGGCGAATCAGTGTTAACCGCAGAATTAATTGCGGCTTTGCTTATTGTTTCAATAAAAGTTTCTTTAGCGATCAATTTAGATTCTTTTTCTTTAATAACAATTTCCATCTGTTTTAATCGTTGCTCTTTTTTCTCCAGCATTTTTTCTTTTTTGTTTAACAGCTCTTTTGTACCTGCATATTTAAACTCTAAAGCAGTTGCCTGCTTCAGGTTTTTTTCTTTCTGTTCTTTTATTTCCTGCTTTTCGACCTCGTTAATTTCCATAAAAACATAAGCAGCATAGCCTTCAGCTATTGCAATGGTAATTAATACCACAAAAACGAGTAGTGAAAAACTGTTACCGGATCTTTTATTATCAGTTGGTTTTTTTGAGTAGTTATCCTGAATTATTTCTATTGGTTCCATACCTTAAGCGCTCCAAGCAATAAACGGCATTAGTCGCAAAATCATATTTGCAATAAATTTTATTACATAAGTTAGAAAAAATCCTCACCAATACCTGATACTACAGTAAAAAATGGTCTTTATCGAATATAAAAAATTTTGCAGTTGATTTTTTTATGTCATTGTCGATAAATAACAATGAGCATGAAAAAAATTTTTAAGAAAAATGCAAAAAAATCCTAAAGTTTTTTTATTTGCTGCCGAATAGATAAGTACAAAGGTTTAAATCGTGTAGGAATTGATGGTACGGTATGAGCGGTAGTTATGGGTAAAAACAGGTAGAGTATTCACGTGAAAAAATTCCGGTATTATTTTGTGACTGGCCAGTAATTACAGATAATTTCAGGAATTGAGGAAAAGACAATGAGTAATATAATTGACAACAATAGCTCCGGTTTAAGAAACCAGACACTTAGCGACAATAAAAAGTCGCAAGGGGTTTCCGGCGTAGCTTCAAAGGTTGCCGATTCTCCAAAAGAGTCTCGTGTAACCGATGGTGATAATGTAGATATTTCAACAAGTGCCAAGTTGGTTCAGATAAAAGAGAAAATAGACAATACTCCAGAGGTGGATTCTGCAAAAGTAGAGGCCATTAAAGAGAAAATTGCATCAGGAGAATATCCGATTGATGCAGACAGAATCGCAGGTAAATTTATAGACCTGGAGCAGTTATTGTCATAGAATCCTTCAGATGACTGAAGATAACGATAAGAAATTTTTAGAGTTGGTTGCGGCAACCGGTGAAGAGGTTGACGCACTTTTGTTTATTCTGCATAAAGAAAAAGACATTCTTGCTAAAAGGGATTTTTCCTCGCTTCCGGAAATACTTAATAGTAAATTACAATCGGCAGATAGAATTGAGCTTTTTGAAAAAGACCTTCAGGGGGCCGCAAATAACAATATTGCGGATTATATTCAGGAAAAAGGCAATGATCTGGGTATTACAGAAAAGTGGCACGAACTCCAGAAAAAAATTGAAAAGTGTAAAGCTCTTAACTTGGCAAATAAAAAGATAACAGATGCTAATCAAAATGAGATAGAAAGATTGCTTGCAGTTCTTACCGGAAAAAATAGCAGCAAGCAGGAGACCTATTCCGCAAGTGGTAGTAAATCGAACTCATCATTCGGTAATGTTATAACCAAAGCATAAAACCTCTAAACATAAATATAACGGTATAGTTATTGTGCTTGAGATAACAGAAAAAGAGATAATAAATAACCGGGGGCAGATCAGAGCAATTCTTGGCTCAATTCTTAATGATAGTGTGCTGGTAAGAGTCTGTCTTGGTAATCAACCGGAAGAGTATTCCAGTATAATGCTCTCCATTGACGACAAACACCGAATAATAACTTTTGATGAACTGCACCCTATTGATGGTCATTATATAATATCCAAAGGTGCCGGATTTACCATTAATACCCGAAATAGTGGAGTTGAGACCCGTTTTAGTTCCAAAGTAAAAGAGATTGGGATTGAAGATGGTGTGCATTTTTATAAGCTTAAATGGCCGAAAGAGTTAATCTATTCACAAAAAAGAGCAGCCTTTAGGGTGCCGACAACACAGGACTTTAGTGGTGAGGTTGAATTTACCAGTGCCGAAGGATTATTAATAAATAAAGCTAAAGGTCGATTACAGGATATATCAGCAACCGGTTTTGGCGGTCTTGTTGCTAACGACTCTCTTGAATTGGGTAAAAATTATAAAGCAATTCTTTTTTTCCAAAAAACACCACCTATTAACGCAGTAGTGGAAATAAAGTTTCTTGGGATAAGCGGTAGTAGAGGTACAAGAAGGTTTGGTGCAGTATTTGTTAGCGTAGAAGGTGGCACCAGCAAAATTCCGGGATTGGTTAATCGTATTGAAAGAGACTTGATTCGCAGGGGCAGTTTATAGTTGCAGTAGTTTATAGCAGTAGTAGTTTGTAATTGCTATAATCCAAATCCATTTTAAAACAGTAGGGGAATGCTTTGAACTTGCAGGATCAGATAATTAACCTGGAGATAAAAATTTCTCATCAAGAGCTTACTGTTAATCAATTAAATGACGTAATCTACAGGCAGCAACAGCAGATAGACAAGCTGGAAGATATCTGCAAACAACTGCAACAAAGAATTCGTTCTCTAAACGATAATTCACAGCCATCAGCTGAAGGTTACGAAATTCCACCGCATTATTAACTTGGTTATTTTTTAAAAAATAAACAAAAAAATTAACTTTACAAAACCACCAGATTCAATAAGAATATCGCCTCTTGATAATCTTAAATTTAAGGGGAGTACCATGAAATACCTGTCTACATTACCAATACTGTTTTTACTTGCTGCTTGCGGAGGTGGTTCCGGTTCTGAGCCAGAACCAGAAATAGGCGCATCTTCTGCAGAATCCATTTTTGATGTTTATCAAAAAGATGCCAGATACTTTTATGATGATTTACAAAGTAATTATCAAATAGATCTTATTGAAACAGCCCCCGGTTCAGGCATCTATGATGCTATCTATAATTCATTTCAGACTGGAAGCGATGAGCTGAGGTTTAGTTTTGATCTAAGTTATCCAGATAAATGCATGTTACTTGACTCCAATGGTTGGAGTTTGACTGATTCATCTGGTCAGTATTCGGTTGATGAATACGGTAATCTACAAATACAAAGTTGCGGAAATAAGACAGTTGTTTTTATTGAAGATACGGTGTCTATTGCCGGAAAATCAATCTCGTCTCAATTCCCTGAAGCTGATTT
>QZLD01000082.1 GCA_004796385.1 Gammaproteobacteria bacterium | reverse complement strand
CTTTGGCTATACCGGACAAAATATCTGTTTTTGTTTCAAATGCCATATTCAAGGCTGCAGCAATATCACTAACTACAAGCTGCTCATACCTCTTTTTATCAAATTTCCGAGCATCCTGACTAAGAAGCAACAACAGATAAAAACCTGCTGCAACAATAAGAGCACACAATACCGAAGAGACAATACCGATAAAAAATACATTTACTCCTTTAGCTTCATGGTCAAAGGGGCTTCTCTTTTTCTTGTTATGTTTTTTCTTTTCCTGATTTTTCTTTCCAAACTTCATTTTCAGCTTCCTTTCTGGGTAGTTCTAGTGCTTTCCGGTATGACCGAATCCACCTTCGCCTCGGGTAGTAGCAGTAAATTCATCTACAACATCAAAGGTTGCATGAACAACAGGAACAACCACCATTTGCGCTACTCTATCGCCGGGATTTATGGTGACCGCTTCCTTACCGCGATTCCAGCATGAGATAAATACCTGCCCCTGATAATCAGAGTCAATCAATCCGACAAGGTTTCCTAGAACAATTCCCTGTTTATGCCCAAGACCTGAGCGAGGCAAAAGAATTGCTGCAAGTTGCTGATCGGCTATATGAACGGCAATTCCGCTGGGGATAAGAAAGGTTTCTCCTGGCTCTAAATTAAGAGGTTCATCCAGGCAGGCCCGCAAATCAAGACCAGCAGCACCTTCCGATTCGTATGCAGGCATAGGAAACTGTGTTCCTATACGCGGATCAAGTATTTTTAATTTTATTCTCGGCATCGTATCTTTCCATAATTATATGAACAAGCTTATCGGCAATTACACGTTTTTCTTCCAACTGTAAAATTTTGCTATTATCTTTCCAGAAAACATGTAGTTCGTTTTTGTCGCTATCAAAACCTTTATCGGATACCCCAACGATGTTGGCAGCTATCATATTAAGTTTTTTGGCTTCCAGTTTACCTTTGGCATACTTTTCAAGATTATCAGTCTCAGCCGCAAAACCGACGGTAAACGGAGGTTTTTTCAAAGCAGCGACCTCTCCAAGAATATCAGGATTTTTTATCAGATCTATCCGCATATCATCCTGACTTTTTTTGAGTTTTTTATCGGCTATGTCGGCTATTCTGTAATCAGCAACAGCGGCTGTACCAACAAATATATCGCATCCATCAATGTTATCAAATACAGCTTCTTTCATTTGCATAGCTGTTTCTACAGTTATTCTCTCAATATCACCAACTGCAGGTTTACTTAAAGAGACGGGGCCACTTATCAGCTTTACTTCAGCGCCGTTATCGGCAAGTGCCTGTGCCAATGCGTAGCCCATTTTACCTGAACTGCGATTGGTGATAAAGCGAACCGGATCAACAGGCTCCCTTGTTGGACCGGCTGTAATTACAATTTTTTTACCACTAAGAGGGAGCTGCTGGTTATTGACAAAGTAGTTTTTTACATAATCTACAATTTCAGCGGCCTCTATCATTCTGCCACTGCCAATTTCACCACAAGCCTGGAAGCCTGATGCAGGACCCCAGATATTAATGCCGCGACTGTTAAG
The DNA here is from genome assembly GCA_004796385.1 of Gammaproteobacteria bacterium. Taxonomy (GTDB): domain Bacteria; phylum Pseudomonadota; class Gammaproteobacteria; order QZLD01; family QZLD01; genus QZLD01. The sequence goes on along the minus strand of QZLD01000082.1, from coordinate 1,591 downwards.
ATCACTTATGTTTTTTTGTGTAGCAGGATTTTGCCACATCCCCAGATTCATTGCCGGAGCAATTGCAAGATCGATATCGGTAAGCGCCAATGAAACGGTGGAAAGCAGATCGTCGGCAATACCATGGTTTACTTTAGCGATTATATTTGCAGTTGCAGGAGCTATCAGGAGCAGATCGGCCCATCTTGCCAGTTCGATATGTTCAATAGCAGATTTAATACGGGGGCCAAACATCTCTGTATGCACAGCATTACCGGAGATTGCTTCGAATGTCATAGGGGTCACAAACTCAGTTGCCGCCTTTGTCATTATCACGCGCACATTTATTCCGGAGTCGTTTAACCTGCGAATAAGTTCGATGCTTTTGTAGGCAGCAATTCCTCCTGTTATTCCCAGAACTACATTTTTGCCAGTGTAAGGTTTCATCGTTTTAATCTGTTCCTGCATGAGTTTGTGATGCAACAGTGTACTTTATTTTATGTCCAAATCCCATATGCAGCCAAGCCGACTCATTGAGTCGGCTCGGTTTAATTTTGCTTCTATATTTTTTGATTGCTGAATTATCAGGCAACTTGTTGTTTCTCTTTTATTTCGTCCAGAAGTTTGCAGTCTATACAGAGATTAGCTGTTGGTCTTGCTTCCAGTCTTCTCAGGCCAATTTCTATACCGCACGCATCGCAGAAACCGTAATCATCGTTTTGAATACGGGCAAGGGTTTTATCTATCTTTCTTATAAGTTTACGCTCTCTGTCCCGGGTTCTAAGTTCAAGTGCGAACTCTTCTTCCTGAGAGGCTCTATCGGCAGGGTCTGCATGCGGGGTTGCATCATCACGCATGTGATCTACGGTTCTTTCAACCTCTTCCTGCAGCTCTTTTTTCCACGCCAGCAAAATTGACTTAAAATGCTCAAGCTGCTGGTTATTCATATATTCTTCGCCTTCTTCCGGCTCGTATGGTTCAATTCCATTGATCGGCAGTCTGTTACCTGGCATGGCTACCTCCTATTTGGTCGCTACTCACTGCTCTTATGTTTTCTAAAGAACAGCCCTAAATAAATTCCTTAGACTATGAATTGCACAATTTTCTCAAAAATTCCACAATTAAAATCCCAGTTGTGATTCTATTCACAAAATTTTTTCTTAAACTACCCTTTTAACCTATCTGAAGCGCTTCGTAAACAATTTTCGGTAGTTTCCCAATCGATACATGCATCGGTAATTGAAACTCCGTATTTTAACTGCGACAGATCCACTTCAAGCTTTTGTGATCCCCAGCCAAGATGGCTTTCGAGCATAACCCCAATTATAGAGTTATTCCCGGAAATTTTTTGGTTTATACAATGTTCCAGTACCAGCGGTTGTATGGCGGGGTCTTTATTTGAGTTTGCGTGGCTGCAATCTATTATAATATTTTCTGCAAGTCCTGCATTGTTGAGTGCTTCTTCTGCTGCTTTTACGGAGGCCGCATCATAATTGGGAGTTACTCCACCCCTTAAAATCATGTGGCCGAAATTATTGCCATTGGTTTTTGTAAGGGCGCAACGTCCATCTTGATCTATTCCTAGAAATGAATGTGAATTTGATACTGCCAG
>QZLD01000179.1 GCA_004796385.1 Gammaproteobacteria bacterium | reverse complement strand
TGAGGCAGATCTTCTATCTGCCTCAATAATTGCCAGCTCCAACTCACCAGTGAGAGGGCGAAAATTATAGCTCCTCAGGCAGTTGTTGCCATCCCAGTATCCACCAGGAAGAGTAGCCATTATGCCTCAGTAGGCTCTGCTACACTGGTATCACGCTCCCAACCTTCGTGCTGCAGAGTAATAGTTTGAATACCTACTGTATTCATGCTACCCGCATCAAGATCAGGAAGTGCCTGATAATCAGAGACCCAGGCTCTGTATAATTTGTATGACATTGCGACTTGTCCCTGAAGATTCAGAACATTAACAATAATATCTTTTCTGAAGTTCTTAAGGGAGGTAGCTGAATCGCCATCAATACTATTTACAAGATTAGCCCACTCTTCAAAAACTGGATCATGAGTTAAACCCTGCTCTAGAGTTACTGGCTCATAGCTTGTACCTCCAGGCATCACTCTCTCATGAGATGGATCACCTGCACTTCTCCATTTAACCGCTTCAGTCTTCTTTTTTAGTGCTCCCATCTTACGTAGACCGGCCACTGTTTTGCCATCGATAATCACCTGAAACTTAAATGTTCTATAAGGGTCATGTCGATGAGTATTAACATTAAACATCGGTGCTGCCATAATAATATCCTCTTAATCTTTTCCTTAATTATCCTTACCAATCGATCTTTATTGATTAATCGGTTAGACGCTTACTGTTGGCCAACTTTCTGCTGGATTCGTAGAATCACAAACTCTGCAGGTTTTAAAGGAGCAAAGCCAACTACCGCAATAACCTGACCTCTATCGATATCACCCTGAGTCATTGTGTCTCCTAGACCGCAACGAACAAAAAAGGCATCAGATGCTTTTGTCCCCTGGAAGGCACCAGCTCTGAAAAGGCCATTCATAAATGAATCAATATTAACTCTCAGTGAAGACCAAAGGTTGTCATTATTAGGTTCAAATACCGCCCATTGAATTCCGTTGTAAATGCTTTGTTCAATGTACATCGCTGTTCTTCTGACAGGAACATAACGCCATTCAGGATCAGCCTTTGTAGCAAGAGTTCGCGCTCCCCAAACTACAGAACCATATGCAGGCAAACTTCTTAGAGCGTTAATCCCAAGTGGATTAAGGTAGTCTTGTTCAGCATCCTCAACTACAAACTCAAGAGCATTAAGCCCAAGAATTCCGGTTTCAACGCCTGCAGGAGCTTTCCATACACCGCGCCTTGAATCTGTCTTAGCCCAGATACCAGCTGCAAAAGCAGAAGGCTGCACAAGAACATTCTTTGCTGCGCCTGGATTTGTTTCCGCATTGTAGTAAGGATTTGCCACTTGAGCCCAAGGATAATAAGTTGCACAGTAAGTTTTGGTTGGCAAACCAAGGTCTGTTACATCCTTCTCTTTTTCTAACTCTACACCAGGAGGTGTGTCCACTATCACCATTCTGCTTTTCATCTTTTCACAATGAGCAACAGCAGAATCAATTACAGCTTTATTTGAACTGTTCCACCATTTCCCTGGTAAACAGATTATATTGATATCTCTGATCTTTTCAAATAACGCAAATGTATCATCATAGTCATCATTATCTGCATTTGAGCCATTGCCACCACCTGCCAGAGCAACCTCAACGGCATCACCCGCAACAAGCTTATTAATTGCTGCTGCTTTCAATCCAGAAAGCGCTTTAACCGCAACATACTCGGAAACACCATTTAGCTTACCAATGATATAGTCAGCTTTATCAGAAGAACTTAGGCTAACATCATCAAATCTCTCAAATGTAGCAAAATCATCCCCTGTACCAGTACCTACTTCAACAGTGAATAGTTTCGTGTCTTTTTTTGGAGTTAACCTAACAACAATAGAATCGCCCCAAGTACCTTCATTGACTGCAGTAAACTCGAGCATCTGATCTGCTGCATCAGTGCTGTTAGCTGCAGCATCCGGGTTCAATAGATTCTTTTCAGAGCATTTTGCCCCTTTTGCAAGACGAGTGATATAAGCTTTACCACCACCATTCTTGAAAAAGGCATATACACTATGACCAAGAGTATCACCAACAACATTATTTGATCCGGAAACAGCAGCTTCAGTCTCCTGGATACCTCCAAACAGCTCTTGATAATCATCCCATTTACTAATTAAAGTAGGCTCTCCAATAGAACCTTTTGTTGCAAAACCAATAAAGGCAGCAGTTGATGTTCCAACTGCCTCAATCGGCTTAGAACCACTAGAAATCTCTTCGACGTACACCCCAGGATGCAAATAAGACGGCATAACACCTCTCCTTGGTCAAACATTTATAGTAAATCCCGATAGAATACGGGCGCTTGAATTTTTTGCGGACAAACCCCTCCGCTTTGCTGCAGATACTACAACAAATAAAATGCCATAAACAAGCTGTTTTCAGTAATTGGCGAACATTTAAAAAATTAAAATATACTTAAATTTATCAGTTACAAGCAATTAGAGAGAGAATGCAACAATATAAAATAAAACTCATTTAAACCAATGCCTACCCTAATACCAAAATATGCGTTTTCTATCTCCCTAAAATAAAATCTCCCTAAAACACATTGACTTGCTGTTTTCTAATATTCATCTGACTCAAGGGGAAGTTCGGAAGCAATAAATCGATAAAATCCGGGTTTGGGTCATAATAAAATTCGTAGCTGAAAATAGATTCCATGCTCTTTTCATTTTCTTTATTCACCGAAATATCGGAGTTAATTAACTTGAAATTTTGCGGCTTTTCTTGTTTTACCAATTTTATTATCTGAGATAGTTTTTCTTCAAAAACCGATACTATTTCATCATCGGAAACGTCTTTCTTTGTGTAATAAATGCAGATGTAATCTTTTGATGGATAACAACTATACTTTTCTTTTTTATCTACAGGATTCATTATTTGCATATCCTCCGGTATTTGCAATTTCATCCCAATACTAACTTGATCATCAAGCAGTAGATGCCTGATTGGAAACTTGGAGTTGGCTTTACAATTAAAACCTATGGTGCAAACAAGAGAATTTTTATTACTATCATCACAGTGAATTGAATAGTCACTGAAGCTTGTGACAAGATTATAATCTATTCCATTTTCACCTATAATGGATTCAAAGTACGCCTTTTTTTCATTGATAAAAACCTTGTAGTTATTCTCTATTGGAAATGTGATAGAAGCGCTTACGTCATATAGATTCATATTTTTCCCTGTAATGATACATGGTTGATGCCAAACGCATCAATTAACGCAGAAAGAAAATCCGTATTGAATTCGCTACAAGAAATATTTGCACTAATGTAGTAGTTAACATTTTGTGTTTTATTATCAAATTCAAAGGAGATACTCTTATACTGTATAGAGTATTCACCGCATAAATATCTCTCAGTCATATTAGCAAATTCGCTTATTTTTTCATCAAATACGGCCACCACACTATCTATATGTGTAGTTCCTGGAATATTAAGTGAGATATGTTCTTCATAAGATTTAGAATCGGAGTTAACGGATAATTGCACAGAATTTAGATCTGTTTTATTAGATAAGATCTCATTGATAAAGGCATCATCCTGAATATTTTCAATAGTAAAATTCAAGTAGTTTGATGAATCATCATTGGGATAAATATGAAATGAGCTAAGATTAATATTGTATTTTTGGGCTGTATTTAATATAAAACTCTTATGTTGCAAAACGCTGCATATCTGTTGATCTGGCTCACCCCCAATAATATATCCTAGATGTATCGATTTTGAGCCAATTGTGTTTTTATCAGGAGTTGTTGATGAGCTAATTTCACATAGAGAGAAATGGGGAATCAAGGTATCAATAAATTCTTGTTTTGAATTGTAGCTAACATTATAACTAAAAACATAATCATATCTGCCTTCATTATTTCGATTAATTGTTAGTGATGCGTCATATATTTTAAAATCTACCAACCCCTCTTGCCTGGACAATTCAGCCAGTAGTGATAGTTGTTCATCAAAAACAGCCAGAGGGTCTTCATATAGATGATTTTTTTTATGCAATTCAAGATTTGCATAATACGGTTTTGTGTCTTCCTCTTCATAATATTTTTTATAGCTAATTGTATATTTACCACCGGAAACGGTTCCGGGTAACCTTCCATTAGATATTGTTATACTTCGTACCCTGCCACTCTCTAATAATTTATTGAAAAATTTTGCGCTAAAATAATCAATAATCAAATGAATATCGATGAAAAATTGACCGTCTATTTCTAATAATTTCCTAAGAAAACATTCATTATCATCTTTTTCATAGCTGGAAAAATTAATGATGGATTCAGCTTCAAAATTATAAACACCATCATCCTCCGAAACATTTATAATTATTTCCGGGATCGATATCCCCCATGATTGCCCTCTTATGGTAAATTCTTCTTCAACTAATTCACTAAGACCAATAGAATCGATTTGTTTAATTTGATTACCAACCCATTTTTCCCATTCTTCCAATTTCGTTTTTAGGCGTGATTCACTTTTAATAATTACCATTGAACTACTGACATCATAATGACGATGGCTCCCAGAAATATCTAATAACTGTGCATGGTTCCATATAACTCCATCACTTTCAGGTTTATTCATTTAATCTCCTCTGAATTCAAATAACCTGAATTCAAGTAATAAGCACATAAAAAATTCGTCATTTATTTCAGGCGTACATACTCAGCCTCAATCACATCTAATTCCCATATCTGGTTATATTTATCAAACCCTATAAAAGTAATAGCGGGAGCTGTATGGGGATCTCCTCCACACTGTTTATTATGAACCTCTCGCACTGTAAAGTTCACTTTAAGAAAATGTGAATTCCACTCTGAAACATTTGAATATTCGAATGAAACACATTCTAATGGGCGTGTAGTTAGCTTGTATTCCTTTAATTTCTTTTTAGCTAAATCCGAGTAGTATGCAATACCTCTCTTTAACTGTTTTTTCCAGGCATACTTGGCCTTTTTCAGTTCATTGGATGTTGCAGCTGGTGTTAAATATCCGTGCCAGTTTTCAGTAGCAGATTCATTATAAATAATTGTATTAAGTAACTCATAACATACAACTCCCATCGCCACCTTTTTGCCTTTTATGATTGAGTTAGATGAAGTTGTATCATCTACACAATCAATAATGGCATTAACAATCTGTTTGGTATCGAATTTGATTTTTGACATTGTCTCTTCAAATCCGGGAGAGTAAATATATCCTTTGGCTTTGTCATTCCATTTATACTCGCCATTCATTTCACGCAACTCTTTTAGCATGGCATCTATCGAGATGGTTTCAGCAATGGCTGATGAATCAAAGAAAAACATAAATACTAAACTGGTTGTTATGACAATGTTTTTTATTAGCATGAAAACTCCTTGGGTTTGAGTGATTTTTGAATAGTTAAATACAGCTTTAAATCAATGACTCCAACCCCTTTGATCTCTTTGATCTTACTTAAAATAATTACTGCATCATATTAATTTACAGTACAAATTCTTCCGGTTTATAAAAATTAATACCTGAAACATTTGCTGATTCTAATTCATTTTTTATTGCATTATGAACCAGAATAATTTGTGAAAACTCACCAAGTCTGAATATCGGTAATTTTATATCTTTCAAAAGATCATATTTCAAAACCAACTTGTCAATAAATTGAATTGAGCCATCATGATCATCAATAACAAGTTCAGATTTTTCAAAATCAACACATCTTATTAATCCGATAATATTTCCAATCTTATAATCAGTTTCTTTTTTACCCATGATCTCATCAATTAATATTGAATTATAATACTCTATATTACTAACATTGTTTTCTTGTAGAATTGAACGAATCTTACGATTGATTACTATCCCGGTAATTCCTGGAGCAATAAGATTATCAGTTAATAGGTTTTGACTCTGATCTTCCGATATGTGTATTTCAATAGTTGGAATTTCTTTTATCGGCTGTTTACAACCGCTATCAAAGTCAAGATCATATTTAGATACAACATCAGGTTTGCTATAAATACGGTCATCCGCCTCACTTTGAGGTTCTGTCATCCATATCCAAAACATAAAACACCCTTTAATCTGCCTCCAACACCTGTCTTTTTCATCAATTTTTTCTTTTTGCAACTTAGCGCTATAACAGCCCTTTTGATCATTAATCGATCTATATCATTCAGGCCATTCACAATCAGAAAAAGACTGTTGTTTTACAAATTTCAGTTTTTTACCGGTTACCTCGGCTTTTTTGATAGCCTCTTCTATGGCTGGAAACTCGGAGCCAGCTTCATAAGGCAAATAAAAACCACCATTCTTAACACAAAGTGTGATAACAGCGGGTTTATCTGGAATGTATATGC
>QZLD01000146.1 GCA_004796385.1 Gammaproteobacteria bacterium | reverse complement strand
GTTTGCATAACTGCTATATTTTTATAATAAAGACAATAGTCATAGTGATTGGAACGAGATAATGAGAGAAATAAAGAATATTAGAAATGCGCTTTGGGTAGGTCGTTTTACCAAGGGAGAAAGAGAACTTTTTGATGAATGTAGAATGCAAATTGAAAAGAGTTCCGGTAACTATAAAGAGTTGATGTTGTTTTGTATGGATTGCGCTCTTAAAGATATTGAGAGCGGAGACCATAAAATGGCGGCCAGAGAGATCGGGGTTATTCATGAACTTCCGGTTTATGAAGAAGATTTTGAGGAATGGGACGAGGCGTGGTTCTATAAAAACCAGCTATCTGAGTACTTTGATAAAAATAAGAATATAGATAGGGTAAAGCGTTTTATTGATATTCTGGCAAAATCGCAGCTACAGGAAAGTTAAATAAAAAGGATATTTTATGTTCAGATGTGCCGTAAAAGCGTTTTTTTTAGCAAGTGTATTTTTTGTTATTTTACCATCTGCTATGGCGGATGAGTTTGATGAAGGATTAAATCATTATTATAAAAAAGAGTATCTGCCGGCTATAAGAAAACTACAAAAATTTATTGAAAAAAAACCGTATCCGGAAACTATGTATTTAATTGGATATATGTATGAAAAGGGAGATCGCTGGAATAAAAATAAAGCTATTCGTTTTAGTCCGGATAGAAACAAGGCATTTTCCTATTTTGAAAAGGCAGCAGAGAAGGGTAATGCTGAGGCGCAATATTATTTAGGGAAAATGTACTATAGCGGATTGGGTGCAGGGAGAGATCTGCAAAAATCATACGAATGGAGAAAAAAGGCTGCCGAATCAGGGCATATGAAAGCGCAGTATGAGCTGGGTATAATGAATATGCACGGGGCCGGAACAGTGGTGGATAATGAGCAGGCAGCTTATTGGCTTACTAGATCAGCAGATCAGGGGTACGCATACGCAAAAAACAGACTACTCTCTCTTAGATATATTTTTATAAATGACCTTAAAGACGAGCCTTATGCAATTTATTACAGGGGAGTGTTTTTCAGAAAGGGTTATGGCGAAGATCAGAATGATGAGCAAGCCTGGAAATATTACAGCAAAGCGGCTGAGCTTGGAAATCCGGGAGCATTCTATGATATGGGGTTGATGTACTATTACGGCAGGCATGTTAAGCATGATAACAGAGAGGCATTTAACTGCTTTTTGAAGGCTGCAGAAAAAGGACATGTTATGGCTCAGAAAAAAGTGGGAGTAATGTATCTTAAGGGTGAGGGTGTTAGAAGTTCTGTAAAGGATGGTTTTAAGTGGCTGTCAAAGGCTGCTGAGAACGGCAACGTTTATGCTCAAAGAAAAATCGGTGATATGCTTCTTAACGGAAAAGAAATAAAGACAGATTTTAAAGCAGGGATTAAATGGACAGAGCTTGCTGCAGAAAAAGGAGATATTTATTCTCAAAGAAAAATAGCGGAAATAATGTTTTCGGGGAGGAAAATTAAAAAGAACTTATTTAAGGCGGAATATTGGGCTCGAATGGCGGCTATGAAAAATGATAAGAAGGCCGTTGAGTTATATGAAAAAATCAGAAAATCACTGGAAAAACAGTAGTGATTGCGGCATAGTTGTCAGGCAATAAAAAGTTGTCAACTCAAAAGCACAATGGATATGAAGCTATCAGGAAAGAAAATTATAAAAAAGATATTTGGTAGTAAAGCGCAGCGAAAAAAGCGAATAAAAATCATACTTGCATTAGTAGCTTTATTGTCAGCGGTTCTTTACGGTTGTTCAACCATTCCTCCATCAAATATTGATAATGTATGTGAGATATTTGAAGAAAAAGATGATTGGTATGATGCAACGAAAGATGCGTATGAGAAATGGGGGGTTCCTATTCATGTGCAGATGGCAATAATTCATCAGGAGTCAAAGTTTAAATCACAAGCGAAGCCTCCGAGAACGAAAGTTCTCTGGGTAATTCCGTGGAAGAGAAAATCTACAGCTTATGGCTATGCTCAGGTGCTTGACCAGACATGGGATTGGTATCGTAAGAGTACCGGCAATAGTGGGGCAGACAGGGATGATTTTGAAGACGCAGTAGATTTTATAGGTTGGTATGTGAATATCAGCCACAAAAAACTGGGTATATCGAAGTGGGATGCCCAAAAACAGTATCTCGCATATCACGAAGGGCATGGAGGTTACAGAAAAAGAACATACAATAAAAAGAAATGGCTAATATCTGTAGCAGCGAAAGTAGGTCGGCGTTCCAAAAAGTATGCGACTCAACTAAAAAAATGCCAGTCTGACCTTAATTCGGGGTGGTGGTGGTTCTGATTGGTTATTAACGGCTATGAAACTAACAACAAAAAAAATTCCGGATTTTTCAGAATATGGGAGCGGTAAACCACTGCTTTTTCTTGGTGGATTACTTCAATCTAAAGAACCTTTGGGGGATTTTGTCGATCAGGCTGTTATCAGGGGATATAAAGTAATAAGAGTTGGTTATAGGGGGCATGTGTGTAAATTCGGTAATGATTTTACGCTAGACGATATAATCAGCGATATAAAAGAAGTAATCTCCTATCTGCAGGTTGAAAAGGTAGATATATTTGGAGAGGCACTTGGTGGTACTTTAGCTTTAGTGTTGGCTCAACAGATTCCTGAAAAAATAGGCAGAATAGCTATAGCAGGAGCAGTCTGTTTTCGTGATAGAGAAAGGCATCAGCGTTTTAAGAAATGGTATTCAACGTTGAAAACAGAGGGGATTGACTGCTTTATAGAAGAGAGCCTTCCTGATATTTTCAGTTCCGGTTGGCTGGAGCGGAATTCTCACAAAGTAGCTGATATTAAGTCTTTGTTGTTAGCAGATAGATCATCAGATGGGATGATCAAGTTGTTTGAGAGTGCGGCCAGATATCGAATGGATATAAGCAGGCTTTCATCAATTAAAGTTCCTGTTATGGTTATTGGTGGAAAGCATGATGCAATAGCCAGAGCAGATCATTCTCGCCGGCTTGCAAAAAAACTTCCTTTATCAAAGTATAAGGAACTTGAATCGGGTCATGCGATGACCAAAGAGTGTAGCGACATTCTTATTGGTACTATTGATGACTTTTTTCAGAATGGACTTAAAAACAGCAATTCTGCATTTATTTAAGGGTTTTCTGATAAATAACCTTCAAACGTCTTGAAACTGTAATGTTTTTGTCAGATAATTGCCGCGTTTTTGCTGTATTTATGGACTACAGCTTAAGTGTTATACCATCTATTTTTTTGCAATATGGACAAACTTAAGAGGCTTACCAAATGAGAAAAACATTCTTATCACTTGCAATGGCTGCAGGGCTGGTTAGTGGTGCCGTTTATGCGACCGCTCCTACCATTGAAAGTGCAAACCAACTGAAAATGAACAAACTGGCCGCAGCGGTCTCTTCTCAGGAAGATGACGTTATCTTCTATGATTATATTGACGTTAACGGCGAGCTTAATGGCGGGGTTATCCATATTGATGAAGAAAATAAAGCCGAAATATTGGGTGATGATGCAGAGCCGACACTTGAACCGTTCAATTATGAAACAGTTGTTGGTGGAGATAATATAAATAACCGTATAAATATTGTTTTACTTGGTGATGGTTACACAGTTGATCAGCTTGAAGAGTATGCCAGACATGTAACCAGAATAGTTAATACCTTTTTTAACGAAGAGCCATTTATTACCTACAAACCGTTATTTAATATGCACAGAGTGGACGTTATCTCAAATGACATAGGGGTTGATAATGACCCTTCAGACGGTGATGAAAGAGATACCGCTCTTAACATGGGTTACTCCTGTGGCGGAGCCAGTTTATGTATAGATCTTGGGTTGGCTAGAGAGGCTGCCGCCAATGCTCCTAAAGCCGACCAGATAATAGCTCTTGCACACTCATCAAGATACGGAGGCACCGGGTATAGCTCAAATGTCAGTACCGTGGTTGGCGATAGTAGTTATACCTCGGAGATTGTTAAGCACGAATTCGGACACGCATTCGGCGACCTTGCCGATGAGTATTATGGTCGTACAGGAACCTATGAAGGGGGAGAGCTTTCCAGAGCCAATAACAGTATCTATCAGGAAGATGAGATGCTTAGTATGCAGACAAAATGGTACAGATGGCTTGATCTTGAAGATGTAAGTACCTTTGAAGGTGCAGATATGTATAAATACGGAATTTACAGACCTACAAATAATTCAAAGATGAGAGAACTTGAGCGCCCATGGGGTGAAGTAAATACCGAGCAACTGATTATTAGCGCATATAAAGTTGTAGACCCAATTGATGCTTCAACCGTTGAAGGAAACTATCCGCAAGGAGTGGTTTTTGAAATTACTACCGTTGATATTCCAACTATAACAGTACAGTGGTATCTGGACGGTCAAGCAATTAGCGGAGCCGGCGAAACAACTTTAGATACAGCTATTTTGGGGAATCTTGAAGGCAAACACACAGTTGCAGTAAGAGTTATCGATACAACAGATAAAGTAAGAGACGAGTCTGCCAGAGATCAGTATATGACCAGTGAAAGAATATGGGAATTGACCGGAGCAGACAATGTAGCACCTGTAATAACCCTTATCGGTGATGCCGATATGGAAGTTGATCAGGGAGCGACTTTTCGTGATCCTGGAGCAACAGCAGCAGATGATATTGATGGAGATGTCTCAGAAAATATTCAGGTAACAGGAAGTGTAAATACAGCAGAAGCAGGAGTTTACACACTTACATATAACGTATCGGATGTTTCAGGTAATGCTGCTGAGCCGGTAGTCAGAACCGTTACAGTTATTGCCGATACTGTTGCACCGGTAATTACCCTTAATGGCGAAGCAGTTTACGAGCTATATCTGGGCGATACCTATTCCGAGAGAGGAGCAACTGCAACTGACAATATTGATGGCGATATTTCATCTAAAATCGTAATTACAGGCAGTGTAAATACAGCAGAAATCGGCACATATACTCTGGCCTATAATGTAAGTGATGCTGCAGGTAATGCAGCAATATCCGTTACCAGAACAGTAGTTGTTAGTGAAATTCCTGACTGTCTGGAGTACACATCTGCGTTAAGTGTGCATGAGTCTGCCGGTAGAGCATATTCAAAAACAGAAACAACAGGCTGGTGGTGGTCACAGACTACAACTACAACATGGTATGCCAATGGTACAGGCGAAAATCTTGGAACCAATAGCTCTACAGTAGTTACTCTTTATGAAAAGCCATTGGGTTATTTTGGAGAAGGCAGCTGTCCGGAGCCGGATACAACAGCCCCTGTAATTACTTTAAGCGGAGCAAATCCACAAACTGTTTATCAGGGAAGTGTTTATGTTGATCCCGGTTATACAGCACAAGACAATGCAGATGGCAATATTACAGCACAGGTAGTTATAGCCGGAGAAGTAGATACAGCCGTTATCGGAACATATACACTTACATACAATGTAACAGACTCATCAGGGAATCAGGCTGCCGAGGTAAGCAGAACCGTGGATGTTGTGGAGGCTCCTGATTGCATGGATTACGATGCAGCACTTAGTTCTCATGAAGCCGCAAACAGAGCATATTCAAAAACAGAAACAACAGGCTGGTGGTGGTCGCAGAGCAAAACTACAACATGGTATGCGGTCGGATCTGATGAAACATTAGGAACAAACAGCAGCACAACCGTATCCCTTAAAGAGCAGCCTCCGGGATATTTTATTCAAGGTAAATGTCCGGTTGGCCCTGTAGATCCTGAAATAACCTCTATTAACGCCTCTGTTTCAGGAGATAGCGTTACTGTTTCAGGAACTGCGGCAGATGAAAATGACGATATGACAGGCGTAACTGTAACTGTTGATGGTGAAACCAAAGAGTGTGCAGCAATTGCATATAGCTGGAGCTGTCAATTTACAGAATTGGAAGTTGGAGATTACACTGCAACAGCTATTGTTACCGATTCGCGTGGAGCAGAGAGTGAACCTGCAACAGTAGGCTTTACCATTTCAGAAGCAAGTGCCCCGGTAATAACCGATCTCAATTACTCGGTTTCCGGTAAAAACCTGACGGCAACAGCAACAGTTACAGATGTCGATGGAGATCTTGACTCAGTAGTTATTGAATATGCTGATGGAGGAACGGCCGGATCATGTCAGGCAAATGGTTCAACCTATACCTGTATAGTTAATGATCATCAGGCAGGAACATTTGAGTTTATTCTTGCAGCAACCGATGCAGAAGGAAACAGAGGTATTACCTATCCGTTTGAAGTAACCTTCGAAGAGGGTGGTCAATGTATAACCGCGGTTAATAGTGATCATGTCTCAAATAATAGGGCGGAACTAAGATACGGGCTTCTGGTTTATGCAAAAGGCTCAAATGCATATCTAGGTTTTAGCTCGGCAACCACATCTCTTGAAGAGACATCTCCGGGAGTATGGACTGTTTGCCAACCATAATTTGGCAACAGTAAGCAAAATAAAAAGGCGGCTTTTCTGAGCCGCCTTTTTGTATTATAGAGCTGCTTCAGACTGCTCCATGACACCTTTTGAATTTCAAACCGCTACCACAAAAACAGATCTCGTTTTTAGAAATTTTACGATCATCTACCCTGCCGCTACAGTATAGCCACCTGCCACCCTCCTTAACAAAATCAGAGCGCTCAACCATTCGGAAAAATTGCCCACCGGTAAAATAAATTGCCTCAAATTCAACATCTCCTTCAATGTCACTCTTACTGCCCTTGTTAGTATAAATGACCTTGAGTTGTATCCAACTAACATCATTAAAATTACTGACGAGCTCCTCTTTAAGGTTGCTGCTGCAATAATCTGCATGGATTGTCGCAATCAGATAATCAGCATCCTTACAACAAAAAGCAGAATAGCGCGAACGCATCAACTCCTCTGCAGTAGCAGGAATAGCACCATTATGAAATCTGCCGCAACAACCGGCATAAGCTACACCACTACCACAAAAACAAACGCCATCTAACATAACAAACACCTTGTACAAAGAAATCAAAACCAATAGTATTATCAATCCTATGAATATAATTCATAAAGCCCCATGGAGCAGGAGGCGTAATGGACAAAATAACACGGATCTATAAACTTCACGAAATATTAAAAATTACCCGCTATCCGTTAACATCAAAGCAGATAGCCGAAAGTCTCCAATGCAGCTCGCGCAGCATCAATCGCCATATAAATGAATATATTGACGAATTCGGAGCACCAATAGAAAAAACCAAAGATCACAAATATCAATATACAGATAAAACCTTCGAACTACCCGGAATCTGGCTTAACGCCACAGAACTTATTGCGCTTGCTACCATGCAAAGCATACTTAAAGATGTTGAAACCGGGATTTTTAAACAAC
>QZLD01000028.1 GCA_004796385.1 Gammaproteobacteria bacterium | reverse complement strand
TAATCCCAAGAGAGTAAAAATCTGTTCGGTAATCCAGAGACTTATTCATTCTGCCGGTCTGTTCCGGAGAGATATACGGCAAAGTTCCGTCTAATCGAGTGTTTATCTGACTCTCTTTTACCGACGAGATTTTTGCGGAGATGCCAAAATCTATTACCTTTATAACTCCCTCTTCCCTATTCAACAAAATATTTGAAGAGTTGAGGTCTTTATGAATAATATTTTTACTATGTATAAAATCAAGGACATCGACTATCCGGATCGCAATATCGAGAAATTCTTTTATATCTGTTTTTGAGTAACCAAGCAGATCCTTTAATGAAACACCATTGAAATCTTCCATAATAATGGCAAGACCATTCTGGCACTTTTCCAGAGAATATATACGAGGAATTCCATCAAAATCCAACTCTTTAAGTAGCTGATACTCGTTTTCAAAATGCTCAATAAGATAGTTATCAGGGTATTCGTTATTTAAAGCTTTTATAACAACGGCAACATTATCACTAAGCCTTTTACCTTGGTAAACAACAGTATTGTGTGATTGATAAATCACTTTATCTACCAAAAAGTCCGAAATATTAATCATATAAAACTCTTCACACAGATTTGTGTGCGTAAATATACGCAGCAAAAGACGTCATGAACCAAAATCATTTTAATTATAGTAGGTTAATAGGCAGGCTACAGAAAACAGTATATTTAAGATCCATTTTTGATAAATAACGCACTTTTTTAAGAAAATAATTGATTATGGATTTCCAATTATGGCCTACTCCACCTTGTAAATCGCCCATAACCCAGGAAACAGCATCAGCGGAAAAAAGGCACAAAAGAGAGGGGTAAGCTCATAGACCACGCCACTGGTTGAAAAAATTCTGGCTGCTAATCAGTCGAATCATCCTCCATACCAATCATTATCTTTTCATATATATATTTTCCGGATTCACTTACCACAACATCTATATACCATGAAGAATCTTGAATCACGCTATTAAACTGATCATCAAGAACAAACCAAAAATCCAGTTTCATACTTGATCCATCTACTTCCACCATACACGATTTTGGCAACACAAACCTCACACCAGGATCATCCGGCTCTTTTTGATCCCTATGAGTACCGAGACCATTCTTTTTGCTAGAAAAGAAAGACGAATTGCATAGATATAATGTAATAAACGACTGGTCAAATGCTTTTGATAAATAAATACTGCCATTCACAGCCCCTCCAACACACAACTCTTTATTTTCTAAAACAAATAGTATATTGCTGAAAATCTTATAGTGCTCATATGTTCTTAACAAACAGAACTTCCCTACAAAATACGCCAACCCCCCAATAGAAAACCATAAAAACAACATCACAAAAACATCAAAAACCCTCCCGGAAAAAACCAATTTTATAGAATAAAGCATCCCAAAAATTAGTAGAGCAAATAGCAAAAACCAGAAGGACAAATTTATTTTCAAAAAATAATTACGCGCCTTGGAAGCAAAGGCATAATAATTTTCATTGACAGTTTTATTGGTATTATCTTTAAAAATCGACTTCTTGGACATTCGCTTTCCTCTCTTTGTAACTATATATTTGGATATTTGGTGCCAGACAAAAGATCCCTACTCAACCCTGTAAATAGCAAACAACCCCGGAAACAGAAACAGCATCAGCGGAAAAAAGGCACAAAAGACAGGGTTAAGCTCATAGACCACGCCACTGGTTGAAAGTATGCGGCTAATCAGGAAGTAGCCGATACCAAGAACTATACCCAGCATCAACCTTTGCCCTGTCCCAACGGATCGCAGCGAACCAAAGACAAACGGAATAGAAATAATAAGCATCACCATTGTTGAAAAAGGTGATGCCAGCTTATTCCAGAATGCCAACTCATATTTGGCAGATTCCAATCCGTTTTTCTGCTGATACCCGATATATTCCCAGAGTTTTTTCAGAGAGAGATAGTCCGGTCTGGAACTGACAACCTCAATATTTTCCGGCTGAAAACCACCATGCCAGATATAATCTTGCCCCTTATCAACTGTTACCCCGTTGCTGTTAAACCTGGTAATTGCGGCATCAGCTAAAACCCAACCACTCTCGCTATGCTGCGCCTTTGGTGCTGAGATTATTGCCTGTAACTGCCTATCATTTGAATATCTATAAATAACAATATCTGCAAGTACATCTTTGGATATTGCCTGCCTGACACTGACAACCCTATCACCATCTTTCAGCCAAAAAGATCCGTTAACCGTAACTGAAAGCCTCTCTGAAATTGCATCCGCCCTATAGCTTCTGGCAAAACTATTTATTGGTGGAGATAACCACTCGCCTATAGTGAAAGTAAGCGCAGATAAAATAATTCCGATTTTGATAACAGAAAATACAATCCTGTAAACAGATACTCCGGATGCCCGTATTATCGTCAGTTCGCTGCTTCCTGCCATTGCCCCCAAACCTAAAAGGCTACCAATAAGCGCTGCCAGAGGAAACATCTCATAAACTCTGTTTGGCGTTGTCATAGCTATATAATATGCTGCCTTTCCTGCTGTATAGCTGCCTTTACCGACATCTCCCATTTCATCCAGAAAGCCAAATGCCATCTGCAATATCACCAATACAAAAAGCGCTGCAATAACATAACAGGCAACTGTAACAGCGATATATCTGTCAATAATTCTCATGCAGATTTCCTTTTGCCAACTTTTCTACCCCCCGTCTCTCCAAATCCAAAAGTACGCCAATAAAGAAAAACTGCAAAAACGATAAAGATAATATGCACCCACCACAACCCTGCAAACGAAGGAATACTACCTTTCTCTATAAGCCCTCGCCCCAGAGTTAACAGTTTAAGATATGCAAAATAGATAAGAATTGCCGCAAATAACCTACCAAAACGTCCCTCTCTGGGCGAAACCTTACCCAAAGGCAGAACGGAAAATGCCAGAAGCAGCAGCATAAGCGGCATTGCCAAACGCCAATGAAACTCGGCAATATCCCTTTTGCTTTTTGAGCTATATAGCTCTGCAATCTCCTTAGCCTTATATTCTGAGGCAACAGTAGTTTTTTTCTCTTTACCTGCATCTACTCCATGCACTCCAAAGCTGGTAATATTCCACTGTTTTTCACCAATAATTCCTTCATAGCGATAACCTTTGCGAAATACCATATAACGCGAATCATGCTTCTCTTCATAGCTGGCACTATCTGCCAAAACCACAACTGTTTGACCATCTCTTCCGTGACGCAAAAACACATCCTTCAAATTATCATTTTCAGCATCCCTCTCCTGTGCATAGAATGCCTCTTTGCCGCTATCCCCCTTAGTAAACCGCCCCACCTCTATTGCACTGATATCATTGCTCACTTTGCTATTTTCTGAAATAGCTGTACCAGCACCAACAGCCCAAGGAGACAAATACACAGACAGATAAAAAACCAAGGCAAACAACGGTACTACGACAAAAGAAATCGCCCTGTACAATACAGATGGACCAATACCACATGACAGCATTACCGTCATCTCGTTATCACGCCCTAACCTACCCAGGGTCAGCATTGCCCCTATGAATAACGTAAACGGCAGCAACAAAGGAAAATATTCAATAGCTTTATAAGCAAGAAGAACGGCAACTAAATCTGCAGGTAACTCACCATTTGCCGCCTGCGAAAGAAACTTAATAAAACGATTAACAAGCAGAATAGCCACCAAAACAAACGAGACCGAAAACCACGTCAAAAATAGCTCTTTTGCAATATACAACTCGATCTTCTTCGGTTTCACTCAGACTTCCCGCTAAAAGCTCTAAACAATTAATAATGAAAAAAAACGCATTTTACTCTAAAATCCGGTGCATAGTCATTTTTTTAAAAAGCAAGCTCCATCTCATTAAGACAAGCCTTATGGATACAGCCTGAAATCAAACAGCAAGATCTATTGAATACAGTTCACAACAGGCAAGAGCATAGATACGAAACACAAAACTCAAAGTAAAGCAAGAGGTAACGCAATGGAATTTTCAGTAAAAACAGCAAGACCAGAGAACCAGAAGACAGCCTGTCTGGTTCTGGGCATATTTGAAGATGAAACCACAAACGAAACTATCGAAAAAATCAACAGCCTTAGCAATAATCTGATAACCAATCTTCTGGAAAGTAGAGACATAACCGGAAAGAAAGGTGAGAAACTCCTTATACCAAATACAACCAACCTTCTCTGTAAAAGGTTGTTAATTGTCGGCTGTGGCAAAAAAGAAAAATTCGCAGAAAAAGAAATAATTAAATTTTTTGATACTACCGCAGCCGCCACACCCAAAAAGCTTGAAGATATTACTATTCAGCTGGTCACAACCGATGAAGAGTCCGACCAGACAGATTTTTACTGCGAGCAACTTGGCAAAGGCACACAGATACTTGCTAATCAGCCATACAGTTTTAATCAACTCAAAACAGATGTAAAAGAAGAAGACCAGCCAAAACTCAGCAAAGTTACATTTTTAGTTCCGCAAAAAAGTGGACTGGCAAAATTTAAAGATGCTGTTGCCATAGGTCAGGCTATTGCCAACGGACAGACCATAGCCAAAGATCTCGCAAACCTGCCCGGCAACCACTGTACACCAAGTGATCTTGCTGAAAAGGCAAAAAAGATAGTCAAAAAGCTTGCAAAAACATCCATCGAAATACTTGACGAAAAGGATATGGAAAAACTGAAAATGGGCTCACTGCTCTCAGTATCCAAAGGCAGCGAAGAAGAAGCGCGACTTATTGCCATAAAATACAGTGGTGCTAAAAAAACGGTAGCGCCTATAGTTCTTGTGGGCAAAGGGCTAACCTTTGATGCCGGTGGTATATCTCTGAAACCAGCAGCCGCAATGGACGAGATGAAATACGATATGTGTGGCGGTGCAAGTGTAATCGGCACAATTGCAGCCTGTGCCGAACTACAACTACCGATCAATGTAATAGCCGTTGTCCCATCCAGTGAAAACCTGCCGGATGGCAAGGCAAACAAGCCGGGCGATATCGTCACCAGCATGGCTGGAAAAACTATCGAAATCCTCAATACAGATGCCGAAGGCAGGTTAATCCTTTGCGATGCCCTCACCTACTCCGCAAAATACAAACCTCAACTGATTATTGACATTGCAACTTTAACCGGTGCCTGCATTGTCGCGCTGGGGGCATATCGTCATGGTGTGATGGGTAATGATAAAGAGCTGGTAGACTCAATACTCAGTGCAGGCGAAAAAGCAGATGACAGAGGCTGGGAACTACCACTTGACGAAGAATATGCTGATCTACTTAAAAGCAATTTTGCCGATCTTGCTAATGTTGGCGGGCGTGATGCCGGAACCATTACAGCCGGCTGCTTCCTCTCAGAATTCACCAAAGAGCAGAAATGGGCACATATAGATATTGCCGGAACCGCATGGAAAAGCGGTAAAGCCAAAGGGGCAACCGGTCGCCCCGTACCACTACTGGTACAACTGCTATGTGATCTGGCTGCAAAAAATGAAAACGTACCGGAAACAAAAAAAACAAAAGCAGAAGAAGAGAAGTAACTCAATCCCATGACCAGAATAGATTTTTACATACTGAGCAATAACCGCCAGAACGACAAAGAACTTCTGGCGTGTAAAATTACAGAAAAGGCATATCTGGCTGGTCATGAAATTTTTATCTACACAGCAGAAACTGCTCAGTCACAGGTCATAGACAGTATGCTCTGGACATTTCGCCAAGGCAGCTTTTTGCCACATGAGATACAAAACTCAGCAGAAACCCACAAGAACAACCCGATAGTAATCAGCGATCAAAACCCAATAGCAATAAAATCGGAAGTTATGATTAACCTCAGTGAACAGATCACCGATTTCTTCAGCAGTTATGAACGGGTCGCCGAGATAGTACCCAACAACGAAACCAGTAAAGCCAAGGCAAGGGAAAGATACAAATTCTACAAAGACCGCGGCTATCATCTAAATACACACAATCTGGAGGTGTAACCATGACAGATAAGGATATCCCCATTCTAACAGACATATTTGTCTTTGAAGATGACAATGAAGAGTTTATCTGCGACGACAACCAAAACTCAATTCCGGAATTGATCAATGAAGATTTTGAAGCCCCAACAGAAAAAAATAAACCAGACATTCAAAAAACCGAAAATGCCATTGTAAAACCGATAAAGGCAAGCTCCACTAAAACAGAAAAACCAAAAATTGCACCAGCACCAAAGACAACAGTAAAAAAAGCCAGCGAAAAAAAACCAGCTGCACCAACTGCCGCCCCCAAAGCTATCACACAAAAAATCGACAATGGTCAGTCACTAAAAAAACGCTTTGAATCACTCAAAAACGATATCGACGATCTGATCGACGACATCTCAGGCGACGTCCGCAAAGAGCTAAGCATGCAAATGGAAGAGGTGATTAAATCAGCAGTAGATTCAGCCATATCCGAAGCACTGGAACAGAGCTCCAAGATCATCAAAAAAAGCCTCAAAACCCAACTCTCCACCAATCTACCACCAATTCTGGAGATGATAATGGAAGAGTACGAAAAAGACTTTAAGGGTGAGTAGATTTACCTCATTAAATGGAAAGCTTTTCTAGTTACCTCGCTGTGCATGGGAATTCACCAACAAAACTATCCAACAAAATATGCCCTAATAACAAACCAAAAGATAATCACGGCACTTATTTTCATCACCTGACTTATTGTTTCAGGGTGCTGCAGTCATACACAAGTTGGCGGAAGTGCGACTTTTGATGCAGGCTTATCTCAGGATAAGCTATTGATTACATCAAATGGAGCTCTCGGAAAAGCGTTCTCAGCTTATAGTAATAAGCAGATATTTTTATATTTAAAAAATGGGCAAGGTAAGTGTCTGCAAAGTTTGAGATACGATACGGAAGGAGGGAATCATTATGTCTAGTATGGCTTGTGAAGTGGAAAAAAGAAGATGTAATCGACGTTGTTTTCTTCGAATATACTAAAAGATATACCTTTCCAGAAGATAAAGAACTAAAGCCGAATATGATTCAAGGCTCTAATGGCTTTTTGGAAAGGTTTTTAAACTGAATCAGGCCCAACGCATCAAATAATATCAAGCTTTTTTATTGTTTTTTTGGAGAGTAGTTACAGAAATAATGCTATTTAATAGTGATCTATTTTCTGAAATTATTGCAACAACCTGCTGCAATATTTCTCTGCTTGTCGCACAAATAAAGTCCTGAGGCTTATCCATTTCAATTTTTAACCCGGAAATATTTTCCCCACTGAGGTCTGTTATTTTTATTCCTGCAGGTTTTGCAATTGCAAATGCTGACAAAATATTAGCGTGATCAGAACCTCCACTACCATTATGATTCTCATACGATCTGGCTTCAACTCGAATATGCGCCGCCCCCCTCGCCATTTGACATATCTCAGCAGCACTATTATCAAACGCATTTCTGTGCTTTACAAAATAAGGAAGAGCTCCAGCTTTTAGAAATGCGCTTTTAGACATCTCTTTACCATAACCATCATTAAAATAAAGTATGGCATCCTCAAGCTTATCTACTTTGCTGTCACAGAATATTTGCACGAACTCTGCATCCTTACTCTCTCTGAAATAACTTTTACCTTTTATTGAAAAATATTCATTTCCAGAATGCAAACAATACACATATCCACCAATTATATCTTCAAATTTTGGAGACCGTTTTTCTGAAAAAGCAATAGACAAAGCCGGATCACCAACTTTCAGATCTCTATTTACTGAACCATCAACCGGATCAATTAAAAGCACAAGATTCGAATCTGCTCCGGTATATATAGTCTCTTCTCCTTCAATAAAAATTACTGATGCCACTTTTTTATCCATAGCAAATCTTTTTATAGATTCATATACCTTTTGATCTGCGAGATGATGCCCCTTCATATCACCCTTATGAATACTCAACCGACCACTGTCACAACCGGATAAAGTTTCTATAACAACCTGCCTGATTGATTCAGAAATCAAATATAACTTTTCATCGGTAATTTCATTAACAGTTTCCATAACAAATCACTCTAAAAAGAAACGGCCCCGCAACCGGAGCCGTCTTTTACTAAAGATATAAAAATTTACTTAAGGAGCAACAACCCTTATATGTAACTCTGGAGTTGCTTCACCAAACCAACCTGTTTTTTTATCACTCATCTGCCATTTAAACGGATACACTCCAGGCTCAAGAGGAGCCATAACAGTAAAACTAAAATTCCGAATCTCTCCCGGCTTTACTACTTCACCTCTCTGCAAAGTAACACTATTAATAAACCAGTTGAGGTTTCTATCAGGTTTTCTGGAATCGAGAGAAACAAAACTTGAATACCAGTTGGTAGTACCTACATTTTTCATTATTACAGATACACTATACTGTTTTCCGGCAACCATCTTCTGCTTAACATTACTGTATACCAACTCTGCCTGATGGCCGCTAACCCCTGACTCAACTCTAATTGATATCCACGGACTAGCCTCTCCAAAAAATGAATTACCCTGTACCAACTTCCACTGAAAAGGATAACTTCCTGCCTGACGGGGAGTTCTAATCGGAATAGTAAATGTTGCCACCTCACCAGGAGCCACATCCTGCTTTAACTGTACAGCGCTAACAGCCCATGTTTTTGCTATTCTATCCGAGGTTGGCTTTAAAGCAAAACCTCGTCCTTTTTCCCAAATGTCCACACCAATATTTTTAAACTGTAGGGTTATATTATATCTCTTGTTTATTTCCATTGTATTTGAGACAAGCTGGGATACAAAAGATGACTGCATTTGATCATCTTCCACCATTACAGATACTGCCTTACTTTTCTGCCCAAAAACATTACCCTCAGAATCACTAACCTGCCACTGTAAAACATATCGCCCAGGCTTAGATGGTGCAGTTATCTGAAACTGAAAATCTATAAATCCCCCCTGAAGGACTCTTTTCGATGATATCGGTTTAATATCATCTACCCCCCATATTGAACTCTCTGACCCAACATATTTAAGCATATATCCGGAATCGGCGGACCATTCACCATTACCTGAATTTTTAAACGAAACTTTAACTGTTGCCTTATCTCCAACTATCATCTTTGATGGTGCTGTTTGTGTAACAAAAGTTGCGCTATTTATTAATGCTGCACTTGCTGAAACTGCAAAAAACAGCACAAATGAAGCAGCCGCAAAGATATATCCGGCTATCCCTGTATTTTTTATCATCTCTTTTCTCCTTGGGATTATCTCTTGGTAATAATGCTCTTTAATAATAATGGCTTTTATCTCATTATAGGGTAAATAATTATTATTTTCAGACTGTTGTCATTTTGTTTTTAATTTCTGTTGAGATAATTTTTCTACTATAGTCTCAACGGCCTTTCTGTTTCTATTTTCTAACAATAATAGACTCAATTGTAAATAGTCTATGCAAAAAAAGAGGGCCGTACATACAGCCCTCTTTTTTGTTTTATCTCCTTAAAAATCCCTAAACAGATTTTCTTACTACTCGTTCTACTTTCATATTTCTAATCTTTGCTATTGGAATAATATATGAAACATGACCACTATCCTTGGCTATCTTAAGAGTAATCTTTCCATTTTGACTGCTTAATAAAACACCTGATGCCTTTTTACCATTACTCAATGACATAACCACTTTACTTCCCAGATAACCTCTGGCTGACTCAGGATCTATTCTGTTATACGTTATTTCTGAATAGGTCATATTATGTGATAACTGCGCTTTACTTTTCGGCTCTTTCTCTTCTATAGGAACTATATTCTGCTCAATATTTTCTGTATTTTCTGCGAGATCAATTTCCGGATCAATCTCATAACCAAGAACATATGAAGATATATTGGTTTTTATTCCTCTTATCTCAAGATGTCTTTTTACTTCGGTATAGCCACCAAAATAAAGACTGGCTGCTAAAAAACCTGCTCCAATAATCATTATGAAAAAGCTTAATCTGGCTTTACTCCAGTAAACAGGAGCAAAAAAGAGTGAAACAGGTGGACATATAAGGGCAAACACTCCCCAAGATAAGCTCTTTTCTTTTGATACGGTATTCGCCAAGGCTATAAAGCCAACGGCAAGGGTCAACAACCCCACTAAAACTGGTAAAAGCATTTGCATATTAAGCTACCTCCGCCCAAATTCAATATTTCTCATTTTTGTTATACGTAGGCTAAATTTAAATTATTATTCTGTTTTGTTTTTATTATATTCCTCTGCCTTGCTACACGACTTGAGGAAACTCCTCCCTTTCAACCATCGGAAACCAAACACAAACCGAAAGTTTAATATGCGAATTAGATCACTTTTTCACTATGCTTTCAAGCTTTTATTTAAAATTAAATATATGTTTATATATCAATATAGGCAAACATTTATATTTTTTTACATAATTCAGAAAATAACCCTGCTGCTGTAGGTGCATTATATATAAGCGACAGCTTTACCTCTTTCCCTATTCTCTCTTTTAGCATATTTATAAATTTCAGTGCTTTATATGAGTCCCCTCCCCATTCAAAAAAGTCATCATTCATTCCGGCTTTTTTAATATTCAATACTTGCTCAAACAGGGAGATAATTTCTTTTTCAAGTTCGCTTTTGGGGGGCTCATAAGCGCTTTCATCTTCTGGATAGTAGCCTAAATCAGGGTTGGGAAGAGCTGAAAACTGAACTCCTCCACTATTGTTTTTGGGAATTTCATCCAAAAGTATATACTTTTGCGGAACAATATCTTCCGGCAAATAATCCATTAGATACGTTTTAATATCTGAAATTGAAAATAACGAAAATTTATTGTTTTCAGTACGCAAAATAGTATTTACAGAATTAGAAATAATTGCGGAATCACTATTATCAAGATTAAATTTTATCCCCATGTTCTCTTTTGATTGCCAAACTACAAAACCATTTACCCATAAAGTTTCATCATGCTCTGGCAATACCAGACAGATTTTCACCTTTTGATCAGGAATACATCTCTCCTTTATTCCTGAAATCATTATCCCGTTATTAGAGATATTCTGAGCACTAACTTCAAGAAGATCACGCTGCCTTGGCAGTTTAATAAGACAAGGCTCATAAAACGGCGCTCTTATTCTGCTATCTATTCCTTCCAAACTGTTTTCTGCATCATCAGCCCCTACTGCAGAATCTTTAGAGCTTAGAAAAAGATTGTTCAGCGCCTTTTGAATATTGGCAAAATCTTCTTTGGATATATCCAGAGAAATATTAGCTATTTCAGATGAATACCATTTTATATATCCTGGAAGTTTTTTGTTTTTATTAACGCCTTTAAGGTCAATTCTTACCCATACCTGTTGATTCATAGACCAAGTTAGCAAATCACTTTTAATTGAAATACTATTGCCAGAAATATTTACGGTTACTGTCCTGTATTTTTCACCAAAGTCGTTTTCCACTGTGCAGGGGATAGATACAGGAACTCTTGATAAATCCATTATGGGAGATACATATGCCACAAGCTCATTACGACCATTCTCATCGCTATTGTAAATGGTCACTGCATCGCCTATCGCCGGATGTTCAACAAGCAATTCCCTGATTTCCGCAATATTTGTCCGAATACCATTAATTTGAATAATATCGTTTTCTTCAACCACATAGGTTATCTCTCCAGAATGAGAGATTCTTCCTACTCTATTGGTAGGAAACAGCATTCCTTCTGCAATTTCGCCATGATTTCTGTTTTGATAATGAGGTAAGTTTTCTCCTTTATAATAAACATTGCCAACTGCAATAGGTGGAGTCGGCTTCATATCATTATTAAGGGTAATCGCTTTTATCTGCTCATTAAAAATTCTATCTTTTGCGCTTCCGCTTCTTTTTTCATAAGAGGTTATTATGGGCGTGCCGATAATATTGGTAACAACCGCATATTCAACCAAACTTAATCGGTTTTCAATTCGTTCACTGCTAAGAGATATTTTATCCCCAATTATCAGTTCATTACCTTTAGAGTGAACCAATTTCAGGTTGTTTGTGTAGATATCGTCACACTTAATCAAGGAGTTATGCGCATCGCTAACAGATGGGTTGTGCATAATTGCCCTATCAAAATAGATCCCAAAAAGAAGATCGTAAACAAAAACATCTGACCCGTTCTTTGAAAAAGATATTAGTTGTTGCTTTGATTCTATATCGCAACATTCGCCCAAAAAGGTAAAGTTATCTTCCAGTGTTCTTTGGAAAATTGATATTATTTCAGGATCTTCATTAAAAAGTGCTCCACAATACACAAATATCTCCTGATCAGATTCTGTTGATAATACCAATTGCTCCGCATCCTTTGTTACTAAAGGCTCTATGTCGCTAATAAATATCTGAGGAGATTTAATAGCATTAAGCTTTATATCTGTAATAAGAAGTTCTGCGTCAGTGCAGCTTATTATTCGATTAATCCTTTTAGCCGGAGAACCTGACATAATTACTACAACTGATTTTCCTGAAAGAATTGTCGCCAGTATCGCAGCCGCCTGCAGTTTAAAGCTCTCACAATATATGGCTATACGCCCTGCCTCGCTATCATTATCCAATAATTCCATTATTGCTAAAACAGAGGACAATAACTCCTGCTTGGTAATTAATTGATCTTTACTTTCTAAAACAACTCCTTCACCGGAAAGGTTTTTTATTATAGCTTGCTGCAATGTTTTTCTTGCATGTTTCTCTTTAAGCTCAGGAATAGTCAAATTCTGTTTTAAAGGAGATACCTCTGAAAAATCAAATGGGCTACCCCATATTTCCGGAGTTGTTACTGCCTGCTCCAATAATCGGCAATAACAACTAAACATAGCTTCTATCATACCTTCAGGGAAAAGATCTGCTATGTAGTCCCAACTAAATATTAATTCACCTTTCTCTTCAATAATCGAATGATTTAACCACACCTGTGGCAACTGCATGGCACTAAAAACAGGTCTGCCAAAAATGCTGTTACCGGTATGCGATATTCTCTCTTCGTAAGACTCCAATCCCAAATTACTGGAAAAAAGAACAGGCATTGTCAGGAGTTTATTATCATGAAAATGGTGCATTTCACGCAAAACTTTTATACCGCTAACTTCGCTGTTATCTATATCCTGCCACAATTGATTTTGTAATGTTCCTGCATTTTCAATAAGGGTTACGGCGCTCTCCACATCTACCTGAAGCAATAAATTAGAGGTAAAATCACCAACTACGTTGTAGATTTCATCATCTATGGCAGGCCTCTGATATAACATCAGGTTGAGGGTAAAACTACCGGAACTACTCCAGCTTCCCACTATTTTTGAGAATAAGGTGCAAACCAACATGGATACCGAAACACCTTTGTCTTTAGAAAACTGTTTAAATAACTTCCATTTTGCCTCAGATACTGAACCAGACAGTCTTTTAAAAGATGGTTTTTTCAGATCCTGCGGCCGTTTTTCCAGAGGAAGCTGCGGAGGTAATGGTAAAGTTGCTATTCTTTCTTTCCAATATGCAAATGCTTTGTTATATCTTTCGCTGCGTTGATTCTCAATACTTTTAAGAATATATCCTCTAAAAAGCCCCTGCTTTTGCAATAAAACCAACTCATTTCCAAAATAGAGGCTGCTCCATTCATGGATAAGTATTCTACAACTAAGAAGATCGGCAATAAGCAGATCAATTTTAAAAAAAACTCTGTAGTTATCCTCTGGCAGTTTTATTACGGAAATTCTGAACAAAGGCCACTTTTCCGGTTCACACGACAGGTTTATAAAGCTCTTTCTCTCTGCCTCTGTTGCCTGTAGTGCAGTTTCATGATTCATCATACTAAAATCAATCTTATCAAAACTGTATTCAGGAACAATTTCAAGTATTTGCTGCTGACCACTTAAAAGAATTACCGCCCTTAACATCTCATGGCGCCTTACTAACTCATTCCAGGCATATTGCAGCTTTTCTATATTCAGACTGTTTTTTTCCAGTTCTACAAAAAAAAGAGGAGGAATACTACCTAAAGGAAAAACATCCTCCATTCCCAACC
The DNA here is from genome assembly GCA_004796385.1 of Gammaproteobacteria bacterium. Classification (GTDB taxonomy): domain Bacteria; phylum Pseudomonadota; class Gammaproteobacteria; order QZLD01; family QZLD01; genus QZLD01. The sequence continues at coordinate 28,641 of QZLD01000028.1, read as the reverse complement.
AGAATGCCTGTTGAACTTCATTGAGAGGAAATGGATTATTGCAATCCAACGTTTTTTCCATAATGCCATTGTTATCGCTTTTGCTTTTTCCTTTGGCTTTAAATACCTGATAAGCAATATCATTTATGGTATGTTTACCAAAAAAATAATTAACAGGAACTTTTACCCCATAATTTTCATTTACTTCAGACGAAATCTGCAACATAACCACTGATTCGATCTCTAGTTCTGAAATAATTGTATTTGAATTAATAAGCTTATTATCAACACCTGAACTATGCTGAATAATAACAGATACTTCTTCGGAAATAGCAGCTATCGGCTCCAATTATAAAAATCCTGTATTGTTCTTGTAAGAAAAGTGCAATAAAACAACTCGACCAATTCTGTGCCAGCACTGCTTTTATGTCAATATTATATATTAAGACTATTTTGATTTATGTAGATGCAACAAGGCTTCCTGAAGTATATTTTCGCTATTGCCATTTAGCCAGATTATTGCTGCTCCTTCTCGTTCCATTTTTCTAAACCATGTTGTTTGTCTTTTAGAAAATTGATGTATTGCGGAATTTAATTTCTGAAACAAGTCATTTCTGCTTTTTATATTCCCCTGCAAATACTGCCCAATCATTCTGTATTCAAGTCCGAAAAAATCCAGCTTTTCATAAGTAACTCCTTGTTCATACAGACTTTTAACCTCTTCAATCATACCTTCCTGAAATCTCTGCTTCAGCCTTGCAGTTATTCTTTGTCTCAACTGCTCTCTTTCAAATCTAATACCCAATATAAGCGGAAAAATATGTGGAATATCCTTTTTTTGCTCAGATATTTCCATAGGCATTTCAGCAATTTCTATTGCTCTAACCATCCTTATCCTGTTTGTTGTATCAGTACTGTTATGCAGTTTAATGTCGGTTTTCAGCAACCGTTCTTTAAGCTGTTCATTACTGTATTCCTTTAACTCTTCTCTTAGACTTTCATCTTTAGGAACATCTTTAAAGCTATAACGGTTTACAACTGAATCTATATATAACCCTGTTCCACCAACTAAAACGGGGGGAACTCCTAATCTGAAGACAATATCTTCAAAAAGATCGTAAAACAGCCTTTGAAAGCGGTATACATTGAACTCTTCCGTTGGCTCCATTATATCTATCAAGTGGTACGGAACCGATCCATATTCGCTAATGTCTTTACCGGTACCGATATCCATACCTCGATAAACCTGCCTGGAATCAGCTGAAATTATTTCGCTTCCCAGCTCTTTCGCAATGGCTACTCCGAGCCTTGTCTTACCTGTTGCGGTAGGACCTGCGACTACTATGAGGTTAGGCGCTAACTCAAACATTAATACTAAAAACCAAGATAAATCCCCATACCTATTGTCCTCATCTTTTTGTCGTAAAACTGCCCATATGGTACATAACCATCATAAAATTCCAGAAGAAACCTCATTTTTCTCCTGCCGGTTCCTCCTTCACCAAATTCAACTCCACCTTTAACACTGGTATTTATATTCCAATCATTCTGCTCATTGGTTATAACTTGAACTCCGGCGATATAACGACCAAAAACACCGAACATATCAAGGTTGCGATTGGCTCGATACTCTCCACCAATGTTAAAGGAGAATCTTTCATAATCTTCCGGCCAAACCCTTAAAATATAAGCTCCACCACCACAAATCTTCCATGGCCTCCAGTCTTTACATACAGCACAGTCTACAGCCTCATAGTTAAAGTTTCTTCTGTCCAACCAGTTACGATCCTTAAGAACATACTCGTCTCCAAGATGCGTGCTCTGATGATAAAGCCTGGTTCTGTAAGCAAGATTATCTATACGCCTGGAAAGACTAACCCCGATATTGTAATCGGCATTAATAAGATCATGAGACTGTGCTTCAAGATTAAATTGTGCAAATAACCCCCCAACTATACTTACCTGCCACTCATTATTAAATTTCTGCCACTTTACAATTCCGAACTTTTCCCCAAACCCAACATTGGCACCATTGGTATTCCCAAGATTCCAGTTTGTATCAAAACGGTTAAAACTTATATAAAACTGATGCTCTTTCACTTCTGCTACAACAGGCTGAAAAATATCTCCTTTGGGGAAATAAACCTTCCTGAAAACATTTTTTATATAGGGAACACTTTCATCTTTAACTTCTACCGGTATATAAAAACCAGTATCAATATCCGGCACTTTTTTTAGATCTGAGTAATCAACCTCTTCCGCAAAGGCCAGCGAAATGAACATCGTAATAATAACAGTGATAATTCTGAGCATAATCCCTATGTTCTCCAATAACGCAACTTTGTAAAGCAGAAGTTTTCTTGGCAAATACAGAAAAACTCCCTAATAAACTTATAAATATGCTGCCAGTATCTATATTTTGAAAAACATTTCAAGTATTTAACTTTTTTGATGCAAATCAAAATGGCAATTTGAATACCTTACCGCTGATAACTGTCAAATAGTCCTCATTTTCACCTTTTTCTAAAAGATATACCCCAATAAAAACACAAATATCATGAATTGTTGCAGTTTTTTACTAAACTCTGCTTAGGTGTTATCAATTTACAAAGGTATGGCAGAAAATATGCGGCCCGGCAAAGATGCCTATAAAAACAGAAAAATACTGATTATTGACGATCAGCCCATAAATCATGAGATTCTCTCAGACATACTCACATCCAACGGGTATGAAAACATTTTGAGTCTTTACGATCCTCACAAAGCATCTGACCTAATACCCACCTATGACCCTGATATTATTATTCTCGATATGGATATGCCTGATATCAGCGGTGAAAAAATCATATACAACATTAATAATTCGATATGTTCAGAAAAACCTTTGGTTGTCGCTGTTTTTAATAGCGCAATCCCGGATGAAAAAAATAGGAAGCTGCTAAATAGACTAGATAATTCAATTGACGATTTCCTTAAAAAACCATTCATAAATGAGGATGTTATTACCAGAATTAAAAATATTGCCAAAATCAGCTTTCTACAAGAAGAACTGAAAGAATCCACAAAAGACGATGTAGTTAAACCAGACCTGGTTTACCGCTATGAAAAGGATATTCTTAAAGCTGCACTTTATGACAGAAGAACAGGATTCCCCAACTCGCTCCTGCTACAACATCGTTTTTCTCAGATTATCGAGATTGACGAATGCCCGTCGGTATATACATTAATTATTTATTTAAAGCATTTCGATGAAATAAACAATGTTCTAGGATATCAAAATGGCGATAAACTTTTAATGCAGGCAGCCGTAAGACTTAATGATATGGGAGAGAAACTGGACTTCTCAATAAATATTGAGGAGAACAAATCGCTGGCTCTGCTTCAGGGGGTAAGTTTTGCCATGCTGATAAATGCAGAAAAACTGAATATTCCAATAAGAAAGGTTGCCGAGCAAATTCTAAATGAAATGCAACGTCCTTTTGAATTTCAGGGAATGTCGCTGGATATAGGTGCCTTAGTAGGGATTTCCAGCTATCCGGAACATGGAGATTGCTACGATACTCTTATACAACATGCACAAATAGCAATGGAAATGGCCTTTAATTCACTTGATCACTACGCTGAATATGCGCCAGATATCGACCCATACAGTAGCCGTCGGCTTTCCTTAATGACTGAGCTACGAAATGCTCTGGAGAATGACGAACTGGAATTATTCTACCAACCGCAAATAGATACACTTAGTGGCGGAGTACTTGGTCTTGAAGCTCTCATACGCTGGAAACATCCAAGTCACGGCTACATTCCTCCTGATGAATTTATTCCATTAGCAGAACAAACAGGAGTAATAAAACCTCTTTCCCGGTGGGTATTGAACAGAGCCTTAAGTAAATGCGCCGAGTTTCTGGAGAGAGGCTCTCCTCTTAGAATGAGTGTAAATATATCTCCGTTAAACCTGCAGGAAAAAGGGTTGGACGACTATATAATAAATCTTCTGGCAAGCTACAGTTTGCCGCATGACCTGTTAGTTTTGGAACTAACAGAAACAGCAATGATGATTGAAAAATCTGCAGCCAGCGAAATACTTAAATCTCTGGATGAAAAAGGGGTAAAAATTTCTGTTGATGATTTCGGAACCGGCTATTCATCTCTGACTTATCTTAAACAGTTGCCTCTTGATGAATTGAAAATAGACAAATCCTTTGTAATGGATATGCTGGAAGATAAAGACGACCTGATGATTGTTCATGCCACTATTGAAATGGGGCACAACCTTGGACTGGAAATAGTTGCTGAAGGTGTTGAAACCGAAGAAACATTCTGGCAATTAAGAGATATGGGCTGCAATACAGTACAGGGATACTTTTTCAGTAAACCACTGAATTCACACGACCTAGATGAAAAATTCATTTCTGGCGAATTAAATGTAAACGAGTACTAAATTGACTGCCCAACAATATAACATCTGAAACCTCTTCTGCCTCCTCCTTACCAACATAACTATTGAATATACAAAAACTTAAGTAATAGTTAGCGCATTTATTATAAAAATCCATCGTATATTAATCGCAAATATCATTACGATTAAAATAATTTCTTCAATAAGAAAGCAACTAATTGCAACCATTCTTTGCTATCCTGTTTATGGCTTGTTCTTGAATCTATATTTGCATCAATTCTTTCCACAACAGAGACCTATTAAGTTTAGGTTCATTTTTACAGGAGTACTATTAATTTAGATTATTTACAAATAACCGGATTCGGAGAAAAAAATGAAAACCCTACAGAAAACAATAATTGCTTTTACCGGAATTATTATATTAGCCATTTCAACAACGGCTAATGCCAGACATCATAGATACGAGCCAAAAGAAAAAGCAGAATATAAAAAAGAGTACTATAAACATAAGACTTACAAACACAGACACCATAAACATAAAGCTTACAAACACAGACACCATAAACACAAAGTTTACAAACACAAACCCGTAGTTTATAAACATAAACACCGTAAACATCATAAACGTCACAGACTGGCATTCATAACACCTATCTTAATAACCCCCATAATCCGCAACCATGTAGTTCATACTCGAGTTATCTCTACCACGATGGTTTCAACAGCGACTTACTATGAACCGGGTTATTACTATGCAGATGTTGTAGAGGTAACCCCTGTAATTAAAATGGTTAGAGTTTCAACTCCTCAAACTGAATGCTGGAATGAAGAAGTTACTCACCAAGCAGATAATGCCGGTGGAATGATATTAGGTGGTATAATTGGTGGAGCTATTGGCAACAGGGTTGGAAAAGGACATAGCAGAAAAGCAGCTATAGCAGCAGGAGCAATAATAGGTGCAGCCATTGGAGGAAATGGGAAATCAAAAGAGACCCCTTATACAACCATTGAAGAAAGATGCAATACTGTAAGTACATACCATAACGAAGAAAGAGTTGCAGGCTATGATGTATCGTACTCATTCGATGGAAACATATACCACACTGAAACAGATACTCATCCAGGCGATAGAATCAAAATCAGCATTTCTCATTAAAAATCACGCATCATAAATACCATTAGGGGGAGGAAAGAATCTCCCCCTAATGGTATTTATTTTCAACTGCGTACACCTACTATCAAGCCACAACAACTAAAGTGTGAAACAGCACACAAAAAAATTCGCTCTTTATTGTAAAATTGATAAACTGTTCAAAGAAACAGGTCTACAAAAAGTAAATCAAAAAATAATTAAAACGTGGACAACATTTAATATTCCTATAATATCGGTTATCCACAATCAAAAGACTGCGAAACAAATCGTGGCAATAAAAATAATAATAACTATATAGGACGGAAATCATGAAAACAGGTAATAACCACAGGCATAATATCTGCCTTTCCAGGATGGGAATTACATTTAAAAGGATTTTCATGTCGATCTTAGCGCTATCTCTGGCGTTTAATATCTATGCTACCAATACCCCCAATCAATTCAGCGATGATGTAATTAGAATTGCGGTTGTCACAGATGTGGAAGGCAGTTGGTCTGAGTCTGTCGGCCAGGGAGCTCTGGTTGCTGCCGAAATGGCTCTTGATGATATTGGCGGTAAAGTTGGTGATTATGCAGTTGAAATCCAACTTATTGACCATAAACATAAAAAAGGAGAAGAGGCGTCTGCTTTAGCTAAAAGGCTAATTGATGATGGCTTTGATGTAATCACCGAACTTTCCGGCTCCTCCACCGCTATTCCTATTTATAAATATGCAAACAGAAAAAAGATTGTAACCATTGTTGTTGGTGCCGGCAGCTCATCCTTAACAAACAAGAACTGCAGCAAAACAGGTTTTCACTGGTCTTTCGACACTTACGCTCTTTCAAAAGGATTAACCAAGGCTATTGCTTCCAACAAAGATGGCGGCAAGTGGTATTTCATTGGACTTGATGGTTTTGTGCAACCTTCTGCTGCTGATGCAAAACCATTTATAGAGTCGAATGGAGGCAAAATTCTAGGCATTAAAGGCTTTCCTTGGAAAAGCGGTAAAACAAATTTTAAACCCGAAATTGAAAAAGCCAAAAACATGGGGGCTACTGTAATTGCTATCGCTAATGCCGGTAGTGAATCTGTTGCCGCCGTTAGACAAATTCATGAATCGGGACTTTTTGTTGAAGAGGGAAGTATTGTAAGTCTGCTCACATTACTTCAGGATATCAGGCAATTAGGATTATATTCCAGCCGAGGCCTACAATTTGTATCTCCGTTTTACTGGAATTATGACAATGTCACCAAAGAATTCTCAAAAAGATTCCTTGCCCGCCACGGCTCTGCTCCAAGCTCTGCTCAGGCAGCCATGTACTCTTCAGTTTTTCACTATCTTAGAAGTGTTAAGAGAAGCGGTACAGATGATGGAATAAAGGTGGCTCGTATGATGAAGAGCCTGCCTATTGATAAAAATGATCCTTTTGCCAGAAATGCCTATGTAAGAACTGATGGCAGAATGGTTCACGATATGTATTTGGTAGAGGTAAAATCACCAGAAGAAACTACTGAAGCCTGGGATTACCTAAAACTTATCGACATTATTCCAGGAGAAGATGCCTTTCGCCCACTTGAAGAGAGCGAGTGCCCGTTTATTAGTAATTAAATTTAACGTTTAGAAAGGGATGTCTGCTTACAGACATCCCTTATTTTCATTTATTTTTTCTTATCCAACTCTTTTAGTCTTTGCAGCTTCTGTTTAATCTTTATTTCCAACCCCCGATTTACCGGCTGATAATATATTTTGCCTTCCACCCCTTCCGGAAAATAATTCTCTCCAGCGGCATAAGCGTCTGGCTCATCATGAGCATAACGATACTCTTTACCATAACCGATATCTTTCATCAATTTTGTTGGCGAATTTCTTAAATGCAGAGGCACCTCGGCACTCCCACCCTTTCTAATATCTTTTATAGCTTTGTTATAGGCAACATATACCGCATTGCTTTTAGGCGCAGAAGCGAGATAAATGACTGCCTGTGCCAATGCCAAATCCCCTTCCGGACTTCCTAATTTTTCGTATGTTTCCCACGCATTCAAAGCCAACTGCAATGCGCGCGGATCAGCATTACCGATATCCTCGGTCGCCATACGGATAATTCTCCGCCCAAGATAGTATGGATCTGCGCCTCCATCCAACATTCGCAAGAGCCAGTATAACGCTGCATCAGGAGCAGAACCTCTAACAGATTTATGAAGAGCAGATATCTGATCATAAAAATATTCCCCGCCTTTATCGAAACGACGCCCTCCTCCTGCAATAATCTCGGCAATGGTCTCCTGTTTAATTATGCGCTTGCTATTCCTATCTACTTCTGCAAAGTCTGCCGCTGCCTCAAGAAGTGTTAATGATTTTCTGGCATCACCGTCAGCTGATTTTGCCAGCAATTCCATAGCTTTTGGCTCTACCTCTATCTGCCTTTCATTAAGACCTCTGGTATCTGCCAACGCCACTTTAATAATCTTTATTATGTTTTCCTGAGTAAGTGCTTTAAGTATATAAACACGAACACGAGACAACAGCGCATTGTTAAGTTCAAATGACGGATTTTCAGTTGTAGCTCCAATAAACGTTACTGTCCCATCCTCTACATATGGCAAAAAAGCATCTTGTTGTGATTTGTTAAAACGATGGACCTCGTCAATGAAAAGTATGGTTCTGCGAGATTGCGCCAACATGGTTTGCCGAGCAGCTTCGACTGCTGCCCTGATATCTTTAACACCAGACATAACTGCTGAAACGGTAATAAAATCTGCATCACAAACAGTGGCAATTATTCTGGCAAGAGTAGTTTTACCTGTTCCCGGAGGCCCCCAAAAAACCATGGAGTGAATAACTCCAGATTCAAGCATTTCCCGTAGGGGAGTGCCTTTTGCAAGAATGTGCTCCTGACCTATGTATTCTTCAAGATTGCGTGGCCGCATTCGTGCCGCCAATGGCTCATATTTTTCCATCAGTCTATTTTTTTTCAGGCTTTTTTTGTCGTTTTTCTTCTTTTCCCTGAACTTTTGGGCCAATAACATCCACTCCTTCAGGAACAACAAAGGTAAAATAGTCTTCAGGTAATTCAGGATTTCCCTTTATGTTTACAAACCTAAAAGTGGTTTTCTGTCCAAAACGATCTTCTATCTCCATTATTGTCAACTTTTGCTCAAAAAAAGCTATAACAATAAGTTTATATTCGCACTCTTCTTTTTTAGGTTTTAACATAACAATGTTGTAGCCATTTATCTCTCCATGATCTTCAAGGTTGAACTGTTCCTCAACAACCTTATAACCTTCCATTAAAACACTTGACGGAGTTGCTCCCAATGCCTCTTTCTGGCCTCTAACGGATACTTGATCCAAATCTTTATCATAAACCCAGATATCCTTTCCATCTGCAATTATCTGCTGCTCGAATGGCTCTGCATAATCCCAGCGAAACAGTCCCGGTCTTTTAATTGCCATCTTTCCTGATGAGTTCTGCATCAGTTTTCCTTGAGTGTCATAAGAGTTCTGTTTAAAATCGGCAATTATCGAATGGTTTTGATCATAGAATTTCTTCAGTTGAACAGAAGCATCTATCGCCCCTGCCATAGAACAAAAACAAGTTAATAGTATTATGATTATTTTTTTCATTTTTATGGTTTTTCTAGGTTAAAACATTTAAAAAAGTTTTCAGTAGTCGCTTTAGCCACTTCTATTTTATCAATACCCCGCAACCTGGCAATTCGTTCGGCTACATAGGTCACATAAGCAGGCTGATTCTTTTTTCCTCTGTACGGCACTGGCGCCAAGTATGGAGAATCGGTCTCAACCAATAATTTTTCCAATGGAATATTGGTCGCTACCTCATGGATCTCTTCCGCCTTTTTATAGGTGACTATTCCGGAAATACCAATATGAAAACCAAGATCAATCACCTTTTTAGCCTGCTCCAGCGTTCCTGTAAAACAGTGAATCACACCGCCTATATCTGCAACGCCATCATCACACATGATTTCATAAGCATCATCAAAGGCATCCCTTATATGAATAACCAATGGCTTTTTTACCTCTCGAGCAACAGTAATGTGCTTTCTGAACCTGTCCCGCTGCCAATCCAAATCTCCACTACTGCGATAATAGTCAAGACCGGTTTCTCCTATAGAGATTATCTCTTTGTCTTGCGCCAAGCGAATAAGTTCATCAGCACCGGCATCCAGTTCTGCCCGACAATTAGGGTGAACACCGACCGAGGCATAGACATTTTCAAACTCTTGTGCAACTTTCAGTACATTTGGAAAATCCTTAATATTTATTGAGACACATTGCAAATATCCAACTCCGGCAGCTTGGGCATTTTTTATATATTCAGCTGCGCTTTTAAGTGTCTTATCGCCCATAGTGTCTATGTGACAGTGCGAATCAACTAACATATTTATCCTTATTGAGACTAGATTAAGAAAGAAAAGAGATTAACATTATCCCCCTCTATTTACAAAGCAGTATACGCTCCTATATTTTAACGATACCCTCCTTACTCCAAAAGATTATCAAAAATATTTATTGAAATTATTTCCATCCTTCAATTAACAAAAGCGATTGAATATTCAACCAGCTTTGTGTAACCTCCAATTGTGTCCTTTCGCCGGGACACATATATAGTCCGCTCCGCCTCCTTCACCAACATCACCCCGCGGAGCGCGGCTTTTTTATTGCCCATGTGAATACAATTACAAATCCGGTTCCAGGACAAAACAGACAAAACCATTACGGTTATCATCCAGCCTCAGTTTATACCCGTTATTCTCTGCCTGTTTTGCAGATTGATAAAGGCCAATTCCCATCCCACTTGCAGATTCAATGGTCTCGTTAAAAAGCAGATTAGATATTTTCTCAGGCACTTCCCACCCCGTATCTATTACAAAAAGAGAGATATTTTCCCTACTGCTTCTTATCTCAATTTCTATATCTATGTCTTTCTGCTGAAGCCTTTTAACACGAGCATTGTCTAATAAATTATCAGCAACAGTATCAAACAGTTCCCTTATCACCATTGCATCAACGATACAGTTATCAGTAAAGGTTATCCTTCTGCCGATATTTCTATCCTGCAAACTTTGCCACCAATCATGAACTGCAATCTGTGTTGTCTTTTCCAGGTGAGGAGCGCTCATTTTATCTATAGTTGAAGAGAGCCTTTCATTTATTGCCGGTAATTGCCTTCTTACAAGAGCAAGTACATCTTCTGCATCATCCTTTTTCGATTGCTCGATTATACCTGTAAGACTATTCAGAGATTGCAGCATATTTTTAATATCGTGAGTTAAACGGGAGCCTGTTTGATAAATCGCTTCCATATGAGCCTTTTGCGACAGTTTTTTCTCGCGCTCTTTGCTTATGTAAAAATATGCAAGTATATGCACCAACAATTTAGCGTGTATAAGAAGAGATGCTCCTATTGGTCTTGATGAATATAACTTCAGACGCAAATCCCCATGATTAAGCTTTAGCTCCGAACCACAACACTCTCCCAACTCACCATTACATGATGCCGAACGCCACTGTACCCCATCAAGCCACTCCTGCTGCAACAGTATATTAAGCGCAGAAGATAGAAAATCATCTGGTTCCGCTATGATTTTTGCAGATTCTGTTAGATCGAGTAGAAACTTTTCTATAGGTATCTCTACCTTTTTAAGATAACTATTCCAGATGAAGAACAACCCTTTATAACCAAGCCCGGGATTCCAGATCCAGCCAACTAAAAGCAGGGTAATCCCTATAATCAGAAAACCCTGCAATAAAGAGTCAATATATTCTGTAGAAAAAAGCTTATGCCTTAGAACAGCACCAAAAACCAGTACAACCACACCAAATGAAAAAAACAACCCTCTAAAAATATCAAAATGATTTGTTTTTATAAGTTTTTCATCGGATGACACCAACAACATTGGCGCAGTAATCAAAAACGGAATAGTAAATAACGCAAACTGCCACTCCTTTGGAAAGATATCTATGTTAAACAGCCGAGGAGCCACAAAAAAGATTATCTCGCTAATTAAAAAAATTATTGAAAACAGATAAATCAGTTTCCCTTTTCCGGTTTCACTACCAGATTCCAAAAAACCGATAAGCAACGCCGCCCACAATATAAGAAACCACAAAGGTGCAATAGTAAGAGCAAAAGAAATAACTCCGAAAAACAAAACTGCAATAACGGGGTTTATCTCCTGCTTTCTATTCCAGAACGGTTGCCAAAAAAGAAACAATCCTAAATGCATTAACATTAAAGGCAGAATTATTTTTCCCGATGGACTATACCAGACGGAAAGATGGAATATACTTAATAGCAGAGATAGCAAACGAAATCTGTGTCTGTCCTTAATAACTGTCGTCGGCATTACCATATTTATGCGGCATCCATTATCTATCAATAAATTATTGTAACTATATTAATCTAACCATAAATCAAACTAACTATAACTAAATAATAGCAGCCAATATGAAACAATATACAACCGTAATAGCCTCCTACACATTTATTGAATCACTACGCAACAAACTCATTGCTACTATTGCCATCTTCATTTTAATCTCCGCAGGAGCGGCAATCTTTGCCGGCAGCATGGCAATTATTGAAGCAGATATTTTTCAGATATCGGTTCTGGCTTTTTTTCTAAGGACCGGAGCTGCAATACTGTTATCACTAATGATTATCACCTCAATTAATCGCGAATTTAATGATAAAAACCACGAGATGATACTCTCAACATCAATTACCAGAACCAGTTTTTTCATCGGAAAATTGGGCGGTTACATTATGCTGGCGCTACTGTTTTCATGTTGCGCCTCCATTACCATGTTTATTTTTAACCCTGTAGCTACCTCAATGTTATGGGGGTTGGCCCTTTTCTGTGAAACAGTAATTATTGCCTCAACCGCGCTTCTGTTTGCAGTAATCATTAATAACTCAACTCTCTCAATATTCGCTGCAATCTGTTTTTATATGCTATCACGCTCAATTAGCACAATAGTTGAAATTGCCGCTCACTCTGCAGAAAAAAGCGATTCTCTCTTTAATATGTTTACTGGTTATTTTATGAAGTTTATCTACCTGCTATTACCTAATCTGGATAGCTTCTGTCAAACAGAGTGGCTATTAGGCGGTAATGTGGAAAAACAGGACATCGGCTCATTTGCCATACAAACAGTTATCTACTCTGCGCTTTTATTAACGGTAGCCCTGTTTGATTTTAACCGGAAGAATATCTGATCATGGCTCAGCAGAGATCAATTAAGGCTGTAAGCAAAAAAGTATTGGCGGCTCTGACTATAGCTATTGCGCTGCAAATTTCCTTTAGTTTATTTTCTCTAAACAGGAAAAACAACCATGCAGACATCCCTCCCCCACCATCGGATAAGATTCTTACCCTATCGGCGCTTGGAGATAAAAACTTTGCAGCAACAGCAATAATGCTATGGTTACAATCCGCCGACAACAATACCAGCAAACGTGATGCGTATTCTGCACTTGATTATGATGTCGTCCAGAAATGGCTGAATAGCTATCAGAGGCTTTCTTATAAAAGCAGCTATGCCATATTAATGGCAAGCCAGATTTACTCAATGACCAGAGATGATTCCAAAAAAAGATCCATGCTGGAATATGTATATAAAAATTTTCTTAAACATCCGAACCGATACTGGAAATGGATGATTCAATCGGCGATTATCGCTCAACATCGCCTGAACGATATGCAGCTGGCACTAAAGTATGCAGAAGCAGTAAGAAAAAAAACCACATCCAAAACTGTTCCGGCATGGGCAAAACAGCACGAAGTATTTATCAGAGAAGATCTCGGAGAATACGAAGTAGCTGCCGGAGTATTAAAACTCCTTATTGACGACAATATAGTAAGAGATGAAAAAGAGAGAATATTTCTTCTGGAAAAACTTAGCGACCTTCAGCAAGAAAACGTCGAAAAATAGACAGCTGTTGTCGTTATACAAACAGCTAAAAAAACCATTTTTTCATAACCTCGACTACTTCCGCAAAATTAGATAACCAGTCGACAATTTAAAGATATTGTTCGTGAAGATCTTCACGTTTTTTCTACAGTTATAGTTAGAAACGGATAAAAAACTATTGGCACACTTAATGCAAAACCTTAATCAGAAGATTCATTAGCGTGCAAATAATCAAACGGAGAAATTGCCATGAACATGAAAAAGAAAAATTCAGGTTTCACACTTGTAGAAATAGCCATAGTACTGGTAATAATTGGCCTGCTTCTGGGCGGGGTACTCAAAGGACAGGAAATGATTTCCAACGCCAGAATTAAAAAGCTGGAAAGCGATTTTCGCGGAGTTTCTGCTGCATTTTATACCTACCAAGACAGGTTTAACAAAATCCCGGGCGATGACACAAATGCTGCCAGCAGATTCTCAGGAACATGGGATGCAGGTAATGATAATGGTGATGGTAACGGCCTGATTTACTACCAGTGGAACTCTTCAACCAATTCTCACGAATCAAGAAAAGTATGGAAACATCTACGCGGTGCCGGACTCATTGCCGGCCCTGTAACCAATGATAACGAGAGCTATCAGCAACCAACACACGCCTATGGAGGCAGACTTGGCATAGTCGGCTATCATACGCCTTACTATACAACCATGGGCAGAAACAGAATTTGGGTATGCTTTGGTAATATTGACGGCGATGTTGCCACTGTACTGGAATCAAGAGGTGATGACGACAACGCAGGAACCGGATCGATAATCTCGCAAAACGCATCCGGCGCTTACAACATAGATTCTAATTACAACCCTCTGTGCATGAAAATGTAAATACTGAGTTTAAATCCAACTTAAAACGGCTTCCAATTAAGGAGGCCGTTTTATTTTACATTTAGAGACAATACGATAATTTTAAAAGAAGAACACAAAAAACTATCGTAATAAGCACTGTTTATGATAGCATTCTCAGATACTGTTTGGTTTATTTTCATGGTAGTCTATTTCAGAATTAGTATTAAAAGGCTCTGACTGAAATCTTTTATCACTCACAGAACGGAAACTTCTTTTAGAACTATTCAGGAGATTGTGATGCACAAAGACTTACTTAAATTTCTGGAGAATTTTTCAGCGATCAGCAAAGCCGCTGTAGATTCATGTTCACGTTTTCAGGACATCACAACAAAAAACACTGAAAGGTTGGTTCAACAACAACTGGAGATGATGCAACTTGGCGGCAACTCAGACCAAATGAAAGGAATAAAAGAGATTACTGAAATTGTAATGAAAAAAGGCGAAAGAATGGCTCAACAGCAGCTTGACCTTCTTAAATTATCAATAGACAGCAGCACCGAATTTCTAAAAGAATCTAGCGATGCGGAAGACATTAAAGCAGCAATGAAGGCTCAACGTGAATTCGCAGAAGGACTTAGTTCCAGCATGCTTGATAATGCTCAACTTGGCTATGACCTTTGCATTGAAACACAATCTGAAATCAGGGGGGTTGTTAAAGAAAAAATGAAAGGACACCCGAGAAAACCAAATACCAGAGTTAAAAAGTCACGCAAAATATCCGGATCAATGGCTCAACGCAGCAAAAACATTACACCAAAGAATCATCAAGAATAATTTGATCTTTTGCTTACAGTCAACCATACAAAAAACGGCCCTCCCAGAAGGGCCGTTACTATTCCTACAGGAATAAATACCGGAAATATTACCACTCTGGAGCAGAAATCACAGAAAACCATAAATACCCCACCGAACATTAAAACCCCCCAGAATAGTAAAGTGTGTCCTGCTCCAATAAGCATTCTGACAATATGTGGCGCCATCATCCCGACAAAACCGATTGGCCCGCAAATAGAAACCACTCCTGCTATCATTAGTGAGGTTGCCAGAAACAGTAATCTCTGAACCAGCCTTACATCTACACCACGACTTATTGCAAACTCATCGCCCAATGAGAAGAGATCCAACTCTTTTCTGAAAATAAAAACAACAACTAACCCTGTTAAAACAAATGGCAATAAGGTTAAAACTTCTGAATAACCAACTGTCGCCAACCCACCCATAAGCCAACGAATTATCCTGTAGCTGTCTGTTTTATCGCTTATATACTGAATACACAAAATCAGACTGGAAAATGTAAAACTTACCGCAACTCCGGAAAGCAACGTTGTTGCGGCTCCATTTACCCTGTTAATCCTGCCGAGCATATATACCAAAGCCACCGCCAACAAAGCCCCCACAAAGGCAAACAACACCTGCGAACTAATAAACAACATAGAAAATGAAATTCCGAAAACAGTGGTAACCGCAACACCAAGTGATGCTCCACTGGCAACACCAAGGGTAAATGGTGTCGCCAATGAGTTTTTGAAAAGAGATTGAAATGTCATACCGCTAACTGCTAAGGCTGCTCCGACAATATAGGCAAGCAGAATTCTGGGCAATCTCAATTCCAGCATTATTAATTTGGTATTAATGCTTGCAATCCCATTGGAATCCGCAATTGCATTTGCGCTCCCCCCAAAAAAAGGGGCTACTATCAAAGCCATTACCGACACTAACGCTAATACAAAAACAGCAGTTTTTTTTCTATTAATCATTGAGAACCAGATCCGGTAATATTATTTTAGCGTTAGAAACAGGATGATTTGTAAAGAGAAATTCCTTACCGTATATCCGATTTAACAACATGTTATTCATTATCTCCTGCGGATCACCGTCATAAACAATTGCCCCGGATAACATGGCTATTATTCTACCTGAATAGAGAGTTGCCAGATTAATATCGTGTG
The DNA here is from genome assembly GCA_004796385.1 of Gammaproteobacteria bacterium. Lineage (GTDB taxonomy): Bacteria > Pseudomonadota > Gammaproteobacteria > QZLD01 > QZLD01 > QZLD01. The sequence goes on along the minus strand of QZLD01000028.1, from coordinate 12,336 downwards.
TAATTAAAACGATGGTCTTTTGAAACTTGCTATTCAGGTTACGAAGAATTTTACATATGTGATCTACATGTGTAGGATCAAGATATGATGTAGGTTCATCCAACATTATCACAGGGGTATTTTGAGCAATTGCAGCAGCAATTAAAACCGTCTGCCTCTCCCCTCCACTAAGGGTTGCAATATTTCTCGTCATAAGATCTTGGATTTCAGTAATGGCAACTGCATTCTCTATTTCACTACTATAAAATCTGTAACCACCACATAATGATGAGTAAGGATAACTACTCATCTCAATAAATTCCTTCACAGTAAAAGGCTGCTCCGAATTAAACTGCTGCGGCACATAGGCTATTATTCTTGCCAACTCTTTAGCAGAATAACTATTATGCTGCCTATCATATATATCTATAGCCCCTTTATAACCGGAAATAACTCTATTAATTATTTTCAGCAGTGTACTTTTTCCAACACCATTACGCCCGATTACCGCTAAAAAATCCCCCTTGTAAATATCGAATGAAAGCCTATCCAAAACAATACTACCGCTATAAGAATAGGAAATATCTGTTGCTGCAATAATCTTATCTGTCATTTGCACTTAACGCCCACGACAGCTTATCTAACAACTTTAATATACGCGGCCCCGGAATAACTGCATAATCATCATCTATAACTATGATCTTTTTTTGCTTCGCCTGCTCCTTACCAAGATAAGAAAAAACCTGCTTCCATTGTGTCTCTATCTGGTTATAATCAGGAGCATTTTTACCTCCTGTTACTATATCGATAATTATATCCGGATTAATATATAATAACCCTTCAACAGAAACAGAAGGATATGCAACGGAACCTTTATAACCGTTTTCTCCGCCGATAATTTTAATAATATCGTTATAGAAATTATTTTTACCTGCAAGATAAACCGAGTTGATCCTATCACCACTAATATCTTTACCGAAAACAATTATAATTTTTTGGTTATCTGCTATCTTTGCTGCCTGACTGATTCCGTTATTGATTCTCTGGTTAATCTCTCCGGCTCTTTTGGAAACTCCGGCTTTCTCTCCAATTATTTCTATTGAGTTATTGATATCTTTAATTGAATCATGCTTGACACTAACGGCATCTATATTGAATTTTTTTGCAAATTTGCTAACTTCTTTATTCTCCGGAAAGTGGATTATCAAATCAGGCTTAAGAGCAAGTACAACCTCGTAATTTATATTTATATGATCTCCAATACGCTGTTTTTTTTGCGCCTCTTGCGGATAGTCACAAAAACGGGTTACTCCAACAACTTTATCCCCAACCCCCAGTTCAAAAAGTATTTCGGTAATACTGGGGGCAAAAGAGATTATTCTGGAATACCTACCAAGCGGTTTCTCTATTCCCCAGGTATTGCTAACCCCTTGCAGTACAACAAGTAATAAGAAAATAGTTTTTAGAAGTATTTGTCTGGTTTTCATAAAAAATCCGGTGCTCAATTGCTGCCGGAACCATATTAATCAGTTTTTTTTATCTCTTTTTTAATAAGCAGACCTACTTCAGCCTCGTTAATAATTTTCCAACCATTATTATTTTTAACAAAATAAGTAATATCTCGCTGCTTAGCATAATTAAACTTAGGCTTTTTTCGTCTTCTGCTTTTTACTAAATCCTGCGTTGCTATTTTAACTTCTATATCACACTCAAAGAGATCGTTATTCGATAAATGTTCTTTGCAACCAAATTTTTTTACTGAATGAACTTTCTTTGCTTTAATTTTTTTAGCGATATCGGAATGAGGAATATTCGATGTTTTCTGTTTAAAGGCTCTCATACTGAACTTTGCAGCTTTCAACATATCATGCTCACCAGGGCCTGCTTCCTTGTTATAAACACTACCCTTAAATACGCTTTCTTTTCCTGAACCTTTAGAACAACCGACAAAAAGAGCAGCTGTAACTACAAAACACAAACTCACATTTAATAATTTCATACTACCCCCTTGCCGACTTTATTATTGATTACTGCTGTTTTTTAAGGCGATTCAATTCACCTTTATTCATGCCTTTCCAAACGCCATCTATCTTTTTGAAATAGGTAATATCTCGCTTTTTATCTTTTCCCATATTAGGCATAGAAACTTCCATTTCTATGTCGCAGGCAAAAACCCCACGCACTTCAAGGTATTTTTTACATCCAAAATTCTTAATCGAATGAACCTCCATTTTAATTCCCTGACTTTGTTCAACTGCTTTTATTATGCGTCTGGCAGATTCCAGCATCTCTGCTTCTGTTGGTTCTGCTCCGTACCCTTCACTACTTGTTGTTGCTTTAGCAGCTTCAACTTTATCTTCGGAAACATTCGCCTCTGTTTTAGCTTCTTCTGTTTTTTCAACGCTTTTTTCCGGCTCTTTTGAACAGCCAACAGTTAAAACGGATGCAACAGTAATACACAATAATATTTTAATTAGTTTCATTTTAAACCTCTGTATACAGTTATTAAGATTCCATACTTCCCTTAAGTAAAGGAAACTTTCCAGCCAATAACACCTTATATCTAATAATATGTCAATTTTTTTCATTAAGCATACTCATCAACCCGGCGATATGCGCTCTACCCTTCTCTTTTGATTCTGCAGGATCTTTTTTACCGCCCTTTCCGAACCACTCCAAATCGTCCTGTGGCAGTTCAAACAGAAACCGGCTGGGAATACACTCTATTATATCTCCTGCTATTCGCCTTCTGGCTGCATAAGTTATTGTGAGATTGTGTTCAGCACGAGTAATCCCCACATACGCTAAACGCCTTTCCTCTTCAACACTTTCATCTTCATCTATAGATGCCCGGTGCGGCAGAATCCCCTCTTCCATTCCTACCATAAACACATGAGAAAACTCCAAACCTTTAGACGCATGTAACGTCATAAGATTTATGCGATCGCTATTATCTTCATCCTCATTTTTTTCCAGCATATCCATAAGACTCAAGTGAGCAACTTTGTCGGCAAGGGTATCTCCTGTTTCAGTTTTTATGCTTTCTACCCATTCAACCAGATCATTTACGTTTTCCCTTCTTCTGGCTGCCATCACTTTGTCTTTAGCATTAGCAGAAATCCAGCGGTGATAACCTGTCTCACTTATAACATCTTTAAGTATCACCTCTCCCTTTGCTGTTTTTGCCCTTTCTGCAATCGAATTAATCCAACTGCTAAACTGTTCCAATTTTGAAGCTGCGTTGGGGGTAACTGTATCTCGCATAGCCTGTTCCGATATCGCCTTAAAGAAGCTTATTTTTCTCTTCGCGGCATATTCTCTTATTGCGGAGATGGTTTTTAAACCTATTTCCCGCCTTGGTGTATTTATAATTCTGGTAAAGGATGAATCATCATTACGATTTATTATCAGCTTAAGGTAACTCATAAGATCCTTCACCTCCGCTAAAGCAAAGAATGAAAAACTGCCACTGAGTTTATATGGTAACTGCCGGCTTCTTAATGCCCTTTCAAATAATCTGATCTGGTGGTTACTTCTGAAGAGTATGGCAAAATCGCTGTTTTTTGCCTTTTTCAGAAATTTTTTGTTGGATATCTCGGTTACTACACGCAGAACCTCATCATCCTGATCTTTACAGCGGATAACCTGAACCGGATCTCCATAACCACGATCGCTCCAGAGTTTTTTGTCGAATACATGAGGATTTTCACCAATAAGAGTATTTGCAAGTTTCAGGATTCTGGCATAAGAGCGATAGTTCTGCTCAAGTTTAACAACTTTCAGTGATGGAAAATCACGTAATAACAGACGAAGATTCTCAGGCTGCGCCCCACGCCATGAGTAGATAGACTGATCATCATCTCCAACCACTGTAAATGCAGCTCTTATTCCAACCAGCATCTTTACCAACTGATACTGACAGCCATTGGTGTCCTGATATTCATCCACAAGCAGATAACGAATTTTGTTCTGCCATCTGTCCAGAATTTCAGGATTCTCTTTAAAAAGGTAACAAGGGGCTGAAATAAGGTCATCAAAATCAACAGCATTATAAACCTGCAAATATTTGTCGTAATCTGCAAAGACTTCGGCAAATTGCTTTTCAACTGTACTGGTAGCCATCTTCAATGCCTGTTTGTGATTCACAAGGGCATTCTTCCATTTGGATATCTGCCAACGGAGATTATCGGCAAAATCGATAGGAAGTTTCTTCTCTTTGAGAATCTCTTTCACCAGATTGATACTGTCCTCCGAATCAAAAATGGAAAATCCGCGACGATACGGCAGACTGGCTATCTCTGATGAAATAATTCTTAATCCGAGTGTATGAAATGTGGAGACATTAAGCCCCGATGATGACTCTTCCCCCAAGGTTTTATTAACCCGCTGTTTCATCTCACGGGCTGCTTTGTTGGTAAAGGTAACCGCTGTAATAGAATCCGGAGCATAGCCGCATTTATTAATAAGATAGGCTATCTTTTCTGTAATAACTCTGGTCTTACCGCTTCCGGCTCCGGCAAGAACCAGCATTGGCACTCCAATACCTTTTACTGCCTCGCTTTGAGCCTTGTTCATTTTAAACATCTAAATTTCACTCTTCTATTTTACAGGGGGAATAAATGCTATAGGAATAAACCTGAAAATCACAGTTTATAATTCTATTTTATAAATAAAAAACCCGCGATATATATCACGGGTTAGTGAAAAAAATATATTTCAAGAATACACGTTTTTAAAAACCAAATGACAATCTTGTGCCAACCTCTATAGGATCTTCTTCACCTGTAGCATCTCCTGCCGCTAAATATGCCATAACCAGATCAAGTTTTATTGCTGAATTTATTTTGTGTGATAGCTTCAGATCCACTTCTACACCAAGATTTTTCTCTTCATCTCCATCAATATCAACACCTTCAGCCAAGGAGGCATACCAAAGATCAGCCTGTAATGTAGTAACATCGCTCAGTCTATGACTCAACCCTATATTGAATGCCATGATATTTTCAATCTCTTCATCGGGTGCATTATTTGATGCCTGATTATCAAATATTCCATAACCCATTATTTCCGCCCAGTAGTATGATCGGCCATCAACGCCTACAAAAGCATCGTTTGAGGAATCGGCATCGTCATCATCGCCACTTGCATAGAAAAACTGCCCATGGATATTGCCGAATTTTGCACCTGCAGCAAGCAAAAATGCCGTTGTATCTGTATCTGCATCAAGATCACCAGTTTGAATTATTGCAGTTCCCCAAAGTGACCAATTATCCAGTTTCATATCCAGATCTGCACCTACAAAAAGAACACTCTTTTCATCATCATTTGAATAGTCAAAAAGCAAATAAGGGGTTAGCGAAGTCTTATCATTTAGTTTAAATGTTGGATTTATCGCAAAGTAATCGTCATCTCCAACTCTATTATTCTCAGGATCGTCATCCTGTGCATCATCATCTACTGCCTTTACCCAGGTTACAGGAATAGTGGCATCTCCTGCCTTAAACTTAACATTAAGCCCAGCAAAATCATCATCAAAAAGGAAGCCTCGGCCTATGGCTCCACCCTGAAGACCGATCTTGAAAATCGTATCTTTCATGGCAAATTCAACATAGGAGTTTTTCACTTCAAAAATAGCCTTGCCATCGGTACCGATATCACCGGCGGTATCATCACCCCATGCGGTATCTATCTCAAATTTATTAACAAACTTAAAGGCATTATCAACATGGGCTGTATAGTAAATTCTGGCACGAGCATCAATTAATTCTTTGTCACTTGAACCAGTGTCATCACCACTAAAGTTATCCTGAATATAAGCTCTTGTACGCCAATAACCACCAAAATCATGTTTAACATCTGTTGCCGTAACAGATGTTGATACTGCTAAACATCCGATAAAACCCAATATCGCCTTCTTCATAACATACTTCCTCTAAAAAATTAACATTTATAGATGCTAGTAAACACCCAGATATTTCTTCCTGATAAATTTATGCTTAACCGCCTAATACCAAAAACTCAGCCTGTACAAAAAGCAGTAAAACCTTATCGTCACTTAAATAACACAACTCTAAGTTTCAATTTTGACACAATGCAATAACCTCCTTGTTAATTGATATAAAAAACCTTATACAGATCTGATTAATTGTCTGCAAGAGTGAATTTCTATGCTGGAAGGTTTTTACTGAGCTACATAAGCCTTGATATTCATATTTTCAGCAAGAAGACTCTCTATCTCTCTTACCTATGTAACAGCCTTTTCCCCATTGCTTTTTCCTGCACTGCTGCGGCCTTGGCTGCTCCATCCTGCAAGAAATATTTCATATACTGAATTTCATTTGTTGTCTTTTGTGTTTTAATCTCTGCAATCACAATTATCATGAATTTAATTGTGTAATCATCAGTATGTATCCCAAAGAAAATGCAAGAAAAACAGATTAAATAATTATGCACTTATTACTTGAATTCGGACAAAATAAAATGGATGCTCAAATTAAAAAATCATAAAAGCAGAGCGAACATTATCCGCCCTGCTTTCCTTAAACTCTGTTTATGGAACTTGCTGGTAAACCGCCGTTACCTCCTCCTGATTGAGTGACTTATTGAAGATTTTCACTTCATCAATCAAGCCGCTATAGCCTTCACCCAACATTGTGGAGTAGTTGCCGTAGAAGTTTGGTGCGCCTGTATCTGCATCGCTACTATCGAGAACTCCGTTTATGTATATGCGATGCTCTCCGTCTTTGTAGGTTACAAGGCAGTGATACCACGTTTCTGCATCAGGCCATGTATTTGCGTGAAGGTAGTTTGTACCGGTTGTTCTGACTGTTGATGAAACTCTACCTGCATTGGCGTAAATTCTATAAGGGTAAACATACGGGCCTCTTCTTATCAAATGTCCGGCAAAGGTCTGCTCCGGCTTGAACCAGATTGAGATTGAGTATTCGGATGTCTCTTCGATTCCGAAACGTGAGACTCCAAGATCAACACTGTTTTCGCCATTAAATGATATTGCCGAACCAGACATTCCCTCTGCAATAATCTCTGTGCCATTTATTGTGCCGTTGTTGCTATTTCCGGATAGATCAGGGACTTCGTTATCTGCTACTGCGTCAAAACTCCAGTAACCTGTAACGCTGTCATCAACTGAAACCGGAACATAGGTTATTGCTGCAGTCACAGGAGCTGTAATGACATTACCATTAATATCGGCAACTCCGCTTATTTGCAGGATTTGCTCTATATTTTCCGGCAACGGCATGGTTGTCAGGACAACTGTCTTACCATCCGCATCCAGCCGCGCAGAACTAACAATAAGACCGGATGCTATAGTGTAATTTGTGCTGTCTTGAGCTGTTGTCAAATCAAGTTCCTCATTAAACTCGACTGTTAGCGTGGTAGCATTATTTACTGTTACGACACTAACCTGCGGAGCTGTACTATCTATTTCAAATTGATAGCTTACGGAAACTATCTCGCTGGTTTCCATTCCGTCTTTATAGGCAATGGCCTTTACTGTTGCATTTTCAGAGAGAATGAATACCCCCTGGTAAAGGGTTGCACTATCACCCGGTTCACTACCATCAGTTGTATAGTAGATTGTCGCATCTGCTGTTGTACTACTGATGATAACCTCTATTGCCTGATTGTATGTTCCGGCAGCAGGATCAATCTGTGGAACTGCCACCTGTGGAATAATATTTTCGTTGTAGAGCTCTGTAACTTGTGCCGGAGTAAGCACGCTATTGTAGATTTTGATCTCGTCAATCAGACCATGAAACCCCTGCCCTACCGTTATTATCTGAGAATCGTTGATAGCATTGAGTGTTCCAGTGACTTCGCTCTGATGGTCGATCTCTCCATCAACATACATTACCCTTTCACCATCGCGATAGGTAAGAACAACGTGATGCCACTCTTCGCCGGCAAGTGCAAGTGTGCCTCTGATGTAGTTTGTTCTATCCGTACGAATAATGCTTCGCATATAACTACCCGATGTGGTCATGCAGTATGGATAAACATAACGTCCTCTGGCAATGATATTTCCTGAGAGAGAACTCTCATAATTTATCCAGGCAGAAATGGTAAATTCATTGGTATCGGTTATGCCATATATATCTGTTCCCAACTCCAGTCTGTCATCAACTCCGTCAAAATAGAATGCCTTGCCGGATTTACCATTATCGACATGAGTTGCTCCGACTACTGTAATGCCGTCGCTGCTTTCAAAATCCCAATATTGCTGTAGTCCTTGCGGTGGTTCTGTGGTCACATAGGTAAATTCAGCAATGGTTCCCGCTGCTATAGTATTCCCTGCCTGATCTTCGATATTGTTTACGCCAACCAGATACGGAGTATTAGCTGTAAAACCGGATGTATGTATAATTGCTGCGCTACCACTATACGCACTAACAAAATCTATTGAAACCCCAGATATTGAATAGTTGGCAGAATTGGTGAGACTGTTGTGTTCAATCTCTTCGCTAAAGCGGATGATAAGCTCTGTTTCAGATACTGTCTCTACACCTGTTATTTGCGGAGGAATCTCATCCAGCTCTATGATGTAATCTGCCATAACTGTGGCACTGGCAACCATATCATTCTTATACGCCTTTGCCTTTACAGAGGTAGATGCAGAGACCGCAAACGGAGCCGTATAAAGCGTAGATTCCTGATCCGGTTCGCTACCATCCAGCGTGTAGTAGATAAGCGCATCTTCAGTATCGCTGCTAAGAGTAACATTGACAGTAGAATTGTAAGTTCCGGCTATTGGGGAGAATTGCGGATTCTGCACATACTGTGGGATATCTTCTGCATACAAAAGCTGTATTTGTTCAGGAGCCAGTGCCTCGTTATAGATCTGAATCTCATCGATTGTCCCTTTAAACCCCTGCCCTATAAAGATATCCTGGCTACCGTTGAAATTTAACTGTCCGGAGATTGCATCCGTGTAATCAACTTCTCCGTTAAGATACATGGCCCGCTCACCATCTTTATAGGTTAAAACAACATAATTCCAGACACCTTCTGTCAGCGGAAGAGTTCCCCGAACATAATTGGTACTGCCGGTTCTGATAACACTTCGCATATAACTTCCTGATGTTGTCATGCGGTAAGGAAATACATACTGTCCACGAGAGATAATATCTCCAGAAAGCGCATCTTCATATTTTATCCATGTTGCTATAGTGAAGGCGTTTGTCTGCTCGATATTGTGCGTTGCATTGCCAAGAATAAGATAGTCATCACCATCGAAGTAAAACGCCTTGCCTGATCTGCCATTTTCTACCTGAACTGCTCCGTTCACCTGAATATCAGCTGCTGTTTCAAAACTCCAGTGCTGTTGCAGGCTTTCCGGAGCGTGCACCACTGTATAGGTAAATTCAGCACTGCTGTTTACTGCAATCTGATTATTATGATCATCACTTACGCCATTGATGATGACAGTGTAGGTTGTATCTTCAACCATATCAGTAACCTGAAGCGTCACCCCATTAAACGGCGCGGCAAAAGGAGTTGCTGATAAAACGGAGATGCCGTTATTTATTGTGTAATTTTCTGTAACGGCAAGGCTATCGGTGTTCATGCCTTCATTAAATTCAATAACGATTTCTGTTGCCGATGTCGCCTCTATAGAAGATATCTGCGGCGGAGTAACATCAATAATGATGTTATAGACAGCAGTAAGAGTTTCGCTCGATTCAATTCCATCCTTGAAAGCCTTAGCTTTCAAAGTTGTTGATTGTTGCAACAGAAGCGGTTCGCTATATTGCTGTGACTCTTCGGTTGGTTCACTGCCATCAAGAGTATAATAAATTACTGCATCTTCTGTCGGCTCGGTAATAGTTATGGTTACACTGTCCTCGTAATCTCCTGTAGGTAAAGAGACAATTGGTGTTGCGACCTTATCTTCAGCTACTCCATCCCAGCCTGCTATACGCGCCAGCATCCACCACATCGCCTTGGCAATTCTAACTGCGCCTTCATCACTGATATGATCGTGCGAAGATGTATCTGCATTGTCATCATGTATAAAAGGAAAGGTGTGCCCATCCCACTCTCTGAAATTCTGCTCGCCGCTACTGTTGTGGGTAAGTATATCTGCGTAATCAAATAGAACCCGCTCTTCACCCGCATAAACGTGGTTTCTTATCGCCTGATGTTTTATATAACGCTGATAGCCTCGCTCCCCGGTATTGCCACCGCCATCAACCGGCCCGGTTGTATAAAATGTAACTGTCTGTGGATTGTGGGTATTGTAATACTCAATTGCATTAAGATAATTTTGCAGTGTTATCGGGTGATTACCATCAAAGTTATCAGCAGTATCTATTCCCCACCAATTCTGACTTGTTCCCCAGCCATTTGTAGTATTGGCAGTACCATACCAACGAACACCATGCACTTCATCAATCTGCTCACTATGACCATAATCCCAGGTCATATCCCAGCACCAACCAAAACCAAAGGCAGAAACCGGATTAGCGACACTATTACTATAGGTAAGGTGATTATTCATATAATCAACTGCGCCCTGAGTAGTCCAGAACATCTCCTCACCGGCAGTACCACCCCAACCACCTTCAGGTGTTCTGAAGAGATTCGACATACGCAGATGATCTGTTGTCGGTAGCTCCGGCTCACCTGCTTCGGTAACTACCGCTGCAAAGCGTGGGTCCTGAGCTGCCAGCAACTCTATACCCCAGCGATATCCTCTACTATGAGATTGACCCGGAACCGATAACCACATCTTTTTAACCTCATTAATATAGTAATCCGGAATCTGGTCAAACTGCTCTACAGCAGTATGATCGGCCACAATTCCGGCACTGGATATAGAGGTAAAAGTCGTGATAATACAAAAGGCTAAAACTAATTTCCTTAGCATGATTTTCTCCCTGATATTGTTATGACACGGTAGCTTGAAATTATATAGACTCTTAATAAAAGCCTGCTTAATTTATATTTATTTCTGTTAATTAGTTATAATGCCATCCGAATATAACACGATGGTATTACAGAAGAAAGGTTGCGAAGGAAAGATAATGGCAGAGATAAAACACCAGTTAATTAAAGACCTTATAGTTGAATACAGCGAATGCTCGCAACCAGCTAAAGGAACCATTATTTTTGTACATGGAGCCGGTGGCGGCTCGTGGTGCTGGCATGATTTTATGGGATTTTTTTCTGCAAATGGTTACAACTGTTATGCAATAAATCTAAGAGGTCACAAACCCAACCCCGACCTTGATAATCTCGGAGTTTTAAGCATCCGTGATTATGTTACGGATGTGGAATTGGTAATCTCTGCCATTGATAAAGAGGTCATTCTGTTCGGTCACTCCATGGGAGGGTTGATAAGTCAGGAAATTGCATTCTCCGGCAAATTCAATATCTCATCCCTTATTATCACAGGTAGCGCGCCACCTGCCGGCATCAAGATGGAGGCACCAAAACAGGCAGGAATTGGCTATAAGATAAAAGCCTTCGCCGTTGGTTTGGGAATGCTCTATAAAATCATCAGGAAAGATCCTCTGCGTCCGGTATTAAGAGCCACCAGACACTATGTCGCCAACTGTATTCCGGAAGACAAGCAGGAAGAACTCCACAACAAACTTGTTCCTGAATCATCCAAGGTAAGCATTGAGGTACTCAAGGGAGAGATAAAAGCAGATCTTTCCAAGGTTGATATTCCAAAGCTAGCACTGGCAGGCAAAGAGGATATGATGTCGCTTATCTCCATGCAGAGAAAGATCGCCGAATTTCACAACATGGAACTAAAAGAATATGATAACCACGCCCATATGCTGATGCTGGAACCGGGTTGGAACAAAGTCGCTAAAGATGTTTATCTGTGGCTGCAAGAAAAAGTCAAACCATGAAAAAGATAACTTACATGATACCCGCTTTAATTTTGTGCGTTTTTGGCAACTTTTGGTATTGCGAATACTGAAATCAGTAGCTTATCGACGCGATCAAATCAAACAATATTGAAGAGGTAAAACGAGTCAGCAAAGGTATGCCTAATTTTATTCTCAATGCCTACCATAAACACAAAGGCATGGGCACAAATTCTCAATATGGTTTAACTGCCCTACACATTGCGATACAACAAAAACATAGCGAAATTACCAGCATCTTCTTAGCCAGGGAACAGATATCGAGGCATTAACATCTGACTATAAAACCCCACTGCAACTTGCCGCTGAACTTGACTTTACCGATGGAACAAAACTGCTACTAAAACATGGAGCTGTTGTTGACAAAATCAGTAATTCATCCAAAAAAACTGCGCTGTTCTATGCTGTTGAATATCTGCAACCGGAGATAGTAAAACAGCTTCTTGCTGCCGGAGCC
>QZLD01000050.1 GCA_004796385.1 Gammaproteobacteria bacterium | reverse complement strand
ACATAAATTGAGTCTAATAGCCTCTATGTTTTTATTGGTGTAGAATTTGAACATAGATGGAAGTTAAAACTATAGTAAAATTATCAGGTTGGTTTTATGGATAAAAAACAGTTAGTGAATACATTGGAATTATGGGTTGATCGATTGATTTCAGAGCATGCTGAAAAGAGAAAAAGCTGCTTTAATGATTACCCTGAGTTGGAGAATTACTTCGATAAGATTACACTCTCAGAGAGCTATTATGTCGTGGTTGATAATGCGCCTATGCCTGATATGCCAGAGACAAGAGGTTCGGAATTAGCTCAGTATATAGATATGAATGTTTCTGCAATTACCTATAAGGATACCTATTTTATTCGAGAAGATCACAGTAATGATCTGGGTATCCATTTTCATGAATTAATTCATGTTTTACAGTGGCATTATCTTGGTGCAGAGGCATTTATTGAACGATACATCGAAGAGCTTCTGACGTTTGGTTATGACAATGCTCCGTTAGAAAAGATGGCCTATGAGCTTGAAGGACGCTTTTCATCTGGAGAAGTATTTAGTGTAGAGCCTCTTGTTGAGCAGATGCTTTTCGAAGGGTAATTTCAATATGGATGAAATTACAAAATTGCTGCAAGCTATTCCGCAAGAGCCGGATATTCTGGCAAGAGAGCGTTATTTCAACTGTGCGGTTCTGGTTCCTCTTGTGAAAATTGATTCGCAATGGCATTTTCTTTTTCAGGTAAGATCTCCGGATATAAGGCAAGGATCAGAGATATGTTTTCCCGGAGGCGGTTTTGATGACGGGTTAGACAAAACTCTTCGTGATACCGCTATTCGTGAGAGTTATGAAGAGCTAGGGGTTGCTACGGAAAATATCGAACTATTAAGGCAGCTGGATACACTGGTTTCGCCAACAGGTGTTATTGTTGAGAGCTATCTTGGTATTCTCCATATTAAAAATCTTGCAGAGTTGCAGATAAATAGGGAGGAGGTTGACAAGGTTTTTATCGTGCCAATAGATTTTTTTGTTAGTGAAAATATTGAAGAGTACAAAATCAATGTAGAAATGCGACCATATGATTATGATGGTGGTGTCCGAATAGAAACCTTTCCGGCAAAAGAGCTTGGTCTGCCGGAAAAGTATCACAACAGTTGGGGAGTGCAGCAGCACAGAGCAATTATCTACCGTACAAAAGCAGGTGTGATCTGGGGGATAACCGCAGAGATAATCTACGGAATTATGCAGAAGTGGCAGGCTCTGTTATAACAAAGCAGCTTATATCACTCCCAACCCAAATCTTTATCCAGATATTCATACAACTCATCATTTAATGGCCTGAAAAATTCACTGATCTTGCTAACGGTGTCATCAGAAATGGTTACCGGAAAAGATGGGTTGGTCTCCTTAATTTCAATTGGATCATATTCAGGTAGTCCAAGAAAACTATAAACATTTTTAACTATTGGTAGTGGATTTTTAAAAAACTCTTCCGCACAAATGATCTTAATATTTTCTTCGCCGAAAATAGCTCTTACCTTCTTTATAAATGGCAGGTAAATGCTGTTCGCCAGATAGCTGTGTTTAACCGCACCACTAATCAGGCTAAAGCCGTTACCGTATTTGTGGTTAGCAATTTCCTCAAGCATATGGTCATCAAAATCCGGAAAAAATTTTGTAAGTGGATCGGAGAATAACTGTTTGCCAACCATTCTGTCCCAGCGCCATTGCGAAATAACCCGCTGAGTTGGATTGCGAAGAATTATTACTATTTTAAGATCGGGATTAATAGATTGCGCTACATGAGGCCACGCCATAGACGGAACAACTGGTGTGCCTGTGCCGCAAAGAGCAGCACCGTATCGGTTCAGTATTTTTTTCTTCTCTTTTTTATGAGGCAACTGCGCCATAAGAATGCTTGTTTTATGCCACGTTAGAATCTCTTTTGCCAGTGGGAGTACAACGCATGGGTGCTGAAAGATATAACTGGAAAGCGACGATGTGCCGGAACGAACCGCCCCTGTAGAGACAAAATCAAAAGGAATTCTTTTTTTCCAGCTGGGTATTCTTAATGCTACACGCCATATCGGCGGCAACATAAAATAGTATTTTCTGAACTGATGTTTAAATAGCAGCCACTTTTTGGCCGATGATTTTTCTTCGGAAAAATAGAGACGAAACTCCTTAAATGCAGTCTCAAGGGTTTCAAGGCGTTTTGTATCTGGTGTTATTGGTTTTTGATTTGTCATAGTCGGCACTATACCGCAGATTCTTCAGTCTTTTAAGGAAACAATTAATTAATTGCTTTGTCTTAAGCGCCTATTTTAATTGAGCTAAATAGGCTGCTGTTTTACAATGGCGCTCTGTTTTTAAACCTCAAGCGGTAAACCAATGTATGCAGAAGCAATAAAAGGGCTTAACACAATTAAAGATTTTATTCGTTTCTCAGCATCGGTGCTGGCAGGCGAGAATCTCTCTTACGGGCACGCCACAACAAACTATAAAGACGAGGCAATTGCACTGGTGCTGGCAGCACTAAATCTGCAACCTGACTTTGATCAATACTTCTGGGATGCGTTGCTATTGAGTTCTGAGAAAAAAAGAGTCGCTGAGTTTCTGGAAAAACGCGCCATCAAAAAAATTCCTCTGCCATATATAACCAACGAAGCATGGTTTGCAGGATTAAGTTTTTATGTGGATGGGCGCGTACTGGTGCCGCGCTCTCCGGTTGCAGAACTGCTCAGCGCAGGTTTTGAACCGTGGATCGGGGGCGGCTATCCACAAAGAATACTAGACCTGTGTACCGGTAGCGGTTGCATAGCTATTGCCTGCGCCTACTATTTTGAGGGCGCAGAGATTGATGCTGTAGATATCAGTGAAGATGCCATAGAAGTGGCGCAAAAAAATAACCGTCAACACGGTACCGAGCCTTTTGTCTCCATAATAAAGTCGGATATGTTCAGCAACCTCGACAAAAACAGAAAGTACGACCTTATAATCTCCAACCCGCCATATGTAGATAAACCCGATATGGACAGCCTGCCGCAAGAGTTTCGTCACGAACCGGAAATTGGCTTAACCGCAGGTGACGACGGCTTGTATTTCGCCAGAATAATCCTTGAACAGGCGAAAGATTTCTTAACAGAAGACGGGCTTCTGGTTGTAGAGGTAGGCAACTCATGCGAGGCATTAATGCGCGAATTTCCGCAGCATAACTTCTTTTGGCCTGAGTTCGAAAATGGCGGTCACGGGGTTTTTGTAATAAAAGCCGAAGATTT
>QZLD01000075.1 GCA_004796385.1 Gammaproteobacteria bacterium | reverse complement strand
TCATAATGTCCATAAGAAGTCTGATTGTGCTGGTTTTTTCTGCTGCGATGGTTTTTTCATGCAGTGATAAGGGGGATTCTGCCAAGGTAAATGGCAAAGAAAAAGCAGAGAAAACAGAACAAAAGACAGAAGCTAAACAGCAGCAGGAAAAGAAAATTGCTGAAGAGCCTAAAAAACAAGCAGAAAAAACCAAACCTGTAGATGTGGCTAAAAGTGCTGAAAAAACAGAAGAAAAAACCACTACTACTGAAGTGGCAGAGGTAAAAAAAGGCACCCTGATGTTTTTTATGAATCCTAATGGTGGGCCTTGTATAGCTCAGGATAAAATAATAAATTCAATTGCCGACAAACTCGAGAAGAAAGTCGACATCGTTTACATGAAAACCACCGACCCAATGAGCAGAATGGCATATAATAGCTATGGGGTTAGAATGCTGCCTTCAATAATTATTCTTGATACTAATGGAGATGTATATAAAACATTTAATCCGGGTATTCAAAGTGAAGAGGCTCTGCTTTCCGGAGTCGATTTTTAAAAATGGAAGCAGAGATTTCAGCCTCAGTTATGTTTCTTGCGGGGCTTTCAAGTGTATTGATGCCCTGCATACTGCCAATACTGCCGATTTTATTAACTGGAACGGCAGATGATCACAAGCTTAGACCTTTACTTGTGGTTTTAGGATTAGTAACTTCCTTCAACGCTATAGTTATTCTTACAAGTCTTTCTATTAATATTTTTGCCGGAAATGTATTCTTTTTCCAGAGAGCGGTATCTGGGGTGGTTATTGTTTTCGGTATTATGATGATGCTTAATATTAATGTATTCAAATATATAACAGCATTTTCAGGCATGAGTAATTATAATCCTAAAGGGATTTTGTCAGGATATTTAATAGGATTGTCATTGGGGCTGATATGGATGCCATGTACAGGAACGCAGTTAACAACAGTAAGTTTAATGTTAGCAAAAGAGACAAGTCTTAAAAGTGGACTATTTATGCTTTGTGCATATACGGCTGGGCTTGCTGCTCCTATGTTATTAATTTCATATTCTTCTCATGGTCTAAGAAAACAGATAATAAAGATTTCAGGATATCAGAAAGCGGTAAATATAATTAGCGGTTTAGTGCTGGTTTCATATGGCGGTTATATGTTGTATCAAACATTTAATTTTGGAATGCCGATGCCTGCCGCAGGGTAGTAGTATTTATCAGGATATATACTACAATTAATCAGGAATTTTAGTAGTTAATAAATGGAGAAAAGTAATGAAGTTGATGGGATATAGTTTTGATCAGTCGGAAAACCCGTTGCAGAAAATATTAGACCCAATGGGAATTGGTAAGGCTATTATGGAAGCGCAAATGGCCTGGCTTAATAAACCTCAGGAGAGCGCTGCAAAATATCAGGCCTGGCTGACGGGACTTAGCGAGCTGCAACTCCATTTTCTTCGCCGTTCTTTCGGTATGGACACTGAAACATCAGAGTGCAAAGACCCTCGCTTTAAAGATAAAAGCTGGTCGGCAAATCTCTATTTCGACGTAATTAAAGAGTCTTTCCTATACTCAAGTCACTTTATTGAAGAGATGTTTGATGAGACCCCTGATCTGGATAAACATACAAAAAGAAAAGCATCTTTCTGGATAAATCAATTCTTTAATGCCATCTCACCAAGTAATAATTTCTGGACTAACCCTGAGGCAATTAATCGCTGTGTAGAGACCAATGGCATGAGCGTTATTGAAGGTCTGAAACTGTTCTCTGAGGATATGAAAGGCAATGATATCAGCATGGTTGATAAAAGTGCCTTTGAGGTTGGCCGAAATCTGGCAACTACACCGGGAAAAGTTATTTATCGCTGCGACCTGTTTGAATTGATTCAGTATGAGCCGACAACTAAAGATGTCAGCAAAACCCCTATACTTATTGTTCCACCGTGGATCAATAAATTCTATGTTATGGATCTTAATGAGAAGAAAAGCATGATGCGCTACTTGGTTTCTCAGGGATTCTCGGTATTCCTGATAAGCTGGAGAAACGTGCCTAAAGAGCTTGGCGATACTAAATTTGAGGATTATTTAACCAAAGGTATTGATGTTGCTGCAAATGTTGTAACTGAACTGGCAGGTGTAGATCAGGTTCATGCTGTGGGCTACTGCATTGGCGGAACTGCTCTCTCTTCCTATATGGCGTGGATGAATGCCAATCCGGATAAAAATGCGGTTAAAAAGGTTGCGCACTGGACCTTGTTCGCTTCGCTTACAGATTTTTCCAATCCGGGAGAGATAGAAAACTTCCTTGATGAAGATTCCCTGGATATGCTGGCTGGTGAGATGGAAAAAGATGGATATCTGGATGGCAGCAAAATGAATGCCGCATTCAGAACACTGAGGTCAAATTCTCTGGTCTGGAATTATTTTGTCAACAGCTACCTGAAAGGGCAGAAGCCGGATGCTTTCGATCTGCTTTACTGGAATTCAGATCCAACCAGATTGCCTAAAGAGATGCATAAATTCTACCTGCGCGAGTTCTATATAAACAACGCTCTTGTTAAGAAAGATCAGTTGGTTCTGGCGGGCAGAAAAATGGATCTGGGCAAGATTACACAGCCGCTTTACGATGTGGCAGCAGAGCAGGATCATATAACCCCTTGGCGTGAATGTTTTAAAACTTCAAGTGATGTTGGCGCACCTGTACGTCAGGTTTTGGGTAGCTCCGGACATATTCTTGGTATTATCTCCCCGCCTGTAAAACCACCTAAAAGAAAGTACTGGGCTGGAGATATGGATAGAAAGAAATTCAAAAATGCCGATGAATGGCTGGCTGCACAGAAAGAACAGGCAGGTTCATGGTGGGATGACTGGACTAAATGGCTAAACGAAAAGTGCGGTGATAAAGTGCCTGCACTTAAGGTTGGCAGTAGAAAATATAAAGCTATTTGCGAGGCTCCGGGAGAGTATGTGGTAGAGCCATAAGTTAAAGTGGCTCCGGTATTAGCGGCTCAGTTTTTGCTGAGCCGTTTTTTATTGACTAAAAGAACTCAAACCCTGTAGTCTCTTAAAATAATGTAGGGAATAAGAAAAGATAATAATGGAAGAAGAGAACAAATTAATAGATGTAAAAGGGCTGGTCAGACGCTTTGGTAAGCAGTATGCGGTAAAGAATATTAATTTTTCTCTGAAAAAGGGCGAGGTATTGGGTTTTCTTGGGCCTAATGGCGCAGGAAAATCAACCACAATGAAAATTTTATGCGGTATTCTTGCACCTACAGCCGGAGAGATTTCCGTTGCAGGAATTGATCTTTTGGCAAAACCCAAAGAGGCAAAAAGGCATATTGGCTTTCTGTCTGAAGTTCCGTATCTCTATTTTGATGACACTGTTACCGAATACCTTACCCATTGTGCAAAACTCAAAAGAGTAGAAAAGAAAGATCTTATTCTGCATGTAACCGAGGCTCTTGAAAAGTGCGGGCTGCATGACGTTGCTAACAGACTTATTGGTAATCTTTCTAAAGGGTACCGTCAGAGGGTTGGGTTGGCTCAGGCAATTATACATAAACCGCAAATACTGATACTGGATGAGCCGACAGCCGGGCTTGACCCCGGGCAGATAGTAGACGTGCGTGAGCTGATTCTCTCTTTAAAGGATGATGTCGGCATAATCTTTTCCAGCCATATACTTCCTGAGGTAGAGAATATCTGCGATAGAGTGCAGATAATTAATAAAGGTGAGATCGTCTACAGGGCCGATGATATTAAGTCGCAGAAGAGAAAGCTCTGCTTGGTATTTGATGAGCTTCCGAGTGAGTCTGAGCTTGATATTCTACCTGGCAAAAAGGAGGTTGTTATCGACTCTAAAGCCTGTGTATACATAGATAATGGCGCCTCCGAAATAGATCGCGGTCTACTGCTGCAGGCTGCCTGTGAGCATAAGTGGTTGTTAAGTGAAATGTATGATGTAAAGGGAAATCTTGAAAAAGTTTACCTTAATCTGACAAGATATTAGTGGGGCAGTAAATGGTAATACTAAGTATCGCAAGACATGAGCTGAAGAAATATTTTAAGTCCCCGCTGGGCTGGAGTGCGCTGGCAATTGTTACAGCTGTTGCCAGCTATATGTTTATAGAATATCTGGTTCTGTATGTGGATAAATATCAGCCGCAGATGCATAAATATACCAACCCTCCTGGAGTTACCGATCTTGTGATCGTGCACACAATCGCCTTTATTTCAGAGTTCTATATGTGGATTATTCCGATCATAGCCATGAATATATTTGCCGATGAAAAAAAGAACGGCACATTGGGGTTGTTGCAGTCATCGCCAATATCCGCAGCGGAAATGGTTGTCGGAAAGTATTTAGGTATTGTAGGGTTTCTGCTGGTTATTCTGATGTTGCTCTTTTCCATGCTTATCCTTTTGCGATTTGATGTGGAACTGGATCTGGGGGTTTTGTTTTCCGGAATTATATCTCTGTTTTTGCTGCTATCACTTTGGGCTGCGGCAACCATGTATTTTTCTACATTAACTAAAACACCAATAATTGCAGCCATAATTGCATTTGCCCTTATTCGGTTCTTCTGGGAGTTGGATATTGATGTAAGTAGCTATCCAGATACGGAGCTAAACCGCGCTATCGGTAAAGTTTTGTATTACGCGTCAACTCCTCAGCGTTTCGGCACAATGATAAAAGGGATAATTCGCACCAGCGATATTAGCTATTTTGTTATATTTACAGCAGCATTTATCCTGCTATCCATAAGGCGTTTTGATGCAGAAAGATTGCGTTATTAATCCACTATTAAACATATCAAAAACATATCTATGAAAATAAACAGACGATCTAAAATGTTCCTGCATATCGAAGCCCTGTTCTTAACGGTAGCAATACTCGGAGGGGGGATTCTTTTATACTATGTTGCTATAGAAAATGAGTATCGCCGCGATGTCAGCTCACAGGCAAATAACACCATATCAGAGCAGAGCATTGCCATACTGAAGAAGATGCCTGAAACAATAGTGGTGAAGGCATATGTTGGTAAAAACAGCAGCATAAGGCAGGCTGTGGAAACGGTTATCGATGGCTATAAACAACACAAAAAGAATATTGAACTGCATTTTATTAATCCTGAGCTGGTTCCAAAAGAGGTAAGAGATAACGGTATTCAGAGAGAGGGGGAGATGATAATTAGTTATGGGCAGCGTAGTCGTCATATTACCAATCCCCGCGAAAATGAGATTACCAATGCCTTGATTAAAATGCACAATCAGGAGCGAAAAATTCTGGCATTCATTGGTGGTCATGGTGAGCGTTATA
>QZLD01000084.1 GCA_004796385.1 Gammaproteobacteria bacterium | reverse complement strand
TTTGAAGAGTTGTTGGAGAAATCCAGTGGCGAGGGCAAACTGGCCGCCAACTGGGTAACAGGTGATCTTGCTGCAGCGCTTAACAAAGATGGGATTGAGATTGAAGAGTCGCCGGTAACACCGGAGTTGCTTGCAGGACTCTTGAAAAAGATCGCCGATAAATCGGTAACCAGCAAGATAGCTAAAAATGTCTTTGAAAAGATCTGGAGTGGGGAAGGGAGCGCCGACGAGATTGTAGAAAAATACGGTTGGAAACCTGTCGATACATCATCCATTGAGCCGCTGATTGACGAGATTATTGCCAATAATCCGGGGCAAGTTGAACAGTATCGCGGGGGTAAGGAGAAACTCTTTAGTTTCTTTGTCGGGCAGGTAATGAAGGCGACTAAAGGTCAGGCTGATCCTGCTGAAGTTAGTAAACTGCTTAAGGCGAAACTGGCGGGGTAGGTATGGGAAGTCAGCAACGAGATCTTGATGCTCTGCATCGGTTTATCTTCGAAAAATCAAATATCCGAGGCGAGCTGGTGCAGCTTGATAACTGCTGGCAGGCGGCACTGTCACGCTGTGAATATCCGGTCCCGCTGAAAAAGCTATTGGGAGAGACTATGGCAGCAGCTGCACTATTGGCAGCAACCATAAAGTTTGACGGCAGGCTTACCATTCAGGCGCAGGGAGATGGAGTAATTTCGCTGCTGCTGGTTCAGTGCAATAGTGATGGTGATATCCGCGGGCTGATAAACTGGAGTGGTGAGGTTGAT
Source organism: Gammaproteobacteria bacterium (assembly GCA_004796385.1). GTDB lineage: Bacteria > Pseudomonadota > Gammaproteobacteria > QZLD01 > QZLD01 > QZLD01. The sequence goes on along the minus strand of QZLD01000084.1, from coordinate 1,472 downwards.
AGCGGGCAGAGTCTGGCAGATATGTTTGGTAAAGGACATCTGGCGATCACTATAGAGCCTGAAGATGATGGCGAGCGCTATCAGGGGATAGTTGATCTTGATGGTGATTCAATTTCAGATTCAATAGAAGAGTACTTCCGCAAATCAGAGCAGATAGATACCAGAGTCTGGTTAGGATGCAATGAAGATTCTGCCGGAGGGCTCATGTTGCAACACCTTCCGGGAACCGCTGTTTCAAAAGAAGTTGAAGACGAAGATGCCTGGGACAGAGTTACTATTCTTTCCAATACCATTACTACGGAAGAGATCCTCAGCCTTGATGTAAAAGATATTCTTAACCGACTCTATTCTGAAGAGGATGTCAGGCTTTTTCCTGCACAGGAATATCGCTTTAAATGCACCTGTTCCCGCGAAAAACTGGAGGGGGTGTTGCGCTCAATCGGCGGTGAAGATGTATATCGTCTGCTTGAAGAAAAGGGCAATATCAGTATTAAATGCGAGTATTGCGGCATGGATTACGAGTTCGACAAGATTGATGTGGATGTGATTTTTACAGTGGCGGACTGTGTAAAAGGGCCGGAGACCATGCAGTAGCCGGATTTAATTATCTGGTTCTTAACCCGCATATTTCATAAATACGCATAATTCGTTATATACAAGAAATTAAAACTTAAAGGATTAAAAATGAAACCTATAAGAATTGCAGCTGTATTGCTTGTTTTTGTCTCTCTGAGTAGCTTTGCATCTAATATTGAGGTAAAGGGGGCAAAAATATTAGAGGCTAACAAGGAGTATGTCTATACAATTAAAGTGCCGGATTTTAGAAGAAGCGATACCCTAAAAATCTACGTCCCGGGCAGTTTTAATGTGCTTGGGGTTAGTAAAAAAGGGAGTGTAACAAAAAGTCCTGACAAGAAGAATTTTGTTTTAGCTTTTAAAAGCAGTAATGTCAATTTAAAACCCGTTAATGAGGTTAAAGTAAAAATTTCACCTATAGGTATGGCTAAAGGTAGCTACAGTATTCGGGCAGAAATTGTAAGAAACTCTAAAGCCTTAAAAAAAGGCTCTTTGAGGTTGAAAATTATTGGCGCTCCCGTCGTTAAGGTTGGCATTTATGATACAGAAGACCCTGTTAAAACCGGGCAGGAAACCACTTATGTTATAGAGGTAACAAACAGAGGCAGTGCTGCCGCTACGAATATTAAAACAGGTTTCTATTTGCCAAAACAGTGCTCTTTCGTATCTGCTAAAGCTCCAAATGGAGCTAAATATCAGCAGGAAAGAGAAACTATTGGGTTTTTAGCTACACCAATACTGAAGCCGAAAAAGAGGGTGGCTTATAAGGTGAAATGCAAAGCAAATATTAAGGGCAGTGCTGCAGGAGTGGCATTTGTAACATATGATCAGAATAGATATCCTGTTTTTGAAATTGAAGGCACAAGTATTTATTAATGGTTTTATTTAATAAATAG
>QZLD01000233.1 GCA_004796385.1 Gammaproteobacteria bacterium | reverse complement strand
ATATTTTACTGAGTCTCGACCGATTTTGGCAAAAGGAAAAAAGTCAGATTATTTTTATCTTTCAGGAAGGGGGAAGGGTATGACCAGACAAACTTTTTGGCACATAATAAAAAAACACGCATTTCAGGCCGGAATAACAAAAAATATTTCTCCACATACACTCAGACACTCATTTGCAACTCATCTTCTTAATAATGGTGCTAACTTGCGCGTTGTGCAGATGCTTCTTGGGCACAGTGATCTATCTACAACACAGATATATACACATATAGCAACCGCTAGGCTGCAGGAAATACACAGCGAGCATCATCCGCGAGGATAAGTGTTAAAAACCTATGGCAAGAAAGTGAAAAAATAGCAGCTATACTTATTGCAAGATTGCAAGCACACAAAGGAAAGATTATGGGCGATCAGATATTTTTGATTATTCCTGAGATTTTTATTTTAGCCTCAATTATAGGGCTTTTTACAATAAAACTGTTGTATGAAAATAGCAGGGGAGTAGCCAAAGCAGCCTATATTTATTATTGGAGCAGTCTCGTTGTAATAACTGCTGGAATATTTATAACATTCTTTATGCAAATAGGCGCAAATCAAACTGTATTTAATAATATTTTTTTAATTGATGCTTTTGCAGCTATTAATAAAATTCTTATTCTTTTTCTCAGTGTTACTGTACTGGTCTATTCAAGAGAATATCTTGCAGAAAGAGAGCTGATGAGGATTGAATATTTTTTATTTCTGCATGCGGCTATATTTGGAATGATGCTAATGGTGTCCGGGCATAATATGCTGGTTATATATCTTGGTTTGGAGATATGTTCAATGTCGGTATATTCGCTTGTTGTATATTCAAGGGAGGTGCAGTCATCAACAGGAGCAGGAATTAAGTATTATACGGTAGGCATATTTTCAACAATATTAATTTTAATAGGAATCTATCTGATTTATTCCAATACAGGTAGTTTTGATATAGATGAAATGAAGAGGCACCTTAATGTTGATGGTGAAAATATTAAATTTATAGCTATAGGTATGATTTTACTTGCTATTGGAGGGGCATTTAAATTAGGCGCTGTTCCTTTTCATGTATGGGTTCCTGACATTTATAAGGGTATATCTACAGCTGTTACACTTTTTGCCGGAACCGTGCCTAAAATTGCAGCGTTTTCTGTGGCTATAAGGCTTTTTACAGTGACTTTCTCAGATATCCATGCTTATTTGCAGTCGATGCTGACAATAATGGCATTAACAGCAGCTATTGCAGGGTGTTTTTTCTCATTTTTTGCTTCTAATTTAAAGAAATTGTTTGGTTATGCAACAGTTAATCATGTTGGTTTTATGATTCTTGGGTTTATTATAGGTAGTGGTATTGAGGCTGGTGGTGAAGGTTATATGTCAGCAATGTTTTATACAGTAACCTATTCAATTATGATTGCAGGTGCTTATGGGATAATTATTTTTCTTGGAAAAAAAGGGGAGGAGACAGGCTCTCTTAGTGATTTTTCAGGGTTATATAAAAAGAATAGATGGATAGCAATAATTATGTTGCTGGTAATGCTCTCGATGGCAGGTTTTCCCGGTACAGCCGGTTTTTATGCAAAGTTTATGCTGATTAGATCATCTTTTGAATCCGGAATGGATAATATTGCAATTGCTTTTATTGTTATCGCAGTATTAAGTGCATATCCATATCTGAAAGTAATATGGTTAATGCTTAAAGGACAGCCGGTTGGTGTATTGGGGGCGCTATCTACCTCGGAGCTTAGAATTCTGTTGGGCGTTAATAGTCTTATTGTTTTGGGGTTTGGTGTATATCCTGAAGGGTTGATAGCTATCTGTAATGAAGCACTGCAGTGGACTGTTTATTTTAAATAAATATCGTACTCCGCATTATTTGAACATGCAAAAATGATAGGGAATTTATAATAAATTAATTTCAATATTGCCAATTAATGCTTTTTATGGGTAAATAATCCGCTAGAATAGGGGGATGAGTTGGTTTTTTTACCGTTTTAGAGCGTTTTTTAGCATATTAGTAACTTTATTTGCCAATAAATATTGAAAAAATAAATGCAATACCCAAATATCTTTAAATAATTTCACGATTTTCTAAATATTCAGGGTATATGAATGCTAAGACATAATGAAAAGAATTTTGCAGGAGCCAAATAGATGAATCATGAAAAGATGATTTTGGATGAAAGAGGAATGTTAACTGACGCACCGGTACTTCCTCTGCGAGATGTGGTTGTTTATCCTCATATGGTTATACCGCTTTTTGTAGGGCGGGACAAATCTATAAAAGCTCTTGAAAAAGCGATGTCAGCAGATAAAAAAATACTGCTGGTCGCACAGAAAGTAGCGGATGTTGACGATCCCGGAACTGAAGATATATACGATATAGGAACGTTATCAACAATATTGCAGCTGCTTAAATTGCCTGATGGCACAGTTAAGGTTTTAGTTGAAGGTTCGAGAAGAGCTAAGATTGTTAGTCTTCTTGATCATGACGATTTCTTTTCAGCAGATATTCGCATAATTACTGTTGAACAGGAAATGACAAAAGAGGTAGAAGTTCTTGTTCGTTCTTTGCTGACTCTGTTTGATCAATATGTAAAACTTAATAAAAAAGTGCCATCTGAAATATTATCGTCCCTTTCCGGTATTGATGATCCTGAAAGACTTGTAGACACAATTTCAGCTCATATGTCGCTCAAGCTTGAAGATAAGCAGGACATACTGAAAATAGAAGAGATAGAGCAGCGTCTTGAATACCTGATGAAATTAGTCGAAGGGGAGATAGATGTCTTACAGATAGAGAAACGTATTCGTGGTAGAGTTAAGCAACAGATGGAAAAGAGTCAGCGTGAATACTATCTGAACGAGCAAATGAAAGCGATTCAGAAAGAATTGGGTGAGATGGATGATGTTCCCAATGAAGTAGAAGAGCTTACTGAAAAAATAGAAAATGCAGGAATGCCGAAAGAGGCGAAAAAGAAGGCGAATAATGAACTGAATAAACTGAAGATGATGTCGCCGATGTCAGCAGAAGCAACAGTTGTTCGCAACTATATAGACTGGCTTGTAAATGTGCCGTGGAAAAAGAAATCTAAGATAATGCGTGATCTGCAAAGAGCAGAAGATGTTCTTGAAGAGGATCATTATGGTTTGGAAAAAGTAAAAGAGAGAATTCTTGAATATCTTGCTGTTCAGCAGAGGGTTAACAAACTCAAAGGGCCTATTTTGTGCTTGGTAGGGCCTCCGGGGGTCGGTAAAACGTCGCTTGGACAATCAATAGCCAGAGCAACAAATCGTAAATTTGTCAGAATGTCTCTCGGCGGAGTTAGAGATGAAGCCGAGATTCGTGGGCACAGAAGAACATATATAGGCTCAATGCCGGGTAAAATAATTCAGAATATATCCAAGGTGGGAACCCGCAACCCACTATTCCTTCTTGATGAAATAGACAAAATGGCTTCCGATTTCAGGGGTGATCCGGCATCTGCATTGCTGGAAGTGCTTGATCCTGAACAGAATAACACATTTAACGACCACTATATGGAGCTTGATGTTGATCTGTCTGATGTAATGTTTGTGGCAACTGCCAACAGCATGAATATCCCTGGTCCACTGCTTGATAGAATGGAAGTTATTCGTATTCCGGGATATACCGAAGATGAAAAGCTGAATATTGCAGAAAAATATCTTGTTCCCAAGGAGCAAAAGGCAAATGGCCTGAAAAATGAAGAGATTGAGATCTATCAAAGTGCTATCAGGGATATTATAAGATACTACACAAGGGAGGCCGGAGTTAGAAATCTGGATAGAGAGATATCCAAAGTATGTCGCAAAGTAGTTAAAGATATACAGCTAAACGATAGCAAAAAGACAGTAAAGGTAAACTCCAGAAATATTGGAAAATATCTAGGTGTAAAACAGTTCAGATATGGATTAGCAGAAGAGGAAGATAGAGTTGGGCAGGTTACAGGGCTTGCATGGACAGAAGTAGGAGGTGAGCTTCTTACAATTGAAGCGACAGTTATGGGTGGTAAGGGTAAGCTTGTGAATACAGGAAAGCTTGGGGATGTAATGCAGGAGTCCATACAGGCCGCAATGACCGTAGTAAGAAACAGAGCGAAAATGCTTGGTATTACAGATGAAGAGTTTTATCAGAAAAACGATATACATATTCATGTGCCGGAAGGCGCAACGCCTAAGGATGGCCCTAGTGCAGGTATTGGTATGTGTACGGCTCTTGTTTCAGCTTTCACCGAAGTTGCAGTTAAGGCCAGTGTTGCAATGACCGGAGAGATAACTCTCAGAGGAGAAGTTCTTCCTATTGGCGGGCTTAAAGAAAAGCTACTTGCCGCGCATAGAGGAGGAATCTCTACAGTAATAATTCCTCAGGAAAATGAAAAAGATCTGGTTGAAATTCCCGATAACATCAAAAAAGCACTTGATATAATTCCGGTAAGATGGATAGACGACGTTCTTAAAATAGCCCTATGCAAATGGCCTTTGGAAAAATAACTTTGCCAAAATATCCGGAAGAAATATCTGTATAACAAAAAGCGAAACTGATAATGCAACGTTATGAGCTTCGCTTTTTTTAAATAACCGCTGGTGTAGTAAATATAATTCTTAAAAAGTTTAAATCTCATTTTTTTGAACTATTATTAAATTCAGTTCATTAAAAAAGGAGATTTGAATAATGGAATCCATTACCTACAATTTAATACTTTGTGATGATGAAAAAAATATTACAGAGGGTGTTCTGACATATTCAATGCAGGATTCTAAATCAGCATCTGCAACAGACGAAATAACAAAGCTTGCAGAGAAAAATACAGAAGTTAGCACCTTTGAAATTAAAGGTGAGATTACATTGCCTGAAATAACAGGAAGTACTGCTGTAGAAGTCTCGGGGATGTCCTATGTTAGCATGATGGGGCCTCCTATCAGCAGTATTCTCATTTCTCAGAAACAGGGAATTCTTTCAATGCAGTTTAACATTATAGACTCTCCTGGAACCCATATTGGTGGGGGTCTTAGTTATGCGAAAGAGCCTATGAAACCAGCTAAAATGTGGAGTGTTTTAGGGATTGTATAAGCATTAAACAGGGAGATTAAAATGTCCGGTCAAATAAAAAAGATGATTGACTCAATCTTGCAGCAAAGATCTAAAGGTAGTGCTTTGATAAAAAGCACAACAGAGGCAAAAATAGTTATGAAAGGGGTTAATCCTTCTAAGTATGATATCAACTCTCCGGATGATCCGGATGTTATTGCCAAACTGAAAAATATTGCTCAGGAATTTGGAGTGACAGTTTAAAAAACAGCAAGGAGTCTGGTAATGATTAATAGCGTATTTTCAACAGCAGAGTCTACTGGTGATGCAGTAGCAGAGATTAAAGCAAACATTAATGACAAGCCAATGGCTGTAGTCTATTTTGTCTCATCAAATTATGATCAGGAAAAGGTTGCAGCAGAAATGCAGAAGGCATTTCCTGATTCTCAGCTTATTGGATGTTCAACCGCAGGTGAAATTGTAAGCGGACATATGCTCAAAAAAGGCTTGGTTGCGATGTCTTTAGGAGAAGGAGTTATTGAATTTGCAGATATGGAGGTTATTTCCGACCTTACATCTGCAAATTCAGTGAATGCCGCATTTGATGAGTTTGAAAAGAAACTGAATCAGCCGATATCTCATCTGGACTTTAATAAGTATGTCGGTTTGGTTCTTATTGATGGGATGAGTTGCTCTGAGGAATATATTAACGAGCGAATTGGTGATTTAACAGATGTGCTTTTTATTGGCGGATCGGCAGGTGATGACCTGAAATTTGAGAAAACCTGGGTTCATGCCAATGGTAAGGCTTATAATGGTGCTGCAGTTGTTGCTCTTTTTAAAACGGTTAATGGTTTTGATATTCTTAAAACGGAAAGTTTTGATACATCGGAAAAGAATCTTATTCCAACAAAGGTAGATGAAGCAACAAGAACGGTTCATGAGTTTAATGGTAAATCTGCCATTGATGCTTATGCGGAAGCTATCGGAAAAGATAAAGAAAAAGCCGCAGATTTTTTCATGCACAACCCGGTGGGATTGCTTGTGGGAGAGGAGCCGTATGTGAGAAGTCCGCAGCAGGTTCAGGGCGATAGCATGGTATTTTATTGTGCAGTAAAAGAGGGTATGGAGCTTAATGTTCTTGAATCGAGAGATATAGTTGAAGATACCAAAAGTGATTTGAATAAGAAACTGCAGGAAGTAGGGCAGCCAAAAGGAATAATTAATTTCCACTGTATTCTGCGAACCCTTGAGCTGGAACAGAAAGATCAAACAGAAGCATATGCTGCGTTATTTAACGATATTCCAACTATAGGTTTTAGTACCTATGGCGAAACATATATTGGACATATTAATCAAACTTCAACAATGTTATTGCTAAAATAATGTCTTGATTTAGCTTAATAAAAAAGTCCCGAAAGGGACTTTTTTATTGCTACTTTAATTGGTGACAAAAAGATTAATGCTGAATCTTTTTGTATTTGATCCTTTTAGGGTTTAGCGCGTCATCACCAAGTCTACGTTTTTTGTCAGCTTCATATTCAGCATAGTTACCCTCAAACCAAACAGCACTACTTTCACCCTCGAAGGCGATAATATGAGTAGCAATTCTATCCAGGAACCAGCGATCATGCGAAATAACTACAGCACATCCCGGATATGCAAGCAATGCTTCTTCAAGAGCCCTGAGTGTTTCCACATCAAGATCGTTTGTCGGTTCATCAAGAAGTAGCAGGTTGCCGCCTTCCTTTAAAAGTTTTGCCAAATGGAGTCTGTTTCTTTCACCTCCCGAAAGGTCTTTTACATGACTCTGTTGCTCGGAACCTTTAAAGTTGAATCTTCCGACATATGCTCGCGATGGAATTTCATATTTACCTACAGTTATAATATCTAAGCCATTGGAAACTTCTTCCCAGACTGTTTTGTTTGGATCAAGATCATCTCTGGATTGGTCAACATAGGCTGGTTGTACTGTAGAGCCGATTACTACCTCACCATTGTCAGGTTGTTCAATACCCATCATCATACGAAATAGAGTTGTTTTACCTGCACCATTTGGACCGATTATCCCTACAATCCCGCCTCGTGGCAGGGCAAAACTGAAATTATCCAGAAGCTGTTTGTCTCCGAATGCTTTAGAAATATTTTTAACTTCAATAACCTGATCGCCAAGTCTGGGGCCTGGCGGAATATAAAGTTCCTGAGTTTCGTTTCTTTTTTGAAACTCCTGAGAAGAAAGCTCTTCAAAACGAGCAAGGCGTGCCTTACTTTTGGATTGGCGTCCCTTAGCATTACTTCTGACCCACTCAAGTTCTGCTTTAATGGATTTTTCATGTGCTGCTTGTTGTTTTGCTTCATTTTCCAAGCGTTTTTCTTTCTGTTCCAGCCATGAGGAGTAGTTGCCTTCCCAAGGAATGCCATGGCCACGATCCAATTCAAGAATCCAGCCTGCTACATTATCAAGAAAATACCTGTCATGTGTAACAGCAACCACTGTGCCTTTGTAATCGTGTAAGAATCTTTCCAGCCATGCTACCGATTCAGCATCAAGATGGTTTGTCGGTTCATCCAGAAGAAGCATATCCGGTGACGATAGCAGCAGGCGGCATAGAGCAACCCTTCTTTTTTCGCCTCCGGAAAGTTTTGTGACATCAGCATCCCAAGGTGGAAGTCTTAAAGCATCGGCTGCAATTTCCAGTTTTCGGTCAAGTTCCCAAGCGCCGGCAGCATCAATTTTATCTTGTAAAGCCGCTTGTTTTGCCAGCAGATCATTCATTTCGTCATCAGACATAGGTTCGCAGAATTTAAGGCTTATTTCATCAAACTCAGTGAGCATCTGTTTGATTTCAGCGACACCTTCCTCAACATTTCCCCTTACATCTTTTTCGGGATTGAGTTGAGGTTCTTGTGGCAGATAACCTATTTTTGTTCCTGGAAGAGGTCTGGCCTCTCCTAAAATATCAGTATCCACTCCTGCCATTATTCTAAGAAGGGTGGACTTGCCTGAACCGTTAAGACCCAAAACCCCGATTTTTGCTCCGGGAAAGAATGAAAGTGATATATCTTTAAGGATTTCTCTTTTTGGCGGCACAACTTTGCCAACCCTATTCATCGTGAAAATGTATTGAGCCATTTGCTTTGTTTCCAGTGATTGTTTATTAGGATGGTGCCAAGGAAAAGACTCGAACTTTCACGGGGTTACCCCCACTAGCACCTGAAGCTAGCGCGTCTACCAATTCCGCCACCTTGGCAAGTTAAAATTTGGAAGAGAGATTCTACTTCCAAATTAAATTAATTACTACCCCTTTAGTTTAGAAATAAAGGCATAGTACTGTTTCATCTCATCCATGATTTTTGAAGCAGGGAAGGCTCTCATGGCGTTTTGCAGAATCTTTTTTGCAAGATCATCTTTGCCGGCGCCTTCACAAAGCGCTTTTGCCAGATAGAATGAGGCCTTATCCATATTTGTATTTGAAGGAAATCTCTTGTCAAAACCGTTTAACAGTTGCACTACAGTTTTATAGTAACCTGCATCCAAGGCTTTTTCTGCAACAGTTATTGAGTGATAAGGATCTGATAGATTAAACTTTTTATCATGCCTTACACAGTTATCACAAATTTTGGCAGCCTGTAAAAAACGTTCTTTTTTCAACAGATCGACAACATAATTGCGAGCATGGCGCGACATGCCTTCGTATTCACCAAGCTTTAACAGCATGTTGTGTAGCTGCTCATGTAATTTTTCATTATTGGGTTTTTTCTGAACTTTTTCCAGCAGCCTTGATTTTGCCTCTTCAATCATTCCTTCTTGTATAAGGATATTTATTTCCTGAATATCATTATCAATTTTTCCTCTTTTTGCCAGGGTTTTGCTTTCCCCTGTATTGTCGAAATCAACCTCTACTTTGTAACCTAACTTTTCATGAAACTGATAGATTATGTAGCCCATCATGAGGAACATAACCAAATAGAAATAAGCAGTAGCAGCAAGAGAAACAAAAGTGATTATGAATGTAATGATAAGGGTTGGTGCAAATACGCCTTTAATAAAATAATACAAAGCAGTTGCCCAGCCACCATTAATAAGAGTTATTAGAGCTAGAAGTACTAAATAGGAGAAAAAGACTTTGCTAATTAGGATAAATAATGCTATCGGATTAATGCTGTGAAGCAGGTTTTTTGTGCCAGCCAACATTATTGTTACTGCTGGCCATAAGACAGAAATAATGCCGCCTAAAATATAAATACCTATTTTAACATTCTCTCTTTTTTCTTGAAGAACTTTAAAAATTTCTTCTTGTGGTAATGACATATTTACAGTCATGTAATTGTCAATTATAAAATATAAAATTGTAGAAACAGCAACCATTAGTCCCAGCATTTGCAAAGGAGCTGATATTGGCATTTCAAACTCATCTGAGGCATTTTCGGTGTCAATATAGCCTTTTGATACCTTATCTAGGGAGCCAAAGGCATATCTTAAGTAGAAAAAAATTATTGCTGAGTAGAATACATCTAAAGTAATTGAATATAAATATGGATCAGCAGCATATCTTGATCTAAAAAAATTAGTTGATATTACCCATAATCCTAAAATGCATAAGCAAGTTAATCCTAATATATAAGATATTGTATGTGGATTTATTGGGTAACTGAAGAATTTTGGTAGCCTCTCCCAAAACGGAGTAATTACATTTTCCATGCTTAGTGATGAAATCGGTCTCTGGCAGATAGGGCAACGGTATTTTACATTGCTTTTTTCATCATCATTTGGTTTGTAGCAGAGGGAGCATATAT